>JAFQCX010000017.1 GCA_017416245.1 Oscillospiraceae bacterium | reverse complement strand
TAAATACCTCCTTATTAGATCTCCTTATGTTAAGATTATAACACATTCATCTGATTTTTTCACCGTTTTCCAGAGTTGTCAATGACATTTGTGGAAAGTGTATTGTGCTTGGATTGTGGGTGTTCCTCTTAGTGTTGAGTAGCTGTTCAATGATTGCTTTGATCGTTATTGATAAAAAGAGAAAAATCGCAAAATAACCAATCGCTTTGCCCCGTTGGGAGTACAGTAATTTCTGCATTCCTAACGGGGCTTTTTTCGTTATATCAGGTCTTTTATAGCTTCTTTTAATTTCATAAGTGCTTTTTCACATTTTTTGTGTGCGTATTGGCAGAGCTATATTCGGAACACAAGGGGACGGTTCTCTTGTGATAATGGAGGCTAAAAAGCGAGGTGAATTTCACCTCGCTTTTGCTATGTATATATTATATTTGTGCAAATTGAGTTGGAGAAAAATCAACGAAAAACATAGTTTTTATGCAGCTTTTCTCAACTTTTGTCCTATTATAACGCATTCCTCAACGCGGCGTACAATACCTGTGGCTTTCATATATATCTATCTCCTTTTACAGTTCTTTCGTAGGGGCGAGCATCGCTCGTCCGCCTGTGGGATATTGTACCGGAGTAACGGACGGCCAATTCCTGTTGCGGTGCCCGACATCTTCGTCGGCTTTGAAAAGCCTTCCTCATCTGTCGACCGCGGCCACTCGCTCAGGTCGCTTCATCTGCCACAGGCAGCGCTCCCATCGCTCCCCCTACAATAATTTTACAAATTACGCTGTTAGTATCTGTAAACAAACGGAGATTATACTGTTTTATTTAATTATCGTTTATTATTATTTTAATTTATATTCCATAATAACGCTGCTTTGTTTTTGAGGAAGATGAATCTTTATGGCATTGCTTCCGATAAACGTATTTCCAGTATTAAGATCATGAAACAAATACTCTTGATTTTCAACGGTTGATTTCAATTGGATTTCAACATTATCAAAAGGCGAATTTTTTCTTCTAAACGCCATAACAATTCCGCTTTGAGCTTCATTATCGTGATACTGCCAGATAGCCCAAGCCGTACTGTCAAACACATTTGAACCGTGATTATAAAAATCCATAGAAAAATATTTTCGAATTTTTCTGTATTCGTCTGTTATTTGTTTTGCCCATTTAAAATCTTCTTCATTCATACTTTGGAAGATAGCATTATAGAAAGCTCCGCCCCAACTCGAAGAATAGGAACTTCTGATTGCATAAGTATCGTTTTTGGTTTTGCTTGTGCAACCGTTATAAGGCAGATAACAGGAGATATTTGCGTTATGCACCTGCAAAACTTCAGGATCTTCATTAAAATTACACTGATAATCGCTCCTAAAGAATGGTATTGAACGCTTTAAAGTTTCAATATCGATTCTTCGGCCACCCGAAGAGCAGTTATCGATAATAAGGTAAGGATATTTCTGAAGCAACCTATCCCATAGATGATACATTCCTGTAATATGCTTTATCTCAGAAATGCCGCACCTGTTTTCTTCATCATTAGCTTTGAAATAACTTGTAAGCTCGCTATTAAAGTCCTGACGGTAACAAGATAACTCTAATTCACTCACATAGTGAGATAATAGATTGTAAACGTAATCTACAGCTTCGCTGTTACCGTAATTTAGGATCAAGCTTTTACAATTGGGCAATTTCAAAAACCAATCGGGATGTTCTTTTGTAATTGGCGTTCCTTTGATCGCACGCTCGGGTTCAAACCAAAGCATAAGATTCATTCCGGCATTTTTTGCGGCATCACGAACATCAATCAAATCATTTGGATGGACACGTTTGTTTACTTCCCATTCACCTGTATGCTCTCCCCAATCTCCGCTAAAAGCGTCATCACATTTCGTACACTGTCCATACCAGCCTGCATCAATCCAGACGTCTTCAAATTTAATATCATGCGCTTTCAATTCATTTATTCTTTTAATCATTTCCTCGCTTTTAAGTCCACCCCAAAGCTCACACGCCATGAGACCATCTCGTGTAGCGCCGGTATTACTTCTATGAGAAAAATGGTTCTTTATAAGCTTGCGAAATTTATTGTGTTTATCCTCCAACTCGGTATAACCCATAATAAGCGTAGATGATGTGCGAATTTTTTCGCCTGCTTTTAAATAGAAATTGGTTTCTTTAAGACCGCTTTTCATTCTTATACCATCTGAAGCTTTAGAGAACTCAGCTTTCCAATCGCCTGTCCAACCGATAGCCGCAATATAACCTTCACCATTTGCCGTCACATCAAAAAACGGCATCATTCCTTCGCTTGAGCGTCCACCGATATTACCAAATTGCTTTTTGGGTGTTTTGCAAAGATATTCGTAATTAAAATTGTATTCTGTAGCACTTACCTTATCATTTTCCCAATAAAACCTACCTTCTACCATTCCATTCATGGTTATAACACAAGCATCACCTTCTACAGGCTTATATCCTGATTTTGCTTGTCTTGGGTATGTTAAAGGAAATACTGTATCACAATCGCAAATATTGGATATAATTTGTGAATTGCTGTCGCTTTTGTTTTCAAAGTATAGCACCCATTCTACCGCATCATACTCTTTATACTCTTTACAGACTACTTGTACAGTTACACCCTTTTCTAATTCATAAACAGCATTATTTTCTGCTGAAAAAACAAACTGTTTATCTCCGTAATTAAAACTGAACTCTTTTTTCATTTTGTCCTCCTTTAATGTACAAAGCAGATAGCAATCAATGAAAGTATACCGCCCATAAGACCAATAGCTTGCCTCTTTAAGAGTTTTTCTTTGAAAAGGATTACTGACATAATTGAACTTAAAATGAGTGCACTGCCGTTAATAAGTGGGAAAACCAGTTGGCTTGGCAGCGATCCCGAAAGTTTAAGATTTATGTAATTCATTCCAAAGGTACATCCACCGCAAATGAAACCAATAAACACAGTCAGCTTACTTAAAGAGATTGTTTTGTCAACCCCCTTGTTTCTTAAAAAGCAGAAGACCATTGCACAAATAAAGCTAATAAACAAAAAACCGCTGATCTCCGTTTTATGAACAGAGGATTGATGAATCTTCTGAAGAACACCAACTGTGCCTTGAAAGATAAATGCCAGGGCACTGTAAAAAATCCATTTTTTATTGATTTTTGTTTCACTGCTTTTTTGAAATGATAAATATATAAAAACAATAAGAAGAAAAACCATGCAAAGCTTTGCAGCACTAAAAACCTCACCGAAAAATATTCCCGACATAGTAGGAATGATCATAGACGATGTCGTTATCAGTAGCGTAATATGCATCGGGCCGTTTGATAAAGCGATCATTTTATAAAAATTGCTCAGCATTGTAACAACCCCGAATATAAGCCCTAACAAAATCGTAAATACAGAGAGTTTCTCTTTCAAAAGCAATAGCCCAAAGATCAAAGTACAAACCGAATATACTATCATATTGAAACTATTTATGTGCTTTGCAGTTTTCAATTTTGTTTTGCAAGCGTTGTTAAAAAGACAATTTTGCAGCACTATGCTTGCTATAGACGTAGCAATTAAAAAAACGGTTGTCATAAAATCTCCTCTTTTTTCTTTATTATACCATATAATAGCAGCGGTTTCTCTTGACTTTTGGTCAAAAAATATGGTAAAATCGTCAAAAAGGAGTGGTGCGTGTTGTATAGCGGTAACATCACAAAATTGAACATACCGGCTCTCAATGAGTTTGACTTCCAAATCAAACTTACAGAAACAAATCGAAGCATCCACACCCATGAGATCGGGCTTCATACGCACAGTGAATTTGAGTTGTACATCAATCTTTCGGGCGACGTATCTTTTTTGGTAGAAAACAATTTATATGATTTGAAACGCGGAGATGTTATTATTGCCCGACCCGGAGAATATCATCACTGTGTTTACAGAAGTGATGCTCCGCATAAGCTGTTTTGGATTCTTTTTGATTGCCAAAAAAACAAGGATATTTTAGATTTTTTAAAAGACGGATTTCGCGAAAACTATATTTCTCCTCAAGGCGATTTGCGTGAAGAATTAATAGATTTATGTTACGCATTACACCATCGTTCTCTAACAAACGAAGAAAAAATATATACTTTTTTTAGACTTTTTGCAATACTCAAACAAAGCAAAAACGCAATATCTGCGAAATCAGTATTGCCGCAAGATCTATGCAAAATAATGGATTATATCGATTGCTACATTCATGAAGAAATTACCGTTGCAGATATTGCAAAAGCATTATATATCAGCCAAAGCACCCTTGAGCGAAGATTCAAGGAAGCGCTTGATATGACACCCTTGGAGTATATAAGGAAGAAAAAACTTGTATTAGCGGCTCAAATGCTGCAAGAGGGAAAATCAGTACTAACGGCGGGAACAAGTGTCGGCTATAATGACAATTCTTATTTTATAGAACTTTTCAAACATTATTACAAAATCACGCCTTATCAGTACAAGAAAAAATGGCATAAAACATAGCAAAAAGCGGAGCAAATTTGCTCCGCTTTACTATGTATATATTCTATTTATGCAAATTGAGCTCAACAAGAAACAGTAGGGACACCCGTCCTCGGGTGTCCGCGGACACCGCAGGAGCGGTGTCCCTACAATCATTTTACAAATTACGCTGCGAGTCTGTAAATGGCAGGAGATTATACTGCCGGATTTTTTCGTGTATGGTTATTTGTCCAATGATTTCCGATAGACGGACGGAGAAACACCGTATCTTTTCAAAAACGCCCGGTTAAATGTCCGAATCGTTGGAAACCCGGACATATTTGCGACCTCGGTTATGGAATAGTTTTTGTTTTTTAAAATTTTCTCCGCTTCCGTAAGGCGCAGGGAGTTTACATAATCACAGAAATTCATAGAAATACGGGTGTTGAAAATGTGAGATACACAGCTACGACTGATGGAAAGGGCCTGCGCAACCATTTCAACAGTAAGGTCTTCTTTGTAGTGATTGGCACAATACTGCAGGATCTTCAGCACATTATCCCGCAAAGTACTCGTCTTTTCAATATTATAAAAAGGTATCAGCTTTCCGATAAGAGCGGTCAGATAGGCTGCGATAACATCGCTGTATCCATCCCGGACGTATTCGCGGTATGCGGTTTCCAGCAAATAGCTGACCCCGTCGTCCTCCCCTTCGGGGAAACGATGCACCGCACTGTCCGGTACACCTTTCATGAAAAGCTCATTATACCGCAAAAAATTGGAGGGCTTCATGATCAGAACCAGGTATTCACCACCCCAAAAATCCGCATAATGATGCACCTGATTGGGAAAAACGAGGAACCAGGAACGGTCTGTCAAGGTATACTTTTTGCCATCACAATAAGCTGTTCCGCTGCCGCTTTTTACATAAACCAGTTCAATATCATCGTGGATGTGTGCCGGAAAATTCAGGACCGCGCCTTTTCGAAAATCTATCCGTGATTTTGTTTCTCGAAAAATCTGTTGCACATTTCTCACCTACATCTGCATTTATTGTCCGAAAACACCGCGTTTTTTTCTTGTATAATAGCATAAATCGTCTTATAATACAATAAAAAAATACTAAGGAGGACTTACAACCTATGAATATCCAGCACAAAAGCAGCATAGTTAAAGCAGATAAATGGGCAAGGTACAGGTATAATCTTACCACCAATATGGGCGCAGACGGAAAACGGCTAACCGGCTGTGCTGAGCATATCGCGCTGTCGAGAAACGTGGCTGCCGAGGGCATGGTGCTGCTGGAAAACAACGGTCTCCTGCCGCTGAAAGAGGGAACTGCGGTAGCGCTCTTCGGTGTGGGCACATTGGAATATATCCAAGGTGGCGGCGGCAGCGGCCTCGTGTTCCCTGCCTATGTGCGCAACCTCTATGAGGGATTCCGGGAAAAAGCCCCCCGTATCCGCGTTTTTGAACCGCTGTCCCAGTTTTACTATGATTACGCCGCTCCCAGGATCGCAGCACAGGAAAGAATTGGCGTTATGGATGTGCTTCCGGTCCTTCCTGAGCCCGCCATTCCTACTGAGCTCCTTGCCGAAGCAGCGGAATATGCTGATGTGGCGATTATCGCTATCCACCGTTACTCCGGTGAGGGTTGGGATCGCAGCGCCAAAAAGGGCGATTTCTATCTGACCGACGAGGAACAGAAACTGGTGGACGATGTGACCGCAGTGTTTCCCCACAGTGTGGCAGTCCTGAATGTGGGCGGTATGGTGGACGTAAGCTGGATCCGGGAAAATCCCAAAATCGATGGAGCCCTGCTGGCCTGGCAGGCCGGTATGGAGGGTGGTCTTGCCATTGCTGACATCCTTTGCGGTGATGTAAATCCCTCCGGCAAGCTGGTGGATACCTTCGCCAAATCCTTCCTCGATTATCCCTGCGCCGATACCTTCAACGAAAGCAAGGACTATTTGGAGTACTGCGAGGACATCTATGTAGGCTACCGCTACTTTGAGACTATTCCCGGTGCCAAAGAAAAGGTCAATTACCCCTTTGGCTACGGTCTTTCCTATACCACCTTTGCACTGAGCAAGCCGGTGGCTGTGTTGGAAGAAGAAACGATAAAAGTATCTCTTACAGTGACCAATACGGGAGCAGTTGCCGGCAAAGAGGTGGTCCAAATCTACTTCTCTGCCCCACAGGGCCGCTTAGGCAAGAGTGCCATCAGCCTGGTTGGATTTCAAAAGACCAAATTGCTGGCGCCGGGTGAAACGCAGAAGATCACCGTTTCCTTTGGTGTTTCCGATATGGCCAGTTACGATGATCTGGGCAAATGCCAGATGTCTGCCTATGTGCTGGAACAAGGAGAATACCGTTTCTTTGCGGGAAATAACTGTCGGGATCTTCAAGAATGTGATTATCGCTACACCGTCACGGAGGATTTTGTGGTCACGCAGCAGCTGCAGCAGCGCTGCGCTCCCAATTTGCTGAATAAGCGGATGCTTTCCGACGGCAGCTTTGAAACATTGCCTGCGTTCCCTGTGCTCCATCATACGGTTGTCCCGACCCAAAACACAGCCCGTGCACTTTCTCTTGAAAAGCCGCTACCCCTGAGTGCGGTGGCACAGGGCAAGCTCACCCTGGACGAATTTATCCTCCAAATGACTGATCAGGAACTGATCCAAATGGTCAGCGGCATCCCCTCGCGCGGCCTTGGCAACACCGCAGGCTGGGGCGGTATCACCCGCCTGGGTATCCCCGCAGTCATGACGGCGGACGGTCCTGCCGGTGTGCGGCTGTATCCCGGTGTGGGTATTCCCACCACTGCATGGCCCTGCGCCACACTGATCGCCTGCACTTGGGATCCGGAGCTTGCCTATGCCATCGGTGTAGCGGGCGGCATGGAATGCAAAGAGAACGGACTTGCTACCTGGCTGACACCGGCAATGAACATTCACCGTAATCCCTTGTGCGGCAGAAACTTTGAGTATTTCAGTGAAGATCCGCTGATCGCCGGTAAATTCGCCGCTGCAAAGGTGCGTGGCATCCAAAGCACCCGTACTGCAGCCTCTGCCAAGCACTTCGCCGCCAACAACAAGGAGACCAACCGCTTACACAGCGACAGCCGTGTATCGGAGCGGGCACTGCGGGAGATCTATCTGCGGGGCTTTGAGATCTGCGTCAAGGAGGCCCAGCCCTGGACGATCATGTCCTCCTACAATCTGATAAACGCCCGTCGCGCTTGCGAATGCCATGAGCTGATCGAAGGCATCCTGCGGCAGGAGTGGGGCTTTGAGGGAATGGTGACATCCGACTGGGGTGTTCCCTGCGAGCAGGCAAACTGCGTCCTGGCAGGCAATGATATCCGTATGCCCAGCGGCTTCCCGGAGGCGCTGACCCAGGCTTTGGAAGAAGGCCGCCTCCAGCGCGGTCATTTGGAAGCGTGCGTAAAACGGATATTAGAAATGATCTTAAAACTTGATTGATATTCCATACGCAGCAAAAGCGAGGTGAATTTTACCTCGCTTTTGCTATGTATATATTGATTTATGCAAATTGAGTTCGACAAAAACAGCAAAATCCATAGTGTTTATGCGGTTTTTCCGGCTTTTGTCCTATTATAACACATTCCTCAACACGACGAACAATTTCTGTAGCCTTCATAGTATATCTTTCTCCTTTTCCCGTAGGGACACCCGTCCTCGGGTGTCCGCGGACACCGCAGGAGCGGTGTCCCTACAACTTCCGCTGTTCGTATCTGTAAAAGGCAGGAAATTATACCGCAGGATTTACTTTTTGGAACAGGTGTGGTATAATGCTCCACCGAGGTGAATATATTGAACATTTGGATCATTTTACTGGTAACCTTTTTTGCGGGTATGGGCGCAGGCCTGGGAACCGGCTTTGCCGGAATGAGCGCTGCTGCCGTTATCAGCCCTATGCTGATTACCTTTCTTGGAATCGAGCCCTATACCGCCGTGGGCATCGCCCTGGCATCCGATGTGCTGGCCAGCGCGGTTTCCGCCTTCACTTATGGCAAAAACAAAAACTTAGACATCAAAAACGGCTTGCTTATGATGGCAATGGTCCTGCTGTTTACTGTGGTCGGCAGCTACATTTCCAGCGTTGTTCCGGCCCAAACGATGGGAGGCTTCAGCACCTTTATGACGCTGATTCTGGGCATAAAGTTCATTGTGAAGCCCGTGATGACCACAAAGCAGCAGATGGAGGCTGTCAGCAAAAGACGAAAGCTGGCAGGCTCGCTTCTTTGCGGCCTCATTATCGGCTTTATCTGCGGCTTTGTTGGCGCCGGCGGCGGAATGATGATGCTGCTCATTCTCACATCCGTTCTAGGCTATGAGCTGAAGACTGCTGTTGGTACCAGCGTATTTATTATGACTTTTACCGCTCTGACCGGCTCAATATCCCACTTTTCCTTTGGTGACAGCCCCAATCTTCTGATTATGGCGCTGTGCATCGTGTTTACCTTTATATGGGCAAGGATCGCGGCTGTATTTGCCAATAAGGCTAAGCCTGAAACCTTAAACAGAGCCGTAGGCATCGTGCTTGTGCTGCTGGGCGTTGTTATATTGGGTTTTGAATATCTGATAAAATGAAAGCTAACAGCGGAGTGAAATTTCACTCCGCTGTTGTTTTTTCACAAGGGACGGGAAACCCGTCCCCTGCAATCCTTTTGCAAATAAAGTATCTTTTCTTTATTTTCCGTAATTTTGAAGCTCCCTCGGGGTGCTGCCAAAATGCTTTTTTACAACTCTTGCAAAATACTTCGGGTCATTAAAGCCGCTTTCATAGGTAGCGCTTTCTACTGAAACGCCGTTTGACAGTAAGCTTCTGGCATATTCCAGCCTTAAGCTTGTGATATACTCCGTTGGGGTCTTTTCATAATATTTTTTAAAAAGCTGTCTGAAAACCGTTGCGCTGATGCCTGCTTCTGCACAGATCATATCCGTATTCAGCGCGCTGTTTCTGTAATTGGAATTGATGAACGATATTGCATCTAAAAAGTGCTGCGGCTGATTTACTTTGGTGCTTTTTTCCAGTATTACGCCTAAAATCATATAAAGCTGCGAAAGGGCATAGACGTGAAATCCCGGTTCTTTATTCTTCCAAAAGCCAAGGGCGTTCAAAAACAGCTTATAGATTTGCTCCACATTTTGGAATGCATACACCTCCAATTCACGATCATTTTGTGACGTGACAAAATGAATGACCAGCATTTCTGTGTCAGTATATTCTGCCTTGTATGAGATGTTTTGGGGCATATACAAAATATCATTTGAATGTATATAATGCTCTTTTCCGCCGATGGTAATGGTTGCATTTCCGCTTATTCTGAACGCCAATGCCGAATATGCGCGGGGTCTTACGTCAAAAACGCCGCCTCTCCAACACAGATGCTCAACTCCGACGATTCGCAAAACAGGATTATTGCCATCGTATAACATTTTATCCACCTCTATATCATTATAACAGGTTTATCCTACATTTCAATAGTTGAATAATCCACCTTTTGCGTTGAATAGTGAGTTTGCATTTGTTTCGCCTCTGTTTATTATTGAACTGAGGTGATTAAAATGAGCAACTATTTATTCCTGGACAAAAAAACATCCGTTATTGCCGACCGGAGAATGCACAACGAAACTGTTAAAAAGCTGTGGAACAGTTTTACCCTGACGACAGGTGAGCTATGCCTGGAAAAAGGCGAAGACTTTACTTTTCGTATGGGCAGCACACCGCTACCGATCCTTTCAGCGGAAAAAGAATATGTGTTAAAGGCAGACGAAAACGGTGTCGCAATTGTGGGCAAAGACTACGGCGGACTGATGCGCGGGTTTATGTCCCTGCTGATGAAAATCGAGCCTGATGAAGATACCCTTAAAATCAAATCTGTTTTGGAGGAAAGCGATTACACGATACACAATCGTATGATCCACATTTGTGTGTTCCCCGAAAACGATCTGTATTTTATCAAAAAACTGATCCGTTTGTCTGCGCTTTGTCAGTACACCCACATCGTCATCGAATTCTGGGGAATGTTTCAGTACGATTGCTTAAAAGAGCTTTCCTGGCCTCACGCTTTTACAAAAGAGCAGGCAAAAGAGCTGATTTGCGAATGTCGCGAGCTAGGCATCGAGCCGATCCCCATGTTTAATATGTTCGGTCACGCTACCGCCTCCCGCGCATGCTACGGAAAGCACGTTGTCCTCGACCAAAATCCCCGTCTTCAGCACCTTTTCACGCCCGACGGCTGGGCCTGGGATATTACGAATCCCAAGGTCTACGACCTTTTCAAGCAGATCCGCCAGGAGTTATATGCAGTGTTTGGCCAGACGCAGTTCTTCCACATTGGCTTTGATGAGGCATATTTCTATATGCGCCGGGAAGACCTGCGCAAAAAGGTGCCTGCATTTTTAAGCCGGCTTACCGCCGACATCGTGGCGGAAGGACGCAGACCTATGCTTTGGATGGATATGATCCTCAAAGAAACAGACTATCCCTCTGAGTACTATGCCTACGGCAAAGAGGGCGAGGCCGAGCAGCTTCTCGCGGCGCTTGCGAAAGAGACGGTGATGGTAGACTGGCAGTATAAGGTTTTGCAGCCGCCTGTTTTGTCCTCGGTTTATCTGAAAGACAAGGGTCGCGACCTGCTCGTTGCCCCCTGGCTGAAAAAAGCCAACTATACCGCCTGTATCGATACTGTTACAGAGCATCGTTTATACGGCCTTATGCTTACCACCTGGCATACCCTCAAGGATGATATGTTCGGTATTTTGGGCTGCGCAAAAAAATGTGGCGCCAAAAGCTTTGTTTGGAGCGTTGACCGCCCGAGAGAAGAAACAGCTGCGCTTTTGCGCAGAGTGAGCTTTGAAGGCAACACCTATGCCGATTGCGGTTGGTCCAAAGAGCAGATAGAAATATAATCCATCCAGAAAGGGTCTGATAAACATGAACGCTTTTAAAAACCAGATTATTGAGTTTGCAAAAAAAGACGGCGTGGATCTGATTGGCTTTGCAGAGAAAAAGCGCTTTGACAGTGTAGATCCTCAGCACAATCCGTTTTCCATTTTCCCGGAAGCAAAGACTGTCATTCTGCTGGGAAAGCGAATCTGCAGAGGCTCTCTTCGCGGTATCGAAGAAGGAACGAACTTCGGTGACTACCAGCTTTTCGGAAAGAATTGGTTAGAGGACGAATTTCTGGCCCTTTCCGCCTACAATCTTACGAACTTCATCGAAAGCCACGGTTGGGAAGCAGTCCCCGTTTTCCCGAACCCCAGCGACCTTGAGCCCGCCGGCGTGGCAGTCAGAGAAGGCACTCCGGAGCCCAACGTTTATCCTGACTTTGATTACGCAGCGGTTGCCTGCGGTTTGTGCAGCATTTCCTATAACCGCATTGCATTTTCCAAGGAGTTCGGCTCCCGCCAACGCTTCCACATGATCATTACCGATGCCGAACTGGAAAGCACACCCCTTTTGGAGGAATCCGCCTGTAACGGCTGCCGCGGTTGCGCAGATGCCTGTCCCCTGGGCGCCATCAGCAAGACCGAAACCGAGGAAATCACCATTTGCGGCAAACACTTTACTGTTGGCAAAATCGATTATGAAAAATGCAATATCTGCCAAAACGGCGCTGTGGTCAACCGCTTCTCTCCCAAATCCGCTCCCGACCGCATTGCTGCGCTGTGTAACCGCAGTTGTATGTGCGCATTGGAGGAACGCGGCGCTCTGGAAAACCGCTTTGCAAATCCCTTCCGCACCGGCGATATATGGAGCATTGGCGGCACGACCCAGTCAGTAGACAACTCCGATGAAAAAGCCAATGTTTTGGGCGGCGTTTTCTCCAAAAGCGGAAACAGGGGGCACTGATATGACATTAACATCCCAAATGATCAAGGAAAAGGCAAAGGCGCTTGGGATCGAATGTATTGCTCTCGGTAATATTGAGCGGTTTAAAAACGCGCCCAAGCTAATGAGCCCCATTACCTATTTCCCCAACGCAAAATCAGTAATTGCCATTGCTATGCCTATTCCCCGGGGGGCCAACCGCGGCATTGAGGAAGGTACCCATTGGCACAATTATACCTTCTATACCTATAACAAGCTTAATGCTTTTTTCCGTCCCATCAAAACCTATCAGCTCTGCTGCTTTATTGAAGATCACGGATACGAGGCTGTTGCCCATTATCCGGCCGTTCCCGAAGGAAACGGAACAACCAAAAAGCCGGTGGCAGAAGGCAAGGTCCCTCCGGATGTGGTGTGCAGCATTCGTGTGATCGCAGCCGGCTGCGGTCTGGGTGAGATTGGCTGGTCCAAGGTCTTTTTGACGAAAAAATATGGTCCCCGGGTCCGCTTGGGTCTGATCTTTACCGACTGCGAGTTGGAACCTGATCCGATTTTAGATACGGGAACCATCTGTCTGCATTGCGGCGCCTGCACAAGACGCTGCCCCGGCGGCGCCGTTCCCAGTCCCAAGGACAAAGACGCCCGGATTACCGTGGATTTTGGAGAAAAGCAGATATGGTTTGGTGATACCCAGATGGGAAGATGCACCTTATCCCACCACGGAATGAACAACGAGTGTTCCCCCTTCCTGAAAAAGGAATTCCCCAATATGGCCTTCGATGTCCGCAATTCACAAATGACAGAAGAGGAGGCCTACATCCTTTGCTATGCGCTGGCAGGCGCTAAATGGGGACGGAAGCCGGGAAACCACGCAGTTATGGAATATTACAATTACATCATCGAGCACACAGGCTACTTTGCCATCTGCGGCGCCAGAGGCTGTATCCGCGCCTGCAACGATGTGCTGGAGAAATCGGGAAGAATTGAGCAGACCTTCCATAATTCCTACTACAAAAAGGATTTGTGGGCCTTGCCTCTGCAGCCCGAAAGGGTGTCTGACGGCGTAAATCCCTATCGGGAGGCATATTTGGATGCGCATTATCCCGGCATCCGGGAAAACGAATACCAAAAGCCGGCATCCCAACCGTCTGAAGAAGAGGATTGATCCAACTATATTACACACAAAAAGCGAGGGGAAATTCCCCTCGCTTTTGCTATGTATATATTTTTTTACAAATTGCGCGTATGTATACCGCAAAAAACTCCTCTGCAAAACAGAGGAGTTTTGTAATGCGTTCTCAGATAAACAGATTCAGCAGCCAATACAGGGTGGGGATGGTCAAAACCGAAAGCACCGTCGTGCCGAGGGTGAAAATCACCGCGTTTTCTGTATCGCCGCCGAACTCGTCGGCAAAGGTGGCTGACAGGCCGGCTGTGGGCATAGAAAATGCCACAAATACGCCCAAAATGATGCTCTCCACAGGAAGCGCCACAGACACCGCCTTCAAAGCAAACATTACCCCAGTGACGGCAACGGGGAACAGCACCAGCTTCAGGAAAGAAATGTAGTAGAGCTTTTTAGACCGGAACAAGGTCTTGAAGGAGGTTGCGCCCAGCTTCATACCGATGATGGTCATAGAGATGGGGGTCACAATATTGCTGAAATGATCGGAGAAGGTAATTACCTCCGGGACATAGTTTTTAACACCCAGCAGGTTGCAGACGCAGCCCAGCAAAAAAGCCGCCAAAACAGGGTTCAAAAAGGCTTTTTTCACGCTGATATTCTGCTTGTCGCCGGTGGTGAGGTATGCGCCCAGGGTGTACATCAGCATGTTGTTGATGATGTTGAACACGATCAGCACCGTAAACACCAAAGAATCTGCGCCAAATACCGCCACAGCCAGGGGGATACCAAGAAAGCCGTTGTTTGCAAATACCGCGCAAAAGCGCATCATTCCCCTTGTTTTTTTGTCCTTCTCCATCTTCACCAAAGGCGCAGACACAAAGAACATTCCCAAGATCACCCCGATGCCGATCACCGCCACCGCGCCAAGCAGCAGCAGGGATTCCCCATCGAAGGTCAAATTCTTTACCACCCCGGAAAAGATCATAAACGGCAGCGCCAGATACATCAAAAGCTTGGAAAGCACCCCAGATTGCTCCGGCCGCAAAAGCCTTCCTTTCACCAGTATGTAGCCGGGAACCGCTAATGCCACAAAAATCAGAACATTGCGCAGCATAATCGTAAATTCGCCCATAAATACGCTCCCTTTTCCGTTTTATATCCCTCGCTGCAGCAGCAGCTCCGCCCATAGCAGCCTTTTTATTCTACAACATTTCTCCTGCCACATCAACCCTTCCCGGAAATTTCACCGGCCTATGTACCGCAAAATCCCCTGATAAGCAACACTTCCAACTTTACTTTTTTGGCTGATTATACTATAATGGCTCTATTAAAATCTGCTTTTTGCAGAGGGGGGCAACTATGGTACATTCTGTTTTGTTGATCGGACAATCCAATATGGCAGGCCGCGGTTTTGTAAGTGAAGTGCCGCCCATTGTGAGTAAGCGGCTTTTCGTTCTCAGAAACGGCCTTTGGCGGCAGATGTATGTGCCTGTCAATGCCGACAGAGCGACCTCGGGAATCAACCTTGCGGAGAGCTTTGCGGATCTGTATACCAGGGATCACGATGTAAGCGTAGGCCTGATCCCCTGCGCCGACGGCGGCTCCTGCCTGGATCAGTGGGCAGAGGGCGGGATTCTCTTTGACCACGCCTGTTATATGGCAGAGCTTGCCTCCAGGACCTCCACCATCGTTGCCGTATTATGGCACCAGGGCGAGTCCGATGCCTCCGCGGAGAAAGCCCCTCTTTATGAGGAAAAGCTGCGGGCGATTCTGAACGCCTTCCGCAAACGGCTGGGCCTTGAGAATGTCCCCTTCCTGCTGGGCGGTCTTGGGGATTTCCTTGTGGAGAACCCCGACCCTGTCCGATGTGAAAAATTCCGGGATTATCAGAAGGTCAATTTGGCCCTGCAGCGCCTTGCCGAAACGGAAAAAGCCACAGGCTTTGTTTCTGCCGAGGGGCTCGTGGACAATGGTGATTTTTTGCATTTTTCCGCCCCGTCGCTGCGTACCTTTGGTCAGCGATACTACGAGGCTTTCTTGAAATTGGAGGACAAAAACCGCGCCTTTGTGGAAAAAACCACCGCGGATGCCGCCATAAAAAGCGGTCTTGAAAATCTGTAACAAGGAGGAAAACCCTATGAAGCTATACATTTTCGGCAGCTGCTCCGGCACCGAGCCATTTGCGAATCGGCATCACACCGCCTGGGCATTGGAGTCTGCCGGCCGGCTCTACTGGTTTGACGCAGGTGAAGGTTGCGCCCACACCGCCCACGTGATGGGCGTTGATCTGCTGGCAATTTCGGATATTTTCATCTCCCATCCCCATATGGATCACGTAGGCGGCCTGCCCCACCTGCTTTGGACCATCCGCAAGCTGGGGTATGTAGTAAAGCAGTTCCCCAAATTCGGGGATATCTCCGTATACAGCCCCAATGCCGAGAGCTTCGGCGGCGTGATGGCTATGCTGCAGAACGCAGAAGGGGGGTACAAAAACCCCTACGAAACCAACTTCATTCAGGTCAAAGACGGTGTCCTTCTGAAAACCGACGCCGTTACCGTGACCGCAAAGCACAATCTGCATATGAAGCCCACGGAGGAGGGATATCAGTCCTTTTCCTATGTGATCGAGGCAGAGGGCAAGAAAATCGTGTATTCCGGGGACGTTGCCTCTACTGAGGAGCTGGACGCTTTGATCGCAGATGGTTGCGATGTGCTGCTCACGGAAACCGGCCACCACAATCCCCTGGAGCTTTGCCGGCATATAAAGGATCAGCCGGTGGGACACCTGTATTTCCTGCACCACGGCCGGGTCATTTTGTATGATTACGACGGCGTTGCCGCCCAATGCCGGGAAATTATGCCCAACGTGACCCTTTGTAACGACAAGGACATCTTTGAACTGTGAGAGGTAACCCTATGGATCTGACCAAGCAGGTAAAGAAAATCGATTGCCACGTGCATCCTCAGTTTGCCGGCGGCCCTGAGCGTATGCGGGGCGGCACGTGGCCCACGCCGGAGCAGGTGCGGGAGGCTTATGACACCCTTAACATCGAAAGCGGTGTGCTGATGTCCTGCCTTGCGCCGGAGCATATGCACGACCCCATTTCCTCCCGGGATGCCCAGGCGATGCACGAAGCCTACCCGGAAACCTTCCCCTGGTGGTTCTGCGCCCTGGATCCCCGTATGGCCTGGAACGACCCTGCAAGAGTGCCGGACTACTCCTACTATATCGACTTCTACCGGGAGCTTGGCGCCCGGGGCGCCGGGGAGCTGCAGGCCCATATGATGCTTGACGATCCCCGTATGCTGGGGCTTTTGATGCATTGCGAAAAGAAGAACTTCCCTGTTACCATTCATTTCGGAAAACCCGGTGTGGGACAAGGCTTGCTGGACGACTTGGGACTGGTTCGCCTGGAAAAGGTGCTGCAGCAATTTCCCAAGCTGACCCTTTTGGCCCACGCGGCCTCCTTCTGGTCGGAGATCAGCGCCGATGTGGCAGAGGAAACGCGGCACACCTATTCTACAGGCCCTATCGCACAGGAAGGCCGCATTGCGGTTCTTTTACGAAAATATCCCAACCTGATCTGTGATATTTCCGCAAACAGTGGCTATCGGGCGCTATCCCGGGATCCTGACTACACCTGGCGCTTCTTTGACGAATTTTTTGAGCAGATCGTCTTTGCCACGGACATCAGCTCCCGGCAGACCATCGAAAAGACCGCCGTGCAGCTGAGCAGCCTGCTGGATGACGGCTATCGGGCAGGCAACATCAGCGAAAAGGCCTACCGCTGCATCTGCCGTGAAAACGCCCTGCGCATTCTGCAAGCATAACAAAAGCGAGAGGAAAATCCTCTCGCTTTTTATACGATTATGATTTCTTTATTGCTCTGTGGAGAAAGATAATCCTTCACCCTTTCGGTGTTGGTAATGATGCAATCCACCGTGTCAAGGGAAACCAGATTATAGGGCGTGGACAGGGAAAGCTTGGTTTCATCGCACAGGAAAACGGACTTTTTGCACTGGTTGATGGCCACCTTGCGGATCTGGGTCTCCGGCAGGGACGGGTCGGTGAGCATTCCCTTTTCATTCACGCCGTGGCAGGAGAAAAACAGGGTGTCAATGTTGAATCTTTGGATAAATTCCTCGGCAAAGCTGCCAAAATGGGCAAGGGAATTTTCGAAGATCTCTCCGCCGGTGCAGTAGGTCTTGATGCCCTTTTGCACCAACAGCATTGCCAGGGGTATGCCGTTTGTGATCACCGTAATGCCCTTTTTATCACTGAGAAATTCCGCCATCTGCAAGGTGGTGGTGGAGGCGTCAATGAAGATGATATCGTTGTCGTTTACCAGCGTGGCCGCCCGGCGGCACAGGGCCCGTTTTTCTGTTGCGTGTACGGTCTTTCGGAAATCCAGGGGAGCGACAATATGCTCCGGCTGGATCATTTTGGCGCCGCCGTGGCTTCTGACGATCCGATTTCTCCGCCCAAGCTCCGCAAGATCCCGGCGGATGGTGGGCAGGCTCACATAGAGCATTTCGCTGAGCCTTGCGGCAGAAACGTATCGCTCCTCCTCCAAGATCGCCAGTATTTTATCGTAACGTTCTTCCTTCAGCATTTTTCTGCCTCCCATTGATCGTTTTTGATTGATTATCGACTTTTTAGCCACCTGTTGACAATCGTTTTTGACCGTTTTATTATAGAATAAACGATTATGCTTTGTCAATAAGGGGATGAAATGTATGTATGATGTTGCGATTATCGGCGCCGGTGTTGTAGGCGGAATGACCGCCCGCGCCCTGTCGAAATACAAGCTGAAGATCTGCATTCTGGAAAAGGAAAACGACGTTGCCATGGGCGCTACCAAGGCAAACTCCGCCATCGTCCACGCAGGCTTTGATGCAAAGGAAGGCAGTCTGAAAGCCAGGCTCAACGTGCGTGGCGCGGAAATGATGCCCACCGTTTGCCGGGAGCTGGGCGTGAAATATCAGAATAACGGCTCTTTGGTGGTTGGCTTCAACGAAGAGGATCGGGCGATCATAAACGATCTGCTGGCGCGGGGCAAGGCCAACGGCGTTGCCGGCCTGGAAATTTTGGAACAGGACGCGCTGAAGCGCTTAGAGCCCAACATCTCCGGGGAGGCCATCTGCGCCCTGCACGCGCCCACCGGCTCCATCGTATGCCCCTATGATCTGACCGTTGCCGCCATCGGAAACGCTATGGATAACGGCGCGCAGTTAAAGCGCAACTTTGCCGTTTGCCGGATCGAAAGCACCGAAAACGGCTACTTGCTCTCCTCCCAAACTGACAGCGTGGAGGCTCGCTTTGTGATAAACTGCGCCGGTGTATATTCTGACGCGGTGGCAAATATGGTCGGCGACACCAGTTTCCGTGTCCACCCCCGAAAGGGCGAGTACATACTGCTGGATAAAGAATGCGGCACTTTGGTTTCCCACACCATCTTCCAAACCCCCTCCAAAATGGGCAAGGGCATTCTCATCAGCCCCACCGTGGACGGCAACCTGCTCCTTGGCCCCACCTCTGTGGACGGAGAGGACAAGGAGAACAAAGCAACCACCCAGGAGGGCTTTGCTGACATCATCGAAAAGGCGCAAAAAAGCATTGGCGCCGTTCCCCTGGGAAAGACCATCACCTCCTTCTGCGGCCTGCGAGCCGTTGGCAGCACCGGTGATTTCATCATCACCTCCCCCAAAAAGGGCTTTATCAACGCAGCGGGCATTGAGTCCCCCGGCCTGTCCGCCTCCCCTGCCATTGCGGAGTACATTACCCAAATGCTGAGTCAGCAGGGTCTTACCTTAACGGAAAAGGAATCCTATAACCCCATCAGAACCTCCTCCCACGCATTCCGTGAGATGTCTTTGGAGGAAAAGAACCGTCTTATCAAAGAAAATCCCGCCTACGGCAGGATCATCTGCCGCTGCGAGGGTGTTACCGAGGGTGAGATTTTGGATGCCCTGCGCCGTAACCCCAAGGCCACCGACCTGGACGGCGTGAAGCGCAGAACACGGGCGCAAATGGGCAGATGCCAGGGCGGCTTCTGCAGCCCCTACATCATTGAGCTTTTGGCCCGGGAGCTGGGCGTTCCCTACGAACGTGTCACAAAATCCGGCGGCGCATCCTTCATCAATGTGGCGCAAACGAAAGGCGGGCAGTAAGTATGAAAGATTTGGTTATTATTGGCGGCGGCCCTGCCGGTATGAGCGCAGCCATCGCCGCCGCAGACAGCGGCATTCGGGATATTCTTGTCATTGAGCGTGACGCCCATTTGGGCGGCATTCTGCAGCAATGCATCCACAACGGCTTCGGTCTTCACAAATTCGGCGAGGAGCTGACCGGCCCGGAGTATGCGTGGAAATACGAGCAGAAGCTCCACGATTTAAACATCGACTACAAGCTGAACACCATGGTGCTGGACCTGTCGGAGGACAAGGTCATTACGGCCACCAATTCCGAAGACGGCATCTTCCAGATCCGGGCCAAGGCGGTGATCCTGGCCATGGGCTGCCGGGAACGGGCAAAGGGCGCTCTGAACATCGCCGGAAGCCGTCCTGCGGGCATCTATAGCGCCGGTACGGCACAGAAATTTGTGAATATGAAGGGCTTTTTGCCCGGTAAAAACGTGGTGATCCTGGGCAGCGGCGACATCGGCCTGATTATGGCGCGGCGAATGACCCTGGAGGGCGCAAAGGTCCACGCGGTTTGTGAGCTTATGCCCTACTCCGGCGGGCTTGCCCGGAACATCCAGCAATGTCTGCACGATTTTGACATCCCCTTAAGGCTCAGCCACACGGTGGTGGAGATCCACGGCAAGGACAGGCTGGAGGGTGTCACCATCGCCCAGGTGGATGCAAGCAGAAAGCCTATAGAGAAAACACGGGAGTATATCCCCTGCGACACCCTGCTTTTATCCGTGGGTCTGATCCCCGAAAACGAGCTTTCCAAGGCAGCACAGGTGGACATTTCCCCCATCACCAACGGCGCGGTTGTAGACCAGGACCGGCAGACCTCCGTTCCCGGCATTTTTGCCTGCGGCAACGTGCTGCACGTCCACGATCTGGTGGACTTTGTATCGGAGGAGGCTGAGATCGCCGGAAAGGCCGCCGCGGAATACATAAATGGCAGCCAAAGCGATGCCCTGTCCATTCCCGTAAAGACCGACGGCAAGATCCGCTACACCGTTCCCCAGATCATCACCAGAAAAAAGGACGTAACGGTATATTTCCGGGTCAGCGACGTGTATAAAAACGTTTCTGTAAAGGTAACAAGCGGGGATGCGGTCATCGTTTCCAAAAAGAAGCGCAAGGTTGCCCCGGGAGAGATGGAATCCATCACCCTGAAACGGGATCAGCTGGCTTCTGTGAAGGAATTATATTTCTCTTTGGAGGGAATGTAATATGGAAAGAAAACTCACCTGTATCATCTGTCCGCTGGGCTGCCAGCTCACCGCTTTCCTTGATGGCACTGCCGTGACCGCCGTGGAGGGCAACACCTGCCCCAGGGGCAAGGAATACGCGGAAAATGAATGCACCAACCCCCAAAGAACGGTCACCTCAACCGTCAGATGCGCTGACGGCAGCCTGGTTTCGGTGAAAACCGACCGCCCCATCCCCAAGGACAAGGTATCAGACTGTATGGTTCTCATCAATAAAGCTGTGGCAAAGCTTCCCATCGCCATCGGCGACGTGATCCTGGACGATGTGTTCGGCAGCAAAATTGTTGCCACCCAAAACAAATCATAACCACCGGCCGTGCCGGTGGTATGCACAGGCCCCCTTAGGGCCTTTTACCCGCCGAGCCTATAGGCTCATCGAATTTTCTTTCGCTTGCGTGTTCTGCCCTACTACCGCAGATGCGGTTATGTGCGCACCGAAG
>JAFQCX010000016.1 GCA_017416245.1 Oscillospiraceae bacterium | reverse complement strand
GCAGTATCATCAACATTTCCTCAGTGGGCGGTATTGTGCCGGATGTCTCCCAGGTTGCCTACGGTACCAGCAAGGCAGCGATCATCTATCTGACAAAGCTTATCGCCGTCCATGAGGCTAAGAATAATATTCGCTGCAATGCGGTGCTTCCGGGCATGACTGCCACTGAAGCGGTGGAGAAGAATCTTTCAGAGGAATTCCGTGATCTGTTCCTGCGGCATATTCCTCTTGGCAGGATCGGCCTGCCGGAGGAAATCGCGGAAGCAGTAGTCTACTTCGCCAGCGACGCCTCTGCCTACACCACCGGCCAGATTCTCACCGTATCCGGTGGTTTCGGTTTGGCAACCCCGGTCTACGGAGACCTAGCGAATAAAGTCAATCGCCGTTAAAAATATTGAGCATAATTAAGAAAGGGAAATGCTTTTCGGGATAGCGTTTCCCTTTCTTGATAAGGCACATAATATGCACCAAAATCATTATAGCAAGTATAATGGTGTAAAGGGGGTGCATTATGGATAATTTTGTCATAATGGCGTTAGCGGCAACGCTGGGCACTTGGCTTGTAACTGCTTTAGGGGCAGCAACAGTTGTATTCTTCAAGTCTCCCAATCCTAAGGGTTTGAATATTATGCTTGGCTTTGCTGCGGGCGTTATGATCGCGGCCAGCTTCTGGTCGCTGCTACAACCAGCAATCGAGCGTGCGGAGGTTACATCCAACCTACCGGCATATCTTGTAGCAACGGTAGGTTTTTTGTTTGGTGCATTGTTTATGTGGGCTTCCGACAAGGCCGTTGCTTTTGCCAGGGCAAAAGCAGACAATGTACCGGCAAAGAACAACGAACGATTGCACCGTATCGCAATGCTGATCCTTTCGATCACCCTGCACAATATCCCCGAGGGATTGGCGGTGGGTGTTGCCTTTGGCGCATTGCAGGAAGGGGGATATACCACAGAAAACTTAATGGGAGCAATTTCCGTAGCGGTGGGGATCGGCTTGCAGAATTTCCCCGAAGGCGCAGCAGTTTCAGTCCCTTTGCGAAGAGAGGGCTATTCCCGGAAACGGAGTTTCTTCCTTGGGCAGGCATCAGGCATGGTAGAACCGATTGCGGGTGTGATTGGGGCGCTGTTGGTCGTCTATGTGGAAGCAATCCTGCCCTATGCCCTTTCTTTTGCTGCCGGAGCTATGATCCTGGTTGCTGTACACGAGTTAATTCCCGAATGCCAAGAAAATCAAACAGCACATCCTTATTCCGCCACAATGGGCATTATTCTTGGATTCGCAGTAATGATGCTGATGGACGTTATGCTGGGATGATGTGGGCAACAGACACGCCTCTAAATAAAAAATGTCCTTGGGTGGAGACATGATCTCTGTTTATTGAGAAGTTTCTTCACGCGCTGTCACTTCTACACATGAATATAGAGGGAGTACCGCGGTACTCCCTCTATTTTATAACCCTAACGTATACATCGCATAGTCATCCAGTTGGCCGGCATTAGCCGCTTCGCCATCCCGCCAACGCAGGTACAGGCGGTCATTTTCATCTGTCATTTCTTTACGGATAAACTGGTGTGCTTTGATTGCCGCATCCAGATATCGTTTTTCGCCCAGAGCTTGTCCTGCCTTTGTCAGGGCAATGATCGTCCAGCCATTCCAGGAAAGCAGGATCTTATCGTCCTTGTGGAGCTGTGTGCGCTGCAAACGGTAATCGTACAACTTCTGCAGCCGGGGATATTCCCGATTCCAACCGTCTTCCGTTGCGTTAATTCGGTTTGGAATACTTTCCCCATCAAAATTCCCGGAATTGATGATGTCATACAGACGGCAGAATTCCGCTCCGCCTGTTTCTCCCAATACCGTCTTTACTTCCTCCGGGGTAAATACATAGTATTTTCCTTCCACGCCTTCACTGTCCGCATCGTGGCCGCAATAGAAACCGCCCTGCTCATCTGTCAGTTCTCGCAGGATATAATCTGCCGTTCGGTGTGCAACATCCGCAAAGCGTTCTTCCTTGGTGTGCTGGTAGGCTGCTACATAAGCCATTAGCAGCAGAGCGTTATCATACAGCATCTTCTCAAAGTGGGGAACCAGCCACTTTTTATCCGTGGAGTACCGGGAGAAGCCACCGCCAATATGGTCATGGATGCCACCACAGGCCATATCCTCCAGGGTCACCGTTCCTTACTCAAAAGCGTGGCTGTTGCTCTGTTGTTTACTGATCCATACCGCATGCATAGGCGGTTTCGATCAGAGCCCTGTCGTTCATGACCGCATCGTAGAACCGGAAACCACCAGCAAAGTTGTAGGCTTCAAAGCCGTACCCTTCCAGGATTCGGGTGGCAATGTAACTGCGCAGACCGCTTTGGCAGATCACATACACAGGCTTTCCGGGTTCGATCTCACCGATCCGCCCCCGCAGCTCATCTACCGGGATATTTTTAAAGCCCTCAATATGACCACGACTATATTCTGTAGCCGTTCTCGTATCAAGAAGCGTTACACTTCCGTCACGGGGCAATTTATCCGCATCCTCAAGATGCCATTGCTTCAGCACGCCGTTTGCGATGTTATCGATCATAAATCCTGCCATATTCACGGGATCCTTCGCCGAAGAATAGGGCGGCGCATACGCAAGATCAAGATCCTTCAAGCCGGTCGCCTTCATT
>JAFQCX010000015.1 GCA_017416245.1 Oscillospiraceae bacterium | reverse complement strand
GGTACCCAGTATGAGCCCTATATCTATGCTGCACTTTCTTCCAGTAAGGTTATGCTGACTGTCAGTTCCTCTCGAGAAAACATTGAGGCGGCTTGGGTAAAGAACGAATGGAGCCGATATCTAACTCTGCGTCAAAGTGACGCGCAGAAGACACTGATCCCTCTCTACTTTAGTATGCCAAGGTCCGATTTGCCGGAGGAGTTTGCGATCCTCATGGCACAGGACATGAAGAAAGAAGGCTTTGAGCAGGAACTGATTCGTGGCATCAAAAAACTGATACCTTTACCTGTTTTGAAAGTTAAGCGGCGCAAGCAAATTTTAAAGGCAACCGGAGTGGCTGCGGCTTGCCTTGTGTTGGCAACAGGTGTTGCTGCAGCAATTATTATTCCTAAGGAAATGGAAGCAAAGCGTCTTGCAGAAGAGGAAATGGTTCGTGCCAGTGAAGCCGCTGCTCTGGAAAAAGCAAATGAAGATGCTTATCAGGCGGCGATGATCTTGTTTGATAGCGCTGACTATGCTGCGGCTGAAACGGCATTTATCGCATTGGGTGATTATAAAGATTCTCCTGCGATGGCAATCCAGTGTGTTTCGGAGCAAAAGTATCAAGAAGCAATGGAAATGTTTGATAACGCTGATTACACTTCAGCGGAGACTGTATTTATTGCCTTAGGCGATTATAAGGATGCTGCCTACATGGCAGCCCGTTGCCCCATTCAGCCGGAATACGATGCCGCAATGCAGCTCTACTATGATGGCAATTATCCCGCGGCGACCTGGGCGTTTCGGGATGTGGGTGAGTACTTGGACGCTGCGCAAATGCAGGACAAGGCGGAACAAGCCTGGCGAGACAAACTGGCCACAGTAGCTACCCAAGTGCTGGGTTGGGAATCGTCAGGCGGAAAATATTTCATAACGGCTAACGGAGATGTAAAAACTGTGCTGAATTCACCGGGCACAGCCCACGAGGGTATTGAAATCAACAGTCACGGAAAAATTTCTTCTATCATGGCAGGTTCGCCGTTATTTGCCCTTTATGATGACGGCTATGTTTATAATTCTTCTAAAAACAATAATATGGAAACGGACTGGGAAGATGTGATCCAGATCACACCGGAGCTTGGTTTTACCAGTGCCGCGTTGAAAAGTGATGGTACGGTTGTTTTCGGAACGGCAAAAAATAAAGACGATGAAGAGTTCTACAGTTGGTTGGAGCCTGTGAGCGAATGGAAGGATATAGTTTCTCTGTCCTGGAGTATTGAACGTCGTGGTACTGAAGGCAGCCTGAGCGCGGCTATCTTAATTGGTGTAGATATAAAGGGCGATGTTCACTGTGTGTATTATGCCAATGCTGGAATGCTAGGACAACTTACGGATACAGAAATTGTCAAGGGAATAGAACTGTTGCACTCCATGCACAATGTGCAGACCGTAGAGGTCTGTTTTGGCGCCACATTTTATACGCGCGAGCTGAACTGTGCGGTGCTGGACCGGGAGGGAAACCTATTATATTATAGTAAAGGTGAAACACAGAAACAGGAAAAGACAGATTATAAGGATGTCCTGTTTGGCTATGATTATGAAGGGAACATGAGTTTGTTAGGCCTGGACAGCAAGGGAAGGGTACAGAACTTGAATACAGGAAATACTGTTGAAGAAGATGTAGTTTATATTGATGGTGCGGGTTATATGGTAAAGCAGAGCGGAACAATTGTGGGCGTAGAAGGCGGAAAAACCAAGGTGCGGGACACTTGGTTGGAGGGGAATGGATAAAATGTTTTGCGCAAACTGTGGCGGAACTCTGAAATTTATAGGTGGGCACTATGTGTGCGACCACTGCGGCAGCCAATATGACACAAGTGCTTTTTATGAAAATATTGATGCCTATATTTGTTATATAGAGACGGATGAAACAGGTCGTCGCACGAAGGATGCTGTTCTGGCACAGGATATTTATCGCATTTTGGAACAAGCAAAAATCAATACTTTCTATGCCCGGGTGTCAGCAGATCGGCTTGCAGGATCCGCATTAGAAAAAGCCTGCAATGCCGCACTGCTTAATGCGAAAACGGTTCTTTTATTAGGTACAAAAAAACAGCACTTTGAAATGCTGGTTGGGAAGTATTCTGCGTTTTATGCCGGGAAGGTCATTATTCCGGTATACACAGATATGGATGCTTATGATATTCCAAAAGACATCAGTGCAATTCAAGCGCTGGACTTTAATAAAGTTGGCGCAAGTGTTGACTTGATAAAAAGTATCTGCAACGCACTAGGTCGAGAGCAAAAACTGGATTATGCTGCACTTACCAAAAAATCCAGTGCTCGGAAAAAGATGGTGCTGTGGATGTTTTTGTCTATGCTTGTTGCAATGGCATTAGGGTTTGTCGTATATTGCATGGCTTTTTTGCCTGATATACCTGATATAGCGGAGTCTGCAGAAACAACGCAGATAATTACAGGAACGACACAAGTGATATCAAGCACGGAAGAAAATCAGGAGAATCAGTATGCCGAGGCGATAGCTTGCGTAAATTCTGGTGACTATATGAGGGCAATTGAACTATTCATAGGTCTTCCGGGATATAAGGATAGTGATAAACGGTTAAATGTGATATATAAACAATATGCCGGATACTACCAAAACAAAACAGCAGGCGCAATATTACGGCTGCAAATCTGGGACGAGAATGTTGCTGCGATTGAATTTTCTGTGATTGATGCCAATGGACAGCACTGTAAAGTGAATGAAACCTTTCAATTGCAAGGAAGGTCACAGAAGTTTGAATTTTCCGATAGTGAGAACAATTATGGTGATGTTTCTTTGGAGTTCACAAATGGCGGAATTATTATTGATGTAAAAACAAACACGACAGAAAGTGATGTTTCTATCGGTAACATATCGGTAGATTTTTTACTGGAAGAAAAATCTGACAAGCCTTTGGTCCAAATAGATGCAGAAATGCTTTTGAAATGGGTAAGACAAAAATATACTTTGCAAGATATTCAGCGATTGGGATACGAGGTTGAGCCGTTATCAATAAGAGTTTACAAAATAAAGAATACGAGTATTATTTTTTCTACCAGTAATTATGATCTGTTGACATATGAACCTGTTTCAGAGGAGTTTGTCTTTGTGGCATCTGGACCAGTAAGCATTGTTTTGCCGGGAAAAATCGGATTTACCAATGATCCTTTTGTAGAAAATGAAATTTTGTATTATCCAGATACAGAGATAGTTCCGATTGGCGCAGAAGGAGATATTTTTATTATTTCTCCCACGAAAACAGAAACGCACAACGTTATTTCCGAGGGTTCGTATGTGACCTTTATTAATAGGGAAGGAGCTCAGGAAGAGTATATGTCTGTTGCCTTGGGGGGTGCTTGATTGCGTTATAGATTTTATGGATTCCGATTACAGAGCGAGAAGTTCTCACCAAGAGTCTCCAAGCGTTGTAATAGAGTCGGAAAATGATACTTATTATTTAGTGAGCGCGCTTCCTTTCGCAGAAAGATATAACCATATTGCTCCTCTTATATATTACAAAGCAAATAAAAGAACGGGTGAGATTCAGCATATAATATCCTTTCAACCTGCTGAAAACATTAGTTCCGTAAATGCTTATGTTTGTGTTAAATTTTATGCAGTATATAAGCGTTACCCAGAATGGTTTGATACGTTTATTTAGGTTTTTTATTGTGTGAACGCATAGAGGAAAACTTGTTTTTTGAGGTGAGAAGAATGACATACAAATGTAAAATCTGTGGTGGACAAACGATCGTTGATATCCAAAGCGGTATCGCAGTATGTGAATATTGCGGCACAAAGCAGGCATTGCCCCCCTTTTACTGTAGATAGTGAGCGCTTGCTTTACGACAGAGGTAAAGCTGTTTTACTACCGTGGTCTTAAAGAATGGGATCACGAAAAGGGCTTCCTTATGGACACCTGCCTCACCGCCCAAGACCGCTTTAAAGCTTATTTGGATTATTTTAGAATTGCACATTGATGTTTGTGTACCCGCTATGCGGCGTTAAAAAAGTTTTCCCTTATTTTTCCCCTTATTGGGGTGGTAATAGGTGGTTAAGGGTGGTATATAGTGGGGTATAAATGTTCGGAAAACCTGCAAATTTGGTACTAAATGGTTAACAATAGTTAAGAAAATGCAAAACCTATGGCAATTCAAGTCCTTGTGCCCCTGCCAGAAAAACACCGACCACATCTGTGGTCGGTGTTTTTCTGCGTGGCACAGGACTTGAAAGGGCGGCACCAATGGGCACACTGGTGCAAAAATTGAGAGCTGGCGAGCAATTTTTAGCCCGTGGGAAAGTCCATTGGTAGCTGACGGCAATCTGTAGGATTGTAGGCAGCTACCAATTATATGTTGCGGCAATCTGTCACGCTGAGGAAAATACAACCAAGTCCTTGTGCCACCACCTACAAAGTCCAGCAAACCTAAATTACAACGTTCCGTTGAGCTATCGAGAAAATAAACTACGGAAAATAGGAAATTACATACAGGGTATAGGGAATATCCAACGATAGGTGTGTTGCGGTTACTTTTTCTGTGTGATATAATGACGGTAGAAAATACGAGGAGGTAACGGATGTATGATAGAAGAAATTGGAAAGCGGATTGCCGAATTGCGGTGTGAGAAGGGATTGACGCAATTAGAGCTTGCAGAGCAATTGAGCGTAAGCAGTCAGGCGATTTCAAAATGGGAGACAGGTGGCGGGTTTCCTGATGTGCAAACAATTCCAAAGCTTGCGTGCGTTTTGAACACGACTACAGACTACCTGCTTGGTAGTATCAGAAAACAGCAAAAAGTGTTGGTTTTTAATGTGCTGGAGGGGGCAAATCCTCCCTCTTGGAAGCCTGACTACAGCAGGAAATACAATGTTGAGCTGAATGAAAAATATCTGAAGCAAGGGTGGCGGGTCGTACAGTCCAGCCTTTCCAGCGAGCAGGAAATGACCTATATGTTGGTGGTGATAGAGCGGGATGCATAATCCCGCTCTTTTCAATCGTTTGTCACTACGAATGATTTTCCTCTTGGGCAAAACCAAATTTCCGCCTATTTCCAAACGTTTTTTGCGCCAATCCGATTGACACCGCGCCGGGAAACAGGTACAATAAAGCCAAATAAAATGGGAAAGAGCTTTGCTATGAAAAAAACATTATGGATCACACAAACTGCAGTTCTCACAGCGCTTTTGGTGCTGCTGCAGAGTATTACCAAAGCTGGTGGGCAGTTTGTCACCGGCTCTTGCGTAAATGCAGTGCTTGCCGTGGCGGTGCTGTTTGCCGGATTATGGAGCGGCGTGACTGTGGCGGTGATTTCTCCGTTTTTTGCATTTATGCTGGGCATTGGCCCTCAGCTGCTGCCCATTGTTCCGGCAATTGCTTTGGGCAATCTTGCCTATGTGCTGCTTTGGCATTTTCTGTTTGGAAAGCAGCTTTGGCGGCAGGGGAGCAGCTTGCTGCTCGCCGCAGCCGGAAAGTTTTTGATGCTTTATTTGCTGGTCGTGCAGCTTTTGTGCCGCATTTTGCCCCTGGCAGAAAAGCAGGTAACCACCTTTACCGCTATGTTCTCGTGGCCTCAGCTGGTCACAGCGCTGATTGGCGGCGGTATCGCGCTGCTGATCGTGCCTGTTCTACGTAAAGCATTCAGGAGGTAACATTATGCGAGGAATCCCTTCTCTTATAACCGATATTCGTAAAAAAGTATTCACCGAGGTGGCGCGTATGGCCTATTCCGGCCGTGGCTACGAGGGTGTGGACGAACTGCCTTATATTATCGTCCCCGGCGACCGGCCGTTACACCGGGAGTCTGTGTTTTTGGAACGGGCGATCGCCAGTGAGCGTGTGCGTTTGGCTATGGGCCTCAATATTCGTCCCATTCAGACCCGTCATTTGATGACAGAGGGTATGGACGAGGCGGCTGTCGCGGAGCAGTACTACACCCCGCCGCTGGTCAACATCATTCCCTATGCCTGCCATGCCTGTCCTACCAACCAGTATAAGGTCAGCAACTACTGCCAAAACTGCGTTGCTGCCTCCTGTCAGAAGGTCTGCCCCAAGGACGCCATTTCTTTTCGGAATAACCGTTCCTATATCGACCTGGATAAATGTATCCGCTGCGGCAAATGCGCCAAGGCCTGTCCCTATAATGCCATCGTGCATTTGGAACGTCCCTGTCAGGCAGCCTGCGGTATGGATGCCATTGAATCGGATGAACACGGCAGAGCCGTTATCAACCAGGATAAATGCGTAGCCTGCGGCCAGTGTTTGGTCAGCTGCCCCTTTGGCGCTATTGTGGACAAGGGTCAGATCTTCCAGGTGATCCAGTCCATTATGAGGGGCGACCGGGTAATTGCCATTGTAGCCCCTGCCTTTATCGGCCAGTTTGGCAAGCACTCCACACCCGGTAAATTTATCGCAGCTATGAAAAAGCTGGGCTTTGCCCGCATCGTCGAGGTAGCGGTGGGCGCAGATATGTGTACCGTGGAGGAAGCCAAGGACTTTATGGAAAAAGTACCTGCCAAACAGAACTATATGGCGACCTCCTGCTGTCCTGCGTGGCATTCAATGATTCACAAGCTGTTCCCGGGAGAGACCGATAAAATCTCTATGACTCTGACGCCTATGGTCTTGACCGCCCGGCTGATGAAGAAGAAATACCCCGATTGCAAGGTGGTGTTCGTAGGCCCTTGCGCTGCGAAAAAACTGGAAGCGATCCGGGAGGATATTCGCTCGGATGTGGACTTCGTGCTGACCTTCGAGGAGCTGCAGGGAATGTTTGAGGCCAAGGAGATCGATTTCGAGACCATCGAGCCTATGTATGATCTGAATGAGGGCTCTGCCGCAGGTCGTGGCTTTGCAGTGTCCGGCGGTGTTGCGGGCGCAGTTGCCGATGTGATCCGTAAACTAAACCCGGAGGCGGAAGTGTTGACAGCCCGGGCAGAAGGACTTCGGGACTGCCGGAAGCTGATGACCCTGGCCAAAAACGGAAAGTATGACGGATATCTATTGGAGGGTATGGCCTGTCCGGGTGGCTGTGTAGCCGGCGCAGGAACGCTGCTTCCTGTGGAGTTGGCTGCCAATGTGGTTGGTCGCTATCAAAAGGAAGCGGACAAGGAAAGCCCCATGGAAAGCCCCTACCGGGATCACGCTTTGACCTTAGATTGATGATATAAGGAACAACGCAAGGAGCGTTCAAACTGCACTCTATGGCAAATTTAAAGCACCGACCTATTGGTCGGTGCTTTTAGTTTTCATAGTTAAAAATAGAATCAGTGTGGTAGCCGCGCTGGCGGTGCAGGAGATCACAGGATTCAGCCACACACCATTCAGATCCCAATAAGGTGTCAATACAAACAGAAAACCAATGGGGAACACCAGTGTTCCGAAGAAGGATGTGAGCAGTGATCGGCCGGGCCGCTCTACCGCGGTAAAATACGACGAGAAGCACATATCCACCCACCCGGTGAGATAAGACAGAGAAAACAGCTGCATTCCCACAATGCTTACCGCCAACAAATCAGTATCCTCGGGTCTGATGAACAGGGGAGCCACATATTGCCCCGCAAACATCATAAATAGTAACGATGCAGCCGAAAGCGCCACTGCGCCAAGGATAATCCGCTTGAAAATGGCCTTGACTTTCCCAGTGAGTCCTGCGCCGTAGCAGTAGCTGATGGCAGGTTGCAGCGCATCGCACATACCGAATACCAGCATGCCGATAATACTGTCCACATACATAATCACCGAAAACGCGGCGACGGCTGTTGTTCCACCGTATTTTAGCAGAAAGAAATTGTACACGACGGACATAACGGACATAGAAATGTTGCTGAAAAACTCGCTGGAGCCGTTGGCAAGAATCCGCAGGAAAACAGATACCGGCAGATTTTCTTTTACATAGTATAAATCCATTCGCTTACCCCGGAACAGGAACAGGGTAATCACAGAACCCAGCGCCATAGACACGCAGCTGGTAAATGCGGCGGCCCACACACCCTGTCCAAGGAATACGATCAGAACCACATCAAGGACAATGTTCAGTCCTTGGGTGGCAATGCCCAGCCACATGCTCAGCTGCTCTTTTCCGCAAACCCGCAGATAGTTGTCGGTAGCAAAATAAATAGGCAGCAAGGGTGAAAAAACAGCGTACACACGGATATAGGTAATGCCGTACCGGATGGCTTGCTCCGTTGCCCCCGGAGCAAGAAGGCGGACAAAAGGCTCTGCAAATACCAATCCAACCGCCCCGATCACACAGGACAGCAGAAAAATAAATTTCAAAGAAAAAGAAAATACCTGGGATGCGTCTTCTTGGTTTTTCTCCCCAAGCAGTATGGAAATTCGCACAGAAGCGCCGGTAGCGACCATGTTAGAAAAGGCGAACACCATCATAATCAGCGGCATAATCAAATTCACTGCTGCAAGGGCATCCCCACCGATGAACCTGCCCACAAAAAGACCATCTGCGATCTGATACAACGCGCCAAAGGCCATAGTTACCATAGACGGCAGGGCGCAGCGGAAAAACAGTTTGGTTGGGGACAACTTTTCAAAAATCTGGGAATCCATATAAACCTCCATAAAAAGAAAAATACCCGGTGACGCTAAAAAGCGTAACCGAGCTCACTCGACATCTTATCTGACAGGCGGCCTGCAGGCATAGCCTACGATCCCCAACACTACGGTGTTCTGTCCTCCGATGACCATAATAATTAATACCATACCGTGAGGAGATTGTCAACCCCTCAAAAAAATCCTCCTTGCAAAAGGGGAGGATTGCTTATAGAATAAAAGCATAAGAAACCATAAGGAGTAACGATATGAAAACTTACACCATCGGCATTGATTTTGGCACCCTGTCCGGCAGATGTGTTCTGGTGGACTGTGAAAATGGTCGGGAGATCGCGGAGGCGGTCTGCCAGTATCCCCACGGGGTAATGGACGATTGCCTTCCCGGTGGCAAAAAGCTGCCGCCGCTGTATGCACTCCAGCACCCTGAGGATTACCTGCAGGTGCTGCGGGAAACTGTGCCGTCGGTCTTAAAGAAAGCGGGGGTCTCAGCCCAACAGGTAGCAGGCGTAGGTATTGATTTTACTGCCTGCACGCTTTTGCCTGTGGATAAGGAGGGGACACCCCTTTGTATGCTGGCACAGTACGCAGATGAGCCCCACGCCTATGTAAAGCTGTGGAAGCACCACGCGGCCCAGCCCGAGGCAGATGAACTGAACGAACTGGCAGCCAAACGGAAAGAGCCTTGGCTGAATGCCTACGGCGGACGGGTGTCCTCTGAATGGGCATTGCCGAAGATCCTGCAGATTTTGCGGGAAGCTCCTGCGATCTACCACGAAACCGCGCGGTTTATGGAGGCGGCGGACTGGCTGATATCCAAGCTGGTGGGCAAGGAGATCCACAGCCTGCCCTTTGCCGGATATAAGGGTCTTTACCATAACAATGCCTATCCTGCCAACGACTTTATGACGGCGCTAGACAAGGGCCTTGACGGCATTGTAGGCACAAAGCTGTCGGAAAATATCATAGATTTCAGCGGCCCTGCCGGCAAGCTTTGCCCGGAAGGCGCGGCGCTCACCGGACTAACGGTGGGAACGCCTGTTGCCGTGCCCCAAATCGATGCCCACGCAGCGATGCCTGCCTTGCAGATCACCGGAGCAGGGGAGCTGATGCTGATCATGGGCACTTCCTCCTGCCATATTGTGAATGCAGAAATCGCCGAAAACGTAAAGGGAATTTGCGGTTATGTAAAAAATGGTGTCATTCCCGGTCTTGCTACCTATGAGGCAGGACAGGCCGCAGTAGGCGATATCTTCGACTGGTTTGTGAAAAACGGAGTGCCTGCCCATTACAAAGAAGAGGCAGACAACCGCGGCATCAATCTGCACACTCTGTTAACGGAAAAGGCTGAAAAGCAGGCGGTGGGAGAAACGGGGCTGATCGCCCTTGATTGGTTCAACGGCAACCGCAGCGTGCTGGACGATTCTCAGCTTTCGGGTATGATTCTGGGATTGACTTTAAGCACAAAGCCGGAGGATATCTATCGGGCCTTGCTGGAGGCAACGGCCTTTGGCACAAGAATGATCCTGGACGCTTTGCAATTCCCTGTCAGCACCATAAAGGTGGCAGGGGGCATTGCCAATAAAAACGGGCTGCTGATGCAGATCTATGCGGACGTGCTGGATCGGGAGATCGGTGTCTGCCAAAGCACCCAGGCAGGGGCGCTGGGAAGCGCCATTTACGCTGCGGTGGCAGCAGGGGTGTATCCCGACTTGCAGCAGGCGGCAAAGGCAATGGGCACACCGGTCGCCAAGCATTACTATCCCAATAAAGAAAATCACAAAGCCTACCAAAAGCTCTATACGGAATATGTAGCGCTCCACGACTACTTTGGCCGTGGCGGCAATGATGTGATGAAACGGCTCTTCCAAAATGCATGAAAAACAAGCACTTTCTGCATTTTGCAGAAGGTGCTTGCATAAACCATCAATGATAGGTATAGTTAGGAAGATCTGGTATTTTGCGTGCCGGTAAATATAATATCTTCACAAAAAATGTATGGGAGGATAGAGAATGAAGTATACAATTCTTGTTTCCAACGGCTCTTTTGGCAATCTTAGCGCTGCAGCCAATGCAGAGCACAAAATTGATTGGTGGAATGACGATCAGGAAGCAGACCAGACGGTTTGTACGATCGCCTG
>JAFQCX010000014.1 GCA_017416245.1 Oscillospiraceae bacterium | reverse complement strand
CAGGCGATCGTACAAACCGTCTGGTCTGCTTCCTGATCGTCATTCCACCAATCAATTTTGTGCTCTGCATTGGCTGCAGCGCTAAGATTGCCAAAAGAGCCGTTGGAAACAAGAATTGTATACTTCATTCTCTATCCTCCCGTTAATTCTTTTTTGGATATAAGCCGGCGCATCAAGCCCAGCTTCTCTATAACTATAACCGCAAGCGGCCGCTCACGCAAGTGTTTTCTGCCAAAATTCCAAAATTTCTTTTTTTTCGTATTAGAAATTGTCCTTTTTGTTAAAAACAGGGAACAGATTCTGTACAGAATCTGTTCCCTTTCTGATCAAATCAACATACCGCCCAGCGCGACATCACTCTTTTCTTCTGCAAAGTATTTGTAGTATACATCTGCCAGCCAGGTTGCTTCCAGGGCTGTGCTGACCCACTTGGAGTCTGTCTCGTAGCCCATCATACTCTCTGTATCTGCAGACATCTGCTTAGCAAGGTTATGCATTTCCTGCTCATCCTGTGCTGTTGCCTGCTTAAAGATACACAGGCAAACAAGGTATATAAACCGCGTCGCATTGTAGCCCAGTTTCAAGCGGCGCACATTCCGGGTATAGTCAAGCATTTTGTCCGGTTCTACATCCTTTTCCATAGCCAGCAGCTGCTCCAACGCCTGACCAAGGCCAAGCATTGTTTCTTCCATACTGGGTCCTGCCTGAGGATCGTCTGCTCTGCCCCGGAACTGCATATGTTTTGTGGGGAACAGGGTTTCCTCTGTCAGCGTCATAACATCATCCACATTATTCAGGGTGTTCTTCAAGCTCACGATCTTGCCGTTCATATACTGATAATGCTTGTAGTACTTACAGTTGGCAGTAACTTTCTCCATCTGCTCGTAGAGGTCGCGCATCTGTCCGGCAAGCTTGCCATAACGGGCGGTAAAGTAGGTATTCAGCAAGGCTTCTCCGTCTGCGTCCACATTCCAAAGGAGTTTGCCGTGAATATAGTTGTTGATAGCAATGAAGCCCCAATCCCGGGCAGTGATATGCATATAATAAAAGTGACGGGCGCCCATCCGGTGATACACAGGAATATCGTTAAGAATCCGGCTTGTCAGCACGAAGGGCAATCCTGCAAAGGAGGATACATTGTAGTATTCTCCAATCATTACAGTTCCCTTGTAATTGTCTTTATCGCACCAGGCAGAAAGGCGGTTTAACAGGATTTGGTTTGCCTCTGTGCAAATAGGCTCGTCAATATTATGGGCATAGCACCGTTCAATCACAAAGAACACCACTGTGGTGTTCTCATAGTCAAAATCCTCCGGCAAAGGCTTATCCGGCACAGGAAGAGTCTCGTGGTAGGCGCAGCAATCCAGCAGGATTTTCCGCCTGATCCTTCCCTGGCGATACGCTTCCTTAATGGCCTTGCCGATCCAATAAGTAACCATCTGCAGACGGGTAGAATAATTGCCCTGTTCCCGGCAAGCCTCACACTGGCACCATTTACCGCCATCTAAAGGATTAATATGCAAGATATCAGCATATTTCCAGTCGCCCTCTGCCAATGCGTTCACGATCAAACGGCACAGTTCGTTCATAGCATTCTCATTGGAGGTGCAAAGATTGTACACAGGATGCCACCCTCTGTCCGGATCACGCTTTACGTCCTTACGGCGCTCGCCGTCGAACAATGCATACCACTCAGGGTGAGCATCTCCGTAGGTAAACTCGCCGTTCTTTCCGCTGGGAGGGGTACATTCGGAACTTACAGGATAGGGATCGCGAGGCTTTCCCTCACCGCCATAAATCTCGTGGCAATAAGGGTATTCCTTTCGGCTATCCAGGAAGTCGCTGAACACCATATGTCCGCCCACTGTTCTGTTGATACCAAGCTTCTTTCGGTAGTTGTCGTTGCCACCGGCAATGTCGGTGGTGTCGTTGAACCGATTGTGTGCCATCCACAGACAAAACATCTCATCACCCTTGATAAAGCTGGACTTTGTGCCACGGGTGATATAGCTTGGTGACTCTGTAATATCAAATACAGGCTCTGCGCAGGCCTCGCCATAAGCAGGCTCACCGGGCTCAATAAAGTGAACGCCCAAACGCTCCAGGTAGGCAAATGCGCCGTACATAACGCCAACACGGTCAGCGCCGGTGAGCAGCACATACTGCACGCCATCTCTCTCGATACCCACAATGCGCAGGGTTTCCGCAGGCATATCATAAGCCAGTTCGATACCGAATTCCTTGGCAAATTGGGCGATAGCAGGATCGTTTACCGTTCCCATCAGGATCACTGTGCCTGTGCGGTTTGCCCAGCCCTCCTGCATTTCTACAAGGGAAACATTGCCTTTCAAATATTGGGCAATTTCTGTGGCTGCCCAGGCAATTGTACAGGTAGTTTGGTCAGCTACCTGACCATCGTCCCACCAGTTAATTCTGTCCTCTGCATTGGCTGCTGTTTGGATATCTGCAAAAGACCCCTTTGAAACAAGAATCGTATACTGCATTTTATCCCCCCCGTAAATTCATTTTTTGGAGATGCGCCGGCACATTAAGACCAGCTTCTTCATAAGAATAACCGCAAGCGTTGATTCACGCAAGTGTTTTTCACCGAATTCCCAAAATTTCTGTTTTTATGTATCAAAAATTGCTCTTTTTGCAAAAAACAGGGAACAGATCCCAACGGAACCTGTTCCCTTTCTTATTAAATCAGCATACCGGCGACGGTAACATTTTCATCCTTGCTAAAGAACTTTTTGTATACATCCTTCAGCCAGGTGCCGTCCAGGGCGGTCTCTACATCTCTGTCGTAGCCCATTACGCTCTCGGTATCCTTGGAAAGCATATCTGCAAGGGCGTGCAGCTCCTGCTCTTCTTCGGCAGTCGCCTGCTTAAAGATGCACAAACACAGAAGGTATGTAAACCGCGTTACGTTGCAGCCGTACTTCAGACGACGCACAGCCCGCTCGTAGTTGATCATTTTATCCGGCTCTACGGCATCCTTCAAGGTCAGCAACTGCTCCAATGCCCGGTAAAGGCCCTCCATGGTTTCTACCATGCTGGGACCTGCCTGAGGGTCATCGATCCTGCCCCGGAATTTCATATGCTTTGTGGGGAACAGGGTTTCCTCTGTCAGAGTCGAGAGATCCTCTGTGTTAAGCAGGGTGTTCTTCAAGCTGGCAATGCGGCCATCCATAAACTGATAGTGCTTAAAGTATTTGCAGTTGGCGGTTATACTCTCCACCTGCTCATACATCTGGCGCATTTGCTTGGCCAGCTTGCCATAACGGACCGTAAAGTAAGTATTCTGCAAAGCTTCTCCGTCTGCGTTTACATTCCAAAGGAGCTTGCCGTGAATATAGTTGTTGATAGCAATGAAGCCCCAATCCCGGGCGGGAAAATGCATATAGTGGAAGTGACGGGCGCCCATATTGTAATAGACGGGAATATCGTTGATGATACGGCTTGTCAGCACAAAGGGCATCGCTACAAAGGAGGATACGTTGTAGTACTCGCCGATCATCACTTCGCCCTTGTAGCTATCCTTATCGCACCAGGCAGAAAGACGATCGAACAGAATTTTGTTTGCTTCTGTACAAATGGGATCGTCAAAATTGTGGGCATAGCAACGCTCGATGGTATAGAATACCGCCGATATGTTTTCGTAATCGAAATCCTCCGGCAACGGCTTATCCGGCGCAGGAAGGGTTTCGTGGTAGGCGCAGCAAACAAGACGGACTCTGCGCTTGATCCTTCCTTCCTGATATGCCTGCTTGATGGCTTTGTCCAGCTGATATGCAACCAAATTGAGTCGGGTGGCGTAGTTGCCCTGCTTTTGGCATTCCTCGCACTGACACCAGGTACCGCCGTCCAAAGGCCAAACGTTCACGTAGTCAACATGCTTCATTGCGCCCTCTGCCAGACTATTTACCAGCAAGCGGCACAGCTCTGTGACCGCGTCTTTATTGGAGGTGCAGAAGTTATACACTCTGTGCCAGCCCTTGGCAGGATCACGGGTGCTTTCCTTATGGCGCTTTCCATCCAGCAGCGCATACCACTCGGGATGGGCATCACCATAGGTGAATTCACCATTCTTGCCGCAGGGAGGTGTACACTGGGGGCTGACGGGATACGGATCCGCAGGCTTGCCTTCACCGCCGTAAATGGCATGGCAGAAGGGATATTCATATGTGCTATTGATGTAATTCTCAAAAACGGCGTGGCCTCCTGCTATTTTGCTGATGCCAAGCTTTTTTCGGTAATTTTCATCACCGCCAATACTGGACTGGTTAAACCGGTTATGGACCATCCACTGGGAAAACACCTTATCGTCATCGCACACGAAGTCGGACTTGGTGCCCCGGGAATAATAACTGGGAGACTCTGTAATATCAAACACAGGCTCTGCGCAGGCCTCGCCATAAGCAGGCTCGCCGGGCTCAATGAAGTGAACGCCCAAACGCTCCAGGTAGGCAAAAGCGCCGTACATAACGCCAACGCGGTCAGCGCCGGTGAGCAATACATACTGCACGCCATCTCTCTCGATACCCACAATGCGCAGGGTTTCCGCAGGCATTTTGGAAGATAATTCAATGCCGAATTCCTTGGCAAATTTGGCGATAGCAGGATCGTTTACCGTTCCCATCAGGATCACTGTGCCTGTACGGTTTGCCCAGCCTGCCTTCGGCTCTACGAAGACAACGTCGCCCTTCAGATACTGCGCAAGCTCCGTTGCTGCCCAGGCGATCGTACAAACCGTCTGGTCTGCTTCCTGATCGTCATTCCACCAATCAATTTTGTGCTCT
>JAFQCX010000013.1 GCA_017416245.1 Oscillospiraceae bacterium | reverse complement strand
TTTCGTTGGCTTAAATTCGATTTTACTCGAAACTTAAACAATTCATAATTGTCCAAGGTGTTTGTTCGTCTTTGCGTTATTCAATTTACAAGGTACATCGCTCTCCGCTCAAGCGGTGAGCCTGATTATTCTAGCACGCCTACCTCCTTTTGTCAACACATTTTTTCACTTTTTTGACGAATTTTTTCGCTCTGTGAAAAATTCAACAAAACCCGCCGGAATTTAGCGCAAATTACTGCTCACATCTGCCAGTGCATCCCCCGCATCAATGGCCGATTCTTCGTGAATTGCCATATCTCCCAGGCTGACCATACCGCACAATTTCCCATTTTCCACCACGGGAAGCCGGCGGATCTGCATTCTTCCCATCAGGTGGGCAGCCACTCCGATTTTCATATTTGGCTCGGCAGTTGTTACCTGCTGGGTCATCACCTGACGGACTTGCGTATCGGACGGTTGCCGGTTGGCTGCCAGACAGCGTGTGACGATATCCCTGTCCGTGACTACCCCGCACAGCTTGCCGTTGGCGCACACAGGCAATATGCCTATATTATATTGTGTCATTGTTCTGGCGGCTACCTCCACGCTTTCATTTGGGTGAACGGACACCACCGATCTGCTCATAATATCCTTGATTTCCATAGGTTACCTCCTTTTTGAAAAAGTATTGACAGAGCTTTTCTTTTTTATTCTGCATTTCTGCACAATCTTCTCAAAAATGGGCAACATTGCCTTGACCTTTCCCCATATTATGCTATAATTGGAGCAGACAAAAATACAATGTTTCAGGAGGAATTCTATGTATATTTACAGTAACACCTCTGCCAATCTGCTGTTTGTAGTATCCAAGCAGCCCTTGGACAGCTACAAGGTTTTGGACAAGGACGGCAATAGCCTTTCCTGTCCCAAGCTCAGCTGCATAGAGTGTGAGGAAGGCTACCGCACCACTTTGGATGCCTCTGCGCTGGCAATGTGGACTTTGGATTGTCCCACCCTGTATACCTTCGAAACTGAGGGTGAGTCTGTTCGTTTCGGGCACACCTCTGTGCGGACTATGCAGGACAAGATGGTTCTGTTCAACGACGCGCCTATTTATTTAAGAGGCTTTATCCGCGGTATCGTGGCACACGATCACCCCAACATGACCGGCTTGAGCGACTACGAAGCCGCAGTTAAGAATATCAAGCAGGCTAAGAAGTACGGCTTTAATCTGGTGCGTTTCCACAGCACCGTCCCTTCCGAGGACTTTATGCGTGCTGCTGATGAACTGGGTATGTTGGTACATTTGGAGATTGGTTTCCTTTACGAGCGCGACTCCAAGGGTAACAAGATTAACTTCACCGTTGACAACGAGAAGTGGCTGGGCACGATCGATAAGTACCGCAACTGCCCCTCTTTGGCTATTATCTGCATTGGTAACGAGATGCACAACTCCGGCCGTTACCCTGAGGTGCGCAGACTCTACAACCAAGCCAAGACCCTGGCTCCTACCAAGCTGGTTTTGGACAACTCCGGTTGGGGCGAGTATGACCGGACTACCTCCGATGTGTTCAGCCAGCATATCGCCTACTTCTTCCCCTTTAAGAGCCACAAGGATATGTTCAAGACCGATGTGTGCTGGCATTTCAACGGCTCTGCTTACGAAGTGCCTATGACTGCCGAGACTGCCACCGCTACCGGCAATGTAAAGATTCGCCGTGAAGCTACCCCCCTGCGTCCTGTTCTGGCTCACGAGGCTATGCATTACATTGACATTCCCGACTATCAGGCAATGAACGACAAATTCGATGCTTTTGCCGAGAAGGTCGGCCCCGAGTATTTGGAAAAGCACAGTATTAAAAAGCCTGCCTATCTGACCGAGATGCCTAAGCTGATCGAAAGAAAGGGTCTGACAGACCGTCTGGAGGACTACCAGCTGGGTTCCCGTGCCTGGAAAAATATGGCAATGAAGATCTATATGGAGGAAATGCGTCTTTCCAAGCTGTGCGGCTTTGAGATGCTCCAGTTCTCCGATTGCCTGAAGTACGAAAACAAGAACGGCATTGTGGACTTCTTTGATGACGACAAGTTCATCGACAGCAAGTGGTTCCGTCAAATGAATGACGATTTGGTGCTGCTGGCGGATCTTAGCGATGAAATTGCCTATGACAACAGCTCCATCACCGCAAGTCTGTACGCCTCCGACTTCCTGGCCCAGCCGGAAATCCGTGGCGACTACAAGCTGTGGCTGGACGACGAGCTGGTATTTGACGGCAAGGACTATATGCTGGCCGGTGGTTTGCAGAAGCTGGCAACCGTAGAGGTCTCTGTCGCCCCCAACGATAAAGCCCAGATGCGAAATCTGCGGGCTGAGTTCGTCAGCGGCGATATCCGTGTGGAGAATCAATGGAAGCTGTGGTTCTATCCCACGCAGCAGGCAGAAAGCGTACCTACCATGCGGCTGCAGGATGGCGCGCTGAAAACCTGGTTGGAGCAGGGTAAGAATTCTTCCGAGCTGGTGGTAACAGACACTCTGGATGAGGCTGTATTCTCCGACCTGGACGCCGGCAAGACCGTTGTTCTGTTCTACGAATACGACGCTAAGAGAAACACATGGCAGATGCCCGGCGCATTGGAGCGCTTCAAGCCCTGTATTTGGGACCGTGGCAGCAACCTGGGCGGCATTATCTCCTCTGAGAAGCTGCAGAAGGTACTGGGCTCCAACCGTTACTTTGACATGAACCTGCAGCCCCTGCTGGAAGCCGGCACCAAGGTGAACCTGGACTCCTGTCCCTTTGCAGTTACCGAGCTGTTCTCCGGCATTGATAAGCCAGTCCGTGACCGTATGAAGGGTTTAAAACAGGGTATCAAGCACTTCATTGATGAAGACACTCTGAGAAAGTTCTCCCACCTGTTCTCTGTGCAGGTAGGCAATGGCACGCTGATCGTATGCACTTTGAATGTTTCCAATCCGGAGTCCCCCGTTGTGGCAAATCTGCTCAGCGCACTGGTGAATACTCCTGAGATGTTCAAGCCCGGCTGCAAGATCGAGGCAAGCCAGCTGCGGCAGTGGCTGGAAACCACTATGGCCAACGGCCTGCGCCGTGAGGACACGATGAACCACTTCTGGGAGCTGGACGACCGGATCGTGGAAGACACCCTGTTCTGGGAAGAGGTCAACGCAAATTTGGCTGGTATGTAAATTAAAGGTTAAAGGGCAATGCTCCGTAAGGATGCATTGCCCTTTTCTTCGTCTGTTTTCTTTTCAATCATAACCACCGGCCGTGCCGGTGGTATGCACAGGCCTCCTTAGGGCCTTTTACCCGCCGAGCCTATAGGCTCATCGAATTTTCTTTCGCTTGCGTGTTCTGCCCTACTACTGCAGATGCGGTTATGTGCGCACCGAAGGCCCCCTCTGACGAGGGGGCTGGATTTTGCGAAGCAAAAAACTGGGGGAGAGAATTTTTCTCTGCTTGTTTCTCTCCCTCCGTCAAAAATCAAATAGATTTTTGCCACCTCCCTCATCAGAGGGAGGCTTTCCGCTGCGGCGGGACTATGCATA
>JAFQCX010000012.1 GCA_017416245.1 Oscillospiraceae bacterium | reverse complement strand
TATTGACAATTACCGCCTGCGGGCAACCGGCGTGACTACAGAGCTCCGTCTCTATGAAGCCGACACCGGTATGCGGATCAACGATATCTCCGCAGCTACCAAGGAGGATGCGGTATACCGCGTATCCTGGATGAACGCCACTGGCGAGTACAAGTTAGCAAAGGTCTACAACAATGGCAAGCTGATACAAACAATTGAAATGCCCTCCGGCGCAGACAGCTTTACAACTGCCCACATAAAGAGTGGCTCCAAGATCACAATAACCGTGGAGAAGGGAACTGCGCCCATGGTGCCCAACTATGATGCGGGTAACTTTGCTTGGGTGGCAGGCCAGTCGGCAGTAGAAGAGCCAAAGCCAAAACCTACCGATCCCTCTGTTTTCTTGGAGCATGGAGGAATGAACCCTGAGGATGACTTCAGCTATGCCGACGAAACTGAGGACGACGCTCCCTACACAGAAGACACCGAGCCTACCGAAACAGAACCTGTTGAGGAAGAAGGCGGTCTGTCCGGCGGAATGATCGCCTTGATCGTAGTTGGCTCCGTGCTGGTGTTGGCCGGCGGCGGATTTGCCCTGTGCTACTATGTGATCAAGCCCAAATGGCTGTATGCTTTCATAAAAGCAATAAAAGGCTGGATATCTAAATAAGGAATTATGAGGTGTGCCAAACGGCACACCTCATATTGCTTTTCCAGTAAGAATTTATTGACACAAATGCTTGATTATAGTATAAATAAACCAGTATAAGCATATGGTTTTTGCGGATAGGAGATAGAAGATGAAAAGACTGATAGCTGTTTTGCTGATTCTGGTAACTCTGATTTCTTTGGGGGCTGTTATACCCGGCAGCGCGGACGGATTCAACGAGTTGCCGTTCTATATGGTGAACTGGATGGGTCCTACTGCTGTGAAGTTCCCGGAAAACATTGCAGAAATGCCGAAGCCTGCCTTGAGCATTATCAAAACAGGCGATACAAAAATCACGATCAGCCTGTACGATACTACGGATATTCCCGAAATGGCGAAAAAGCTGAAGAAGGAATTCGACGCTCGGCCCAGAGGTATGCGTTACCTGAACTTTCCCTTAAACATTGATCAGCAGGCTGAGAATGTGATTTATATGGACAGGACAGTTGGGCTGTTTAAGGACTGGATCAAAGAATTCTTCACAGAGTATAATAAGATCGGCGGTCTGATCGACGGCTTGATCCTGACTACAGAGTGCTTAGCTGTCAGCGCCGATTACATCCATAGCGTATATAATAATTCCACGACCATCAAAAATGAGCTGGAAGGCACAATAATTACCTATCCGCGGAACAAAAACATTTATAATAACATCGTCAGCGATTCTCGCTATGCTACAGATGTGCGTCCCTATCTGGAAGAAAGAGGCTTCCAATTTAGCGATCCTAAGGGAGATCAATCGGAAATCTACCCGATTTCCGATCCCTCCAGCCGGGAATATGCCATTTGGAATACGGTTATGCGCAACCGAATAAGCAAATACATCAGCGATGCCTGCGCGCCGTTTTTGAAGCTCTATCCCAACGCAGACGTGAGCAACTACGGTTTCTCCGGCAGCAACCAGTGGGATGAGAACACCACGGAAAACGGGAAGACCTATACCGGCGGCAACGAAAAGTACGCCGGCAACACAGCAAATGAGGTCCTGTCTTTAGCAGGACCCGATATCCAAAAGCAATACGCAACGCCTGTAGCCTATAATGGCGCAGCCTACGAAAAAACGCTGTTTAACACGTTTTTGTATGAAGTGAATGCATTTAAGGAGATGTATTCTGCTGCAAACAACAAAAAAATCAGCGCTTGGATCACCGGCTTTAATCACCAGGGCGGGGAGAATAGAGCAGAGAGCAATATGGCTTACACGCCCTACTATGCAGAAGCCCTGTTCCATATCGGTATGTTGGATCCGCAACCCTTCCTGGGCTATGTGGTTGCGCCCCGGGATACAGACGAAAACGAAGATTCCTATGATTACACCGATGTGATGCGGAATATTTCGGAAGTTCTGAAGGAACTGACCCGTGTGGCAGGCTATGACGACAGAAAGCCCATCGTCGTGCCCAGAACCTGGAACAGCGATTTTGTCATTTCCGGCATGTATGCAGGCGGACGCAATATCTGGCGTATTACGCCCAATACCTCTGAGGGTACGACCCGTGAGAGCTTCAAGGTGAAAGACCAGGCACCTACCTTTACCATTGGCGGTGAAACGGTGGTATTTCCCCAGGGTAAGATCCTGCAGGAGAGCAGTATTTACGGCACACTCACCTGCGGTTATTGGGTCGAAACCCCTGCAAATTCCATGCCTGTGATCATCACCGATACAGACCGTTATGAAAAGAACCCTTCCTATGAGGAGAATTTTGAGTCCTACAAGGAAGGAACCGTTTTCTTAAACTCCACCGCCCGTAACGGGGATGCGTGGACGGTTAGCGGAAACAGCCTGGTCGTGCGGGAGCACAACGGCAACAAGGCGCTGGAAATGATGGGCGCATCCACCTTGGAGTTTGCAAAGCTTCCAAAAAACATCACCGCAGGCGATAGCTATGCCAAGCAGCAGCTTTGGGAAGTGACTGTAACAGTGCCGGTTAGCGGCGAACTGAAAGTCCTTTCCTGCGGTGAAAATGATAGCGGCATCCGAATCTCCGGCGGCAAGGTTTACTATGACGAAAATACCGAGCTGGCAAGTGTGACGGCAGAGCAGACCTATATCATCAGCAGAGAGGTGGACTTCCGCAACGAAGGCTCTTTCACTTGCACCTATACCGTAAAGAATGCAGACGGCTCTGTGGTCGCCCAGCAGCAGAATGTGGCGATGGGACAGGTGACCGTTCCTGTTGAGAGCATTTCCTTCTCCTGCAACAAGGTGGATAAGGCCTACATCGATAATTACCGCCTGCGCGCAACCGGCGTGACTACAGAACTGCGCCTCTATGAAGCAGACACAGGTATGCCTGTTGCAGATACAGCCTTAACCAGAACAGAGGATACGGTATACCGCTTGTCCTGGATGAATGCCTCCGGCGAGCACCAGGTAGCTAAGATTTACAACAAGGAAACCCTGCTGAAGACGGTGGAAATGCCCTGTGGCGCAGACGGCTGCGTGTTCGGTCTGGTAAAGGGCGAATCCAAAATCACAGTAACCGTTGAAAAGGGGACAGCGCCTACGCTGCCTAACTATGACCAGGGAGATTTCAACTGGGAACCGGGACAGGTTCCGCCTCCTGAAACAACAGCGCCTATCCAGATCGAGGAGGAAACAACAGCTGCAACAGAGGAGACCACCGTTCCTGCCACTACGGAAGGAACCGCCACCACGCCCTCTGTAAAGCCCACTACACCTGCAGCGCCCACTGCGCCCAAGCCCACAGAGCCTGTTGCGCAGGAAAAGGGCCTGTCTGCCGGATGGATCATCCTGATCGTAATTGCTTCCATACTGCTGCTGGCTTGCGGCGGGTTTGCTCTGTGCTGGTTTGTGATCAAGCCCAAATGGCTGATGGACCTGGATCTGAATAAGGCCACCCTGCTGGCAAGCTGGGGTCTTATCAAGTCTACCTGGTTGGCATTTTGGAAGCTCCACAAGTCTGTATGGGTGGCAATTTGGGGTCTTGCAAAGTCTGCGTGGACAGAAAGCTGGAGACTGAATAAGTCTATGCTGCTGGAAATTTGGAATAACATCAAGCCCAAAGGCGGAAACAACCAATAGGATAACCCCTGATAAAACAAGTGAATAAAAAAGACCCCGCTGCCAGATATGTAAAATTTTTCTGTCAGTGGGGTCAATTTTCATAAAAATCCTTGACTTTACAAGCCTCATATAGTATAAATAAACATATATGTATGCCCAAAGTGGGCGCATAGTAGATATAATCTGGAAGGAGCAAGAAAATGAAGAAGTTTTTAGCTATGCTTTTGGTGCTTGTTATGGTCCTGCCCATGTGCCTGGTAGCCGAAGCAGGCGAAATTGATCCCAATGCAAAGCCGTTCTACTTTGTTAACTGGAGTGCTTGCGAGAAGTATAAACTGGGCAATACGTACGATATTTTTATGATATGGATGCGTAAGCCTAACAAAGACACTGAGTCTCTGTATTGTACACCTTTGACCGAGGTGCCCATAGAGATTGAGAGCACCCCCGTGGGTCTTGCGCAAGGTATGTACGCAAAATTTGCGAGCTATCCTGAAGGCACCCGTTACATCTACGTTAGTTCCACAGCTATGTCTGTTTTGGCTGAGGATAATATCTTTATGGATAAAGGCGTAGAACTCACCAAGCAGTACTATAAGGAACTGATCACCGAGTACTACATTCTCGGCGGTGAGCTGGATGGCGTCCTCTACGACTTTGAGTACAATCCCTCCCAGTCCTACTACATCAGCCAGAGCTATGTGGAGGATCCCGAGCTGTTCAACAGAATCGTGGCAAATCCCCGCTACCAGAATGAGATTCGTCCTATGCTGGTGGAGCGTGGCTTTAAGTTCTATGAGCAAAGCAATTATGCTGAAATTTACAGCATTTACATCAAGTCCGGTGACGAGTATGACCAGTCCCGTGCCATTTGGAATACGGTTATGAGAGACTGGACCAACCAGTATATGTTAGAGGCTGCCTCTCCCATCTTCAAGTACTATAAGAAGGCTACCCTCAGTGACTACCGTAGAGATGACAACAAGAGCTGGCAGAAGCATGTCGGTCAGAGCGGCGGCACGGAAGGCGCCGGCGGTCACGTCAACGCTTTGGGTAACGCTGTAGGTAACGTTACCAACGAAAATGCTTACTTCTACAGACCCGCTTACGGCTACTATGTCAACGCAAAGACCAAGAGTCCCACCTTCAGTAGTCCTTTGGGCTATAACAATGCATACTTTGAGCCCACGCCTTACAATCAGTTCAGCTGGATGCTGAATGACTATAAGAATATGGCTCTGTCCAACGAGGAAGGCCTGCTGCAGGTTTGGCTGGGCGCCTATAAATACATGAACGCCGAGGAGAATCCTTCTACTGCGTGCTCCACACCCCTCTACACAGAAACCTTGATTCACATTGGTATGCTGGATCCTGATCCCTTCATTGGTTGGGTAACGGAAGGCTCTGCCAGAGGTGAATATCCTCAGGCAATTAAGATCATTTCCGATACACTGTATGAGCTGACCCGTGTGGTTGGCGCTGCAGACCGTAAGCCCATTCTGACCCAGCACAACTGGAACGATGGCTTCCAGATGTCCGGTATGTACGCAGGTGGCAGAAACGTTTGGCGTATCACACCTAACACCTACACCGGCACCACTGTTGAGAAGTTCAAGGTAGAAGGCACCACAGATCCCACCTTCTACATTGATGGCCAGACCATTACCTTCCCCAGCGGCAAGATCATTGAAAACGGTAGTGTTTACGAGGCTGGTATGTGCGGCTACTGGATCGAAACTCCCGCCGATGTAGCTCCCATCGTTACAGCTGATGAAGACCGTTACATCAAGTATCCTGCTTTCCAGGAGAACTACAATGGCTACGAAGTTGGCATGGATTACAGCTACAACAATGTAAATCCTGTTACTTCCTGGCTGATGAAGAAGGATAAGAGCTCCACTGCTACTATCCAGGCAGACAAGGACAATGCTGAGAACAAGGTTCTGGCTCTGACCGGCACACATACTTTGAAGAACGTTATCGTCACTGAGAGAATTACTGCCGGCGATACCAAGGCAGAAGATCAGGGTTGGGAAGTAACCGTAACCATTCCCGAAAAAATGGGCGATAAGGCCGAAGTAATCCTGCTGGGTGTCTATAATGAAGAGAGCTTCAAGGCCATTGACGGCGGCTTCAAGATTGCCAAGGGCAAGGTTTACTATGCTAACGCAGAAAACAAGTACGTTGAGCTTGAAGGTGTGAATGTCTCCAAGGGTGGCAAGTTCACCGTAAGAAGACTGGTTGACTTCAACAATGCAGAGGCATTTGTTTCTGATTACGAGGTCTACGATGCAGAGGGCAAGCTCCTGGGCTCCGTTCAGGATGTTCCCTTCGCTAAGGCTGTGACCTTCCCCGTTGAGGGTATTGGCATTGCCTGCTCCAACGTTGATGGCGATCCCGTACTGGTGGATAACTACAAGCTGTACATAACCGGCGTTACCACCGACTTTGAGCTTTACGAAAAGCACATCGGTATGAAGATCACCGATACGGAGAAGCCCACTGATCAGGAAGTTGTTGCCCGTTTGTCCTGGTTGAACGCAACCAACGACGACAAGCAGTACGCTGTGGTTGCAGAGTACTACAACGGCGATACCAAGGAGTCCACAAAGACCGTTAAGAAGATAACACTGGGCCATGGCCTGGATGGCGAGGAAATCATTGAGGTTCCTGCTAAGGAAGGCAAGTCCGTTCTTGTTTACCTGAAGGACATCACCAAGGCTAAGGCGGAAGATAAGGGTGATGCAGGCGCTGGCCTGAGCGTTGGCGCAATCATTGCCATTGTGGCTGCCGGTGTTGTTGTTCTTGCTGGTGCCGCAGTTGGCGCAGTGCTGCTTCTGAAAAAGAAGAAGCTGGCTGCAGCTCCTGTAGCTGAGGATGCTGCATTTGCAGAGATCGCTACTGCAGTAGAAGCAGAGACCAACGAGGAAGAAACTCCCGAAGAACCCACTGCTGAATAATGAAACAATTACCCCTGTTGCTTAACAGCAACAGGGGTAATTTTTGTTGGTTAAAGAATACCACCGGCTGCGCCGGTGGTTCCAAAAAGCTTTAGCTATGCATAGTCCTGCCGCAGGGTCAAGCCTCCCTCTGATGAGGGAGGTGGCAAAAATCTATTTGATTTTTGACGGAGGGAGAGAAACAAGCAGAGAAAATTCTCTCCCCCAGTCTTTTGCTTCGCAAAATCCAGCCCCCTCGT
>JAFQCX010000002.1 GCA_017416245.1 Oscillospiraceae bacterium | reverse complement strand
ATTGTATAAGAATACCACCGGCTGTGCCGGTGGTTCCAAAAAGCTTTAGCTATGCCTAGAAAAAATATCCTCCTTTGGTAGAATAAGAGTAGGTCTGCCAACCACACTTAGAAACCAAAGGAGGAATCAAGTCCAGATGAAACTTGACACTAGTAGTTTAGCACACACGAAGTGGGAATGCAAATATCATATCGTATTCGCTCCCAAATTTCGTCGACAAATTATCTACGGAAAGATAAAGATGGATATAGGACAAATGCTAAGAAAACTATGCGAATATAAGGGCATAGAAATCATAGAAGCAGAGGCGTGTAAAGATCATATCCATATGCTCGTATCAATCCCACCCAAATACAGCATAGCACAGATAATGGGATACTTAAAAGGGAAGAGCAGTTTAATGATCTTCGAGAAATACGCCAACCTCAAGTACAAGTATGGCAACCGGCATTTCTGGTGCCGGGGGTATTATGTGAGTACAGTCGGAAGGAATAAGAAGGCAATTCAAGAGTACATTCAGAATCAGCTACAAGAAGATTATTCCGACGACCAAATGAGTATTAAAGAGTATGTCGACCCGTTCACGGGTCAGCCAGTACAAGGGGGCAAACAAACAAAAGCCCCTTTAGGGGCAGCCCGTGAAAGTCGTGCGGTTGGCAGACTATTCGACGAGCCTATAGGCTCAGCCGAGGGCATGCCCCAAGGGGGCTAGTGCATACCACCGGCACGGCCGGTGGTTATGATTACTTTGCAACAAAGCCGACTTTCTTGTAGACCTTGCGCAGGGTCTTCTCAGCAACATAGGACGCCTTCTGTGCGCCATCCCGGAACACGCCTTCCAGGTAACCCTTGTCCTTCATAAGACGGTTGGCTTCCTCACGAATAGGGCGCAGCATTTCAACAACAGCCTCACCAACGGCAGGCTTGAACTTGCCATAACCACAGCCTGCGAACTCAGCTTCGATCTCGTCATAGGTCTTGCCGGTGACAGCGCTGTAAATGGTCATCAAATTGGCAACACCAGGCTTATTTTCCTTGTCATAACGGACGCAGTTTTCTGTATCGGAGTCGGTGATTGCCCGCTTGAATTGCTTCATAATGACCTCGGGGGCATCCATCAGCAGCACACGGCCGGTATCCTCGTCCTCAGACTTGGACATCTTGGCAGTGGGATTGGTCAGACTCATAATTCTTGCGCCCACCTTGGGAACATAAGGCTCGGGAATCTTGAATACATCGCCGTAGACACCGTTGAAGCGGCGGGCAATGGTGTGGCAAAGCTCCACGTGCTGCTTCTGATCCTCGCCAACGGGGACAAAATCTGGCTGATACAGCAGAATGTCTGCCGCCATCAGACTGGGGTAAGTAAACAGACCGCCGTTGATGTTATCGGCATTCTTGGCAGACTTATCCTTAAACTGCGTCATACGGCTCAGCTCACCGAACATGGAGTAGCAATTTAAGACCCAGCCCAGCTCAGCGTGCTGGTGGACGTGGCTCTGAATAAACAGCGTGTTCTTCTCGGGATCAAGACCGCAGGCGATATACTGCGCCAGCTGCTCCAGAGTACGGCGCCGCAGGGAAGCGGGGTCCTGCCGGACTGTAATAGCGTGCAGGTCAGCCATAAAATAAAAGCAGTCAAATTCATCGGCACGCTCTTTCCAGTTCTTGATTGCGCCCAGGTAGCTACCCAGGGTCAGATCACCGGAGGGCTTGATGCCGGAAAACATTCTTTTCTTTGCAACAATTTCTTCCATGATGGATTCACCTCGTAATTTCCATATCAATATTCGCATTTTAACACAGGCTTAAGAAAAACGCAATCTAAAATTGACTTTATTGGTGGAAGATGGTATAGTAATTGCAGAAAAATTTGAGAATTGAGGTAATCATTATGGATTATAAAGCACTTGCACAGCTGCTTTTTCCGGATGTAACGGATACCCCCGAAATGCTGGAGGAAAGGTATCCCGTCCGACAGCTGCCTGAGGGTGCAGTTGTCACCCGTATGGCGCCGTCTCCCACCGGCTTTGTTCACCTGGGCAATCTGGTGCAGGGATTGACAGCCGAGCGTATGGCCCACCAGAGTGGTGGCGTGCTGTTCCTGCGGGTGGAAGATACCGATGCCAAGCGGGAGGTTCCGGGCGCAGTTGAGGTGCTGATCGACACCCTGAAGCACTACGGTATCGCCTTCGATGAAGGCGCTACCCACGATGGAGACAACGGCATTTACGGCCCTTACCGCCAAAGACAGCGTGCAGGCCTTTACCATGTATATGCTAAGAAGCTGGTTGCGCAGGGAATGGCATATCCCTGCTTCTGCACCGAGCAGGAGCTGGCAGCTATGCGTGAAAAGCAGGAAGCCAACAAGGAAACTACCGGCTATTACGGCAAGTATGCGATGTGGCGGGACCGCTCTATGGAAGACATTCAGGCGCAGTTGGATGCCGGTGCACCCTGGGTGCTGCGCTTCCGCAGCGAAGGCTCTATTTCCAACCAGTTCAAGTTTGACGATCTGGTGAAGGGCAAGCTGACCATTACGGAAAATGATGTGGATCACGT
>JAFQCX010000011.1 GCA_017416245.1 Oscillospiraceae bacterium | reverse complement strand
CTTTTGTCCCATACTTGACACAGAAGTGTCCGGCTCACCGATCATCCAAGACGCCAAACTGGTCGGCGCGGTGAACCACGTTCTTGTGAACGATCCTACCACCGGATATGGCATTTTTATAGAAAATATGTTAGACGCTGCTGCGTAGGGGACGGGTCTCCCGTCCCGAATTGCGGGAGGCGAAACGCCTCCCCTACAAACATTAACGGAGGTTTTTCTCATGGATTTCTACAAAGTTCCCATTGGTTTTGGCCTGGCTCTTTCCGCAAACACAGCCGCCATGAACCGCTATGCACACCTGACTGAATCTCAAAAACAGGACATTCTAAACAAGGCTCACAACGTCCGCTCTGAAAAAGAGATGTACTCCCTCGTGGCAAACCTTGCTAATGGTATCATGGGATGATATGCAAAAAGCACCCACATGGGTGCTTTTTATGCATTTGATATTTCTTTCCCTTCCAAAGAGGGCGGGTATCCGAAAAACAGCAAATAGGCCTTGTAAAAAGAAGAATAATCCCGATATCCGCAGTCGGTATAGATCTTTGAGGGCTTGTTTCCTGCCAGAATCAAATTCTGCCCATAGATCAACCGCCTTTGCGTAACATATCGATGCACAGAAATACCCATCGTCTTTTTAAACAAGTGTGTAACCGTGGAAGCGGAAGCGTGCATCTTTTTAGCGAGTGCGGCAACACTTAAATCCGCAGAAGGATTATCTGATACATATTTCAGCAGATCGTCCAGCTCGTTGACAGCGACAGTTTCCTGCCTATGCTCCTTACCAAGACTTTGATCCAGTTGAGATAAAAGCATCAAAAAAGTGCTGTAGGCATAGAAGGCCTGCTTGTCGTTATTTTCCCCTTCCATAATGCGGCAGAGCGTTTTCAGCAGAAACAGAATATTGCCATCAATACTCTCAATGATACGAATATCCGATAGAACCTGGCCACAGGGTGTGCGATCAAGCACATAAGCGGGAAAATAGATCTTCAGGCGGGGAAACACGTCCTGGTTTTGATTGAGGAAATAATGATAAGTTCCTTTTGGAATCAAGAACAAAGCGTCTCCTTGAATCTTTTTTTGCTGCTTTTCTGTGAAAAGAACCGCATTTGCGTCCATACAGAAAAGAATCTCATGATAGGTGTGGATTTCACGCTCTGCTATGGACAAGCTGTTGCTTCTGTGAAAAGATATTTCGTTGTAAGTCAGTTTGGTTTCAAAATCAATATTCATAATTTTATAGTAGCATAGTTTTGCTGTTTTTTCAATATAAATCGCAAATTAAGAAATTTTTATTTCAAATCCGCTATGATACAATGAAAAAAAACAGAAAAGGAAGACGCACTATGGGAACGAGAAACGAAACGTTACGAGCAATGCTGGATCATTCGGTTCAGATTAATGACGGTTTTACGCAGACCAGCGCAGACGGCGCTTCCCTTGCCTTTGACTCCAAGTACGGAATCATGTTCTGCGCCTATATGCCGGGATTTCAGGGGCATTACGGTGAATCCAGAGGAAAGGTTGCACTTTCCTGTTTTCCTGCCGCCCAGCCGACCAACATCCGGTTTGTTTCCATCGCCGAGGGGAATGACATATACTGTCCCAACATTCTTGGTCTTGGGGACGGCAAGGTAAGAGTTTTTTATGAAAAGAACAGCCGCGCCGAAGGAGATCACACCTGGTGCTACAAGGATTACGATTTCCTTTCTAATGCGCTCAACGAAGAAAAAGCGGTTTCGCTCCAAAGGGAAGATGGCAGTACTGTGCCCCTTTGCCTGTCAGCACAGTTTGCGTTTTTGGAACAGCAGGGATATCACGACCATAAATATGTAAAAACAGAGCAGATCGGGCACTGTGCGTATTTCAAAGGGGAAGACGGTTATACATACGGCGCTTCTGTGAGTTATTATGCTGAGCCGATCCTGTTTCGTTCCCCGGACTACGGCGCTACCGTCGAATTCTTTGCTGTGTATCCAAAGCCTGCCCAGTACGAATTTGAGTACAAATTCTTAGATGGAAAAATCTATGCCATTTACAGGACGGACAAGGATATTGATGCCATTGCTTTTGTATCATCGGCCGACGGCGGAAAAACCTGGACAGACCCCTGCTACTTAAAAGACAGCATTCAATGCAGACCCAGATTGATCGTATATAACAACAGCATCCTAATATCTTACAACTATTTGAATAACGAAACAAAGCACCGACCTGCAATTCAGCAGGGTCGGACTTCCATCAAATTGGCGTACGGTGAAGAAAAAACCGTTGTTGCGGATTTGTATCGAAAGTATGGAATGGTCAATATTGCCATTGTGGATATTTTAAATGACGTTTATCTGGCATACAGCACCAGTGAGCTTGCCTTGGAATATCAAAACGGGAATTCAAAAGTCCGGGGGAAGGATTCCATAAGGTACGTAAAGTTGGGTGATCTGATTCCCGAATAAAGGAGAATGGATATGGATTACGAAAAGGGTCTTTTATTTGATGCAGATCTTCAAAAAGCCTTAATAGAGAAGTTTTATTATGCGGATCTGGATCAAACCGGTGCAAAAAGATTATTCTTCGATAACTCCGGTGGCTCTTTGCGGCTGAAAGCCGCTGTGGAGGCAAAAGCGCAGGCGGAGATGCTTCCGGACTGTCCGGAAAGATTTCATAAGCAGGCACTGGAATTGAATGATGTGGTGCAAGCAGGGACAAGGGATATCCTCTCCTATGTTTTCGGAACAGAAAAAGGTGCGCTGATGACAGAGCTGACGGCTTCTCAGACGATGTTCCACATGGTAGAGCTAATTCTGGAGAACATTCCCGGCACCAATGCGGTGGTGTCTGTTTTGGAGCATCCTTCCTCGTTTGATGCTGTTGCTTATTTCTGCAAAAAAACGGGGAAGGAGTTGCGTGTGATCCCCGCAGATCCTGCCACCGGTGCTGTCGACCCGGACACAGCAGCAAGCCTGGTAGATGAAAACACCTGTCTGCTCAGCGTTATGTCGGCTTCCAATGTTACCGGTGCCATTATGGACATGGAAGCAATCGTCCGCAAAGCGAGGCAAAAGAAATCGGATCTTTACATCCTGACCGATGCCGTTCAGCACGCACCGCACTGTGCGCTGGACATGGAGCTGCTGGGGGTTGACGGAGCAAACATTGCGCCCTATAAGTTCTTTGGTGTTCGCGGATGCGGCTTTGCCTGGGTTTCGGATCGGGTAGCGCAGCTTCCCCATCGAAAGTTATTGAAAAAAGATCCGGAGGTCTTTGCGCTGGGAACGCCTACGCCCGGCAATTTTGCGTCCATGCAGGCCGTAATCGACTATGTCTGCCAGATCGGTGCCCATTTCAGCAGGGAAACTGACCGCAGAAGCTTATACCGGATAGGAATGGAGCGAATCCATCTGCAGGAGAGGGCATTGCTCTATCGTATGCTTGAGGGAACGGACGAGATGCCCGGTCTTCGGCACATTCCCGGTGTTCATGTCTATGCAGATGGCTTGGAGTTGATCCACCGTGACCTGATCGCTGCCATCGGCATTCAGGGTATGGAGGTGTCTGATGCAGTGAAAGAATATGAGAAGCGTGGTGTGATCGTCTGCGACCGCAGTAATCGTAGTATGTACGCAAAGCGGATCGTGGAAGCACTGGGGCTGACCGGTGCGATCCGGGTATCGCCGCTGCACTGTCATGCAGTGGCGGATATCGACCGTTTTTTGATGGTCACGAGGGAATTGGTACAGAAATAAGAGTATATAAAGGGTCTTTTTTACAGCCCCTTTTGCATCATTCGTGCTTAAAAGCGACGGTCCGGTAGAGTTCGGAACTTGTCGAAAATGCGAGAAGTCTTAAAATACGGTATTTTCGACATTTCATCTATGTCAACTAAGGGATTCTGGTTGACCTATGTAAAAACCTCCTTTTTGTGTATTTTTGGGATAAAAACGAAATTTTTCTGCAAATTTCTTTTGTCCCCTACTTGACATCAGCGTGTCCGGCTCACCGATTATTCAAGACGGGGAGCGATGCGACCGCCGCCAGTGGCGGATGAAGGGAGCTGAGCGAATCAACCGAAACAAGCAGAGGGCTCTGCCTTTAGACAGAACCCTCTGCGCCGATTGAGGTTGCGTGGGTTGCTTTTTTCTCAGAAAAAAAGCGGCCTCTCGCATCCCAATCCCAAAATATTACGCTCATTTGTTCTCTGTTCCCCTTGAAAAATAGGCTGATCCGTGATACCATCTTGTCATACTGGGAGTATATCCTGTGATAGAAAGGAAGCATATAGATGGCAGCGAAGAAGACCGCTAAGGCGGAAAAGGAAGTTAAGGTAGAGGGCGCGCAGGCTG
>JAFQCX010000010.1 GCA_017416245.1 Oscillospiraceae bacterium | reverse complement strand
TCCCACGGGTCACCAATCCTTATATAAGGTTGCAAAGGCGAAGGCCTTGGTAATAGAATAGTTCGTGTTGATTGCGATGAGGGTCCACCTGTTCCCATCCCGAACACAGAAGTTAAGCTCATTTGCGCCGACAATACTTGGTGGGCGACTGCCCGGGAAGATAGGTAACGCGAACACAAAAACCTCACTACTTCGGTAGTGAGGTTTCTTTTTTGCAATTCACGAATTTTGATAGTTTCTATCAATTAGTGTGATGTTGAATCGGCCATTGACTTGTGATAGTGTATAGACAGAAACGGTACCGATTCAATTTCTTTAAGGAGAAAATACTATGAACTTGAATTTTGCAGAGAACCTCAAGCAGTTACGCAAGGCAAAAGAAATCACCCAAGAGAAACTGGCAGATGTTTTGGGCGTTACCGGCCAAACGATCTCACGTTGGGAACTGGGCATTTGCTATCCTGACCTGGAATTGCTGCCGGCAATCGCCAATTACTTCGGCGTATCTATTGATATGCTCCTTTCCAATGATGCTTCTGCAAGGGAAAGGGATTTTGATATGTTTTGTGAACGGTTAAATGTAATCCCTTCTACGGAGCGTACTAAGCGCATAGAGTTTGTGCAGAATTATTGCCGGAAATATCCGGAAAATGATTATTATGCGGCTGTATTAGCCTGTAAAATAGGCGAACATTTAATTGACAAACCGGAGGATTCTGCTCAGTATATGCCGCTTTTGTTGAACACTGTGCAACGACTGTTGGAAACGAGATATCGCACGGATGCTATTTCCATAATGGCGCAGATTTGTGAGGAATCCGAACTGAAGAAATGGATGGATATGTGTCCGAATTGCGGTTTCAGCAAGCGCGATTGCTTGATTTCGCGGGCAGAAACAAGAGGAAGCGCCTATGAAACGTGTGTGCAGGGCGGTCTTGGGATGTTTGAAACATTTGTCAGAGAACTGGATTGGCGTTATGCGGATGCTCTTGGCGCCGTGAGAAAAGAGGAATATCAGCGCAGTATTTTGCGCGTGATCCGTTCTTTTGGTGTGGATGGAGATGTCCCCGATGGCTGGAAAATGTATTATGCATATAAGCAATTGGTATTGGCTGCATGTTTATTTGGACAAAAGAAAACTGCGGAAGGTTGGGAAAATTTTGATTCTGCACTCGAAATGTGTAAATATGTTTATGCAATAGATGAACAATGGTTGGATATTGGTGGGACATTATTCTATAATTTGCGGGTTTCCAAGGACTGGAGGAATGCAATTGACGAAACTGGACAAACACATAAACTGTTTGCTATCTTTCGTTTTTCTTTCTATGATTTGCATTGCATTCACGACCTTCTCACAAATCGCAGATGGGCCTGGTTTAATTCCGTCCGTGAAACAGAAAAATATCAAGCGGCGGTTAAATGGGTTGAAGAAACAAAAAACAAACAGGAAGCCAACGAAAACTGAATGAATATCTAGGTACACAAAACACCCCTACCGGCAATGCCGGTAGGGGCGTTTTCAACCAGTGGTTGAAAAATGTTCAACCTTCTCGTTATTGTGCTAAACAAAACCGGCTGATATAATGTGATTAGAAAGGAGATGATTCTATGGAAGGTATTCAAGCGAAGTTTGCAGCCAACTTGCAGGAATTCCGCAAAAAGCGTGGCTTAACGCAGGAGGAGCTTGCTAAAAAGCTTGGTGTCACATTTCAGGCAGTTTCAAAATGGGAAAATGCAAAGGCTGCGCCTGATATTTTTCTTTTACCAACAATGGCTGGTATTTTCGGTTGCACCATTGATCAACTGTTTCAAGGCGTGAAACGAGAACCGATTAGAGTTGACAAAATTACGATAGGCAGTACGGTCTTTGATGCAAGCTATTTTGGGGAATTGGACAGATCCTCTGAGTCGGGCTATGCTGTAAAGCTTGAGTTTTGGCGGTTGGAAAACACGGGGAGCATATTTAGTCATTGCGCAAAAGCCTTTAACGTACTACCGTATAACAACTATCCGTCCATTGAAGTCGAAAGGGGTCAGGTTTTTGTTGTGGATTGTCACACACGAAGCGGATCCGTGGAACGAAGATACTACCTCGCTGACGGGACGATTTGGCGCGATATGCCGTCAACAAGAGAAATCATTGTAGATTTCGATGAGTTTTAATCAACATAATGTTGTAATGATGCCCTGCATTGACCTGCCTGAGAAGACAGGTCAACGCGAACACAAGCCTCCACTATTTAGTGGAGGCTCTTTTTTGTTGTTCTTAAACTCCCCAAATGTGAGAAAGATTCTCTCAGCATCAGTTATTGATTTCGAATTCGCTCCATTGTATCATAAAGATACAAAAGCGCTTTTGAATATTTTGAGGGGTGATTTTATGAATATCAATTTTGGAAGTAACCTAAAGAAGTTTCGCAATGATAGAAAGTTGACCCAGGAGAATCTTGCCGAATTTTTGGGTGTTTCTTTTCAAACTATTAGTAAATGGGAACGTGGCGAAGTATACCCGGATATTGCTACACTACCAGATGTTGCAAAATTTTTCGGTGTGAGTACAGACGCACTCTTGGGCGTAGATGCGACGGAAACTGAGGAGAAAATCAAGGAAATCATCGAACAATTGGATGGCATTAAAAGCGAGGGTGATCCTAAGAAGGCTGAACTGATCCAAAAGGCGATTTCCGAGCACCCTGCGGATTTTCGTCTGCAACTGCGGTGGATGGCGAACCTTATGTTTCGGAATAATGGGAAGGATTACGCGCAGGTTAGGTCAAAAATACAAGCAATTTATAATTATATTCAGACCAATTGTACGGATGATACCATAAGGTTTGTTGCCCGAAGATATATGGCGCAATACTATAATGCGCTTTCTGAGATCAAGGAGAGCGGATATTCTTTTTCGGATGTTCAAAGTCTTGTGGAGCAAATGCCAAAACTGAGAGATTCTCAGGAGTTTTGCAGAGCGTTTTTATATTATCAGCACCCTGATCGGCAGGAGATTATAAGAGATACGCTCCAAGAGGAGATCGCCATTCTTCATCACGGATTACACCATTACGGAATTTTTCAACCAGATACACCGGTGGAGGAGCGGATTAAAATTGCAGAAATAACGCTTAAACTGAACGAGTTGCTTTTTGATGATGGTCATTATGGAAAACAATGGCTTGTGGTGATGTATTTACATGGATACCTTGCTACTTTTTATTATGAGATCGGTGAAACAGAGAAGGTGTTGTGGCATTTGCAAAAATGCGCTGACTTAGCCATTGATTTTGATCGTCTTGACAAAATATCCGTTATGAAATCCACTGTTTTTAATGGAAAGAAATTTGACAAGACTGCGTTAGGAAATCCATTTTCTGCAAGAGAGAAAATGGTGAAACTTATGCAAAACAAGTATCCGTTTGAGGAAAAATTCAAGAATAGTGCGGCGTTTCAGCGTATAGTTAATTCGCTGATAAATGTACGGTAACAGGTAACGCGAACACAAACCCCTGACCAAACGGTCAGGGGTTCTTTTTATACGCTTAATAGCCGCCTGTCCTGTAATAATGCATGCGGTGGAAATACTTGTAAAACAGGAGTCTATATGGTAAAATAACTCCAACAAGGAAAAAGGAGCGAATTGTATGACCAAGAAGCTTTTGTGCCTGTTTTTGGCAATGATCTGCGTGCTTTCCCTGTGCATGACCGGCTGCAGCAAGCCTGCGGATGACACCACTGGTTCTACCGCAGCATCCAGTACAGAAACCATCCCCACCACTGCAGATACCACACCCACCGAGGAGGACACCTCCTGGAAAGCCGATAACACACTGAAAATCCTGACTATCGGAAACAGCTTTTCCAGCGACTGTATGGAGTATGTTTATCACATTGCCAGGGTTGCAGGCGTAAAGAAAGTCAAGTTAGGCAACCTGTATCAAGGCGGTTGCTCTCTGGAAAGACATTTGGGCTATGCCAAGGGAGAAACGGCAGCCTATACCTTCTATACGTGCGAAACAGGCAAATGGGTCACAAAAAAAGAGTACAAGTTGGCCGATGCGGTTGTAAGCGACGATTGGGATTTTGTTTGCTTCCAACAGGCCAGCGGAAGCAGTGGTCTTGCAGATACCTATGACGACTTAAACGCTTTGATGGACATTGTGGAGCCTCTGTGTCTGAACAAGAATGTAGAGTTTTTGTGGCATATGACCTGGGCATATCAAGGAGATTCCACCCACGACAGCTTTCCAAAGTATGAGAGCAAACAAGATGTGATGTATAATGCGATTGTGAACGCAGTGCAGGAGAAAATCATTTCTAACAGTAGAATTAGTCGAATTGTCCCCAACGGTACTGCAATACAGAATGCCAGAACTTCCTACCTAGGCGATACATTGACCCGTGACGGCTATCATTTGTCTAAGGACGAGGGTCGTATCATTGCCGGCATTTCTATGGTAGCGGCCACAGTTGGCGTTGATTGGGAGAAAATTAATCTGAGCGCCATCAGCAGCGATGAGAAATTTTTGAAGGTGGCACTTGAAAGCGCTAAAAATGCGCTGGAAAAGCCATATGAAATCACGCAATCCCAGTTTGTGAAGTAAAATATTTTGTGCTAATGTGCATTATTGAGTCTTGTAAATACGAAAGCGAAGTTTAGTATGCTGACAAAATCTGATATCAAAGATGTGTTATGTAAACTGAATGTCCCCCAGGACAGGCCCATAATGGTCCACACCTCCTTGCGATGCATTGGTCAGATGGAGGGTGGCGCGCAGACTTTATTGGACGCGCTGATCGACCATTGCACCCGGGATGGCGGCCTGCTCTGCGTTCCCACCCACACCTGGGGCTTTATGGATGAGGATATCACGCTGGATTTGGTCACACCCAAGAGCAATCTGGGGGTATTTCCCAATGTGGCATTGCAGGATAGCCGTGGAATCAGAAGCTCCCATATTACCCACTCGGTTACGGTTTTTGGCGCGCAGGCGGCGGAATTTGCCAAGCTGGATGATACCGCAACCACTATGGTTTCTGAGTGCTGTAAGGAGCTGTACCGGCAGGACGGCTATGTTCTGCTGATCGGCGTCGGGCAGGAGAAGAACACCTTCTTGCATTGTGTGGAGGAAATGCTGGACGTTCCAAATCGGACGGCAGACAAGCCTGTTACCCTGAAAATGCGTCACCCGGACGGAAGCATTGAAGAAAAGCAGATATATCCTCTGTATTCTGAGGGAATCGAGGATGTTTCGGAGCAGTTTGGTAATTATGAGCCGGCCTTCCGTAAGCACGGCTGCATCGCAGACGGAAAGCTGGGCAATGCCAATGTGCAGCTGTGCAGCGCAAGGAAAATGAAGGAAGTAATGGAATTGATTTTTAACCGCAGCAACCACATAGAGCTTCTGGCAGATCACACGCCCATAGACGAAAAATATTACTAAGAAATCCCCCATAGCCAATGGCTATGGGGGTTATTGATACAAAAAAGTTTTATCCTGCATCAGCAGTAGCTGCCAGGACCTTTTCTTTTTCCTTGTTTGCTGCATTGATTACCAGCTGGAAGCCGACGATCACCACCAGAAGCAAGCCGGTAAAGAACCAGTAGCAGGACACATAGGAGCCGCCGGTCAGATCCCGGTAAAGGTCACACAGGGGAGAGCCAAGGCACAGCCCCAGGGAGTTGGCAGCCATAAAAATACCCAATACCTTGTCATAGGAAGCAGTGCCGAAAAGATCGTTGGAGATCAATGGAATCATAACCGTTTCCAACGGCATAGCGCACTGACACAAAACAGTGGCAAGCATAGCAAGCACCATACCGACAGTGGAGTTTTGCAGATTTGCTTTTATGAAGAAGCCGCTCACGGCGAAGGCCTGACACATCAGCAGCGTGAAGCGCAGCCCCTTTTTGTCATAGGTAAAGCCGACCGCAAATTTTGCGACCGTAAGTGCCAGAGAGGATACAGTTGCCGTTGCGGCAATAAAGCTGGCGTCGAAGCCCAGGTCATTCAGATACACAATGCTCACAGAGCCCACACTCTGCAGGCTGATGCCGGTGAGGAAGATAAAAACAAAAATCAGGTAAAAATAGGGCTTTCTTTTTACAACCGAATAGTCTACGCCCGGCCAAATCTGTCCACGGGCCTTCTTTTTGCCGCTGCCGACAGCTGCGGTTTGGTCGGGATTGCTGCGCAGCAGGAGCAGAACAGCGATGGAGATGCACAAAGAGATCGCGACCGACAGAAGATACGCCTTCCGATAGCCGAAGGTTTCGCCGTTGTTGATGATGGGGGAGATGATTTGGGCAGCAATTGCGCCGCCGATGCCGTTGGCAGACATCACGATACCGGTGTACTTGCCAATATCCTGGTGGAACCACTGGCGCACAATAGCGCCGGCCATGGCGCCGCCGGAAAGGACGATGCCAAAGCCCCACAGGGCGCAGCCGATATAATGGTGGGCGATGTTTGTTGCGTAGCATCTTGCCAGCATAGACGCGCAAAGGGAGAACAGACCCGCCGCAACCAGCTTTTTGTGACCAAATCGATGGATCAGAGAGCCAAAGAAAAAGGCGACGATCACCTGCACCACGTAGCGGATGCTGGTGCCGATGGAATAAAGGCTGCGGGGAATATGCAGCGCTTTGGTGACGGCGTCGGTGTAAAGGCCGGGATTGCTGCTGCAAAAGCCCAAGCAGATGAATTCCATCATAAAGCAGACGGCGAGGATCACCCACTTATAGTCCAGCCGCTTTTTTCCTGCTTCGATATTCTGTTCCATATTACTCACTCCTAACTTCCTATCATTATAGCACCAATGGCAGAATAGGAAATTACGGCTAATTTACTCCTGCATAACTTACACTTTATGCAAATCCCGATAAAAGCTTTCGCAGAAGTCCTTTAACACAGCTTCCGATTCACTAAGCGGGTGTTCCTTGCGCCAGTATAGATAAGCGTTCCACGGCCCAAAGGGGTCTTCAAGAGGAATGTAGCGGTTATCCGGTGCGGGGATGGCTTGCGTGACACAGGAGGATATAAAGGAGATGCCTACGTTTTCCGACACCATTTTTTGACGGGTTAGGAAGGAGTAGCAGATTTCTGTGGGGAAGGGAAGCTCATAGTGGGAAAAGAGCTGCTCCAGCCGGGCGTGCAGAGGGTATCCCGGCGCGGGCATTAGCAGCTTTTCCTTGGCCAGCATGGGGATGCTGATAGTTTCTTCTTTTGCCAGGGGGTGGTCCTTGTGGACAGCCACCATAGTGCGTGTCTGAAACAGGAAGATGCCCGACAGCTTATCTGCATAGGCCGGGGGAATGTCACACGCATAAGCCAGCAAAAAGCTGTGATGGGGAGACATTCCGTTTTGCATCAGGTTCGGCAGGGAGAGCGCAGACCAGGACAGGGTATACTGGGGAAATTCAGACATAAATGCAGTGATCAGATTCACCCACATAGCCGTATTAACGCTCACAAGACTAATTTGAGGATTCTGTTTCAGCAGGCTTTTGTGGAGCTCCTGCTTGGCCTCCTCCAGGGAAGCAAAAATCTGATTGGCGTATTTCAGCAGAATTTCCCCCTGGTCATTGAGAAGGATTCGGTTGTTGGTCCGATCGAAAAGCTGCATACCCAGCTCCTTTTCCAGTCGGGAAATGGAGGTACTAAGGGCAGGCGCAGAAACAAACAAGGTCTCTGCGGCTTCGGAAATTTTGCCGATTTCGGCAACGGTTTTGAAGTATTTCAGTTGTTGAAGCTCCAACGTGATCACCTTCCTTTGCGTTTATTATAATACTGCTTTGCATAAAGTGCAAGTAATTCTGAATAAGGAGTTCGTGCGCTTGCTCATCAAGTGTTATAACAAGCTTTTGGGATAGAAATAAACTATAAAACCTAAGAAAAAATATATTTTACAAATATTTTATGCGGTGTTATAATTGGTAATGGTGATAAAAATGAAATTGAACTACAATCAAATTACGTCAATTACCAATGGCGCAGTCCGCATTACCCAGGAGGAAGATGGATTCCATTTCTTCCGCTTTACCCAGGAGCAGGAGGATCTCTATCAGGCGCTCCGGGAAGGTGGTTTTCATAGAAATACCTTTAGCACCTCCGGCGTGCAGATGCGCTTTAAAACCGACAGCACCAAATTGCATTTAAGCATCAGTACCTTTAAAGGAAATAACCGAAACTATTTTGCTATGGATGTGCTGGTGAATAACCGTCCGATCGGCTCTATCGCAAATTACGATGAGGAGAATCTGCCTTTGGTATATACCACCGGTGAGTTCCTCTTTGGCGAGTTTTCGGGGGATTTTGAACTGGGCGATGGCATAAAAGAGGTTAAGATCCTGTTCCCTTGGTCGGCAAAGACAGTTCTTAGGGAAATGATCCTGGATGATAGCGCAATGCTGGAGGGCATCAAGCCGAAATATAAGCTCCTTTGCTTCGGTGATTCCATCACCCAGGGCTATGATGCCCTCCATCCGGCTAATAGGCATATGAACAAACTGGCAGATTTCCTGGATGCGGAAGAGTTCAACAAGGCAATCGGCGGCGAGCGATTTTTCCCGGAACTGGCAAAGACAAAGGAGCCCTTACGGCCGGATGTGATTGTGGCGGCCTATGGCACCAATAACTGGACCTGGTCTCCCAGGGAGAAATTGGTAGGAACCTGCAACGCATTCTACAAGAATCTCCACGAAACCTATCCCTATGCCAGAATTTTTGCCTTGGCGCCTATTTGGCGGAAGGATCATACAGAGCCGAAGCAGGCTGGAGAATTTGCAGACGTGGCGGAAATTATCAAGGCAGCGGTGGCAGCCTATGACAACATCACATTTGTACAAACCTTCGATTTTGTACCTCACGAGGAATCCTACTATGCGGATCTGAGGTTACATCCCAATGACAGAGGCTTTGAGGAATACTATCAAAACTTGATAAAAAATATGCAGCTGTAAGGCTTTTGGAGGCGTAAAAATGTCTGTAAAAATTGCAAAAGCGACCACTTTTGAGGGTAAACCCAGAATTATGATGCCCAGCGTCTACGGTGTCACTACCGGCAAGGAGGCTCTTTACAGAATTCCTGTGTTGGGTCAGCGGCCGATGCAGGTGTCCGTTTCTGAGCTGCCGGAAGGACTCACCTTTGAAAACGGTATGATCAAAGGTATCGTACCTGCGGACGGTGAATTTAAGGTTACAGTTACTGCGGAAAATGCCTTGGGAAAGACAGAAAAGCAGGTGCTGATCACATCTTATCCCGACAACGCCCTGCGCACCCCACTTATGGGCTTTACCACCTGGAATGCGTTTATCTGGAATATCACCCAGGAACTGGTGGTGGACGTTGCCAAATACATAAGCGATTCCGGCATAGCGGAGTATGGCTATAACTATATCAATCTGGACTCCGGCTGGCAGAAGGAGTATGGCGGTAAGCACTATGCGGTTATGCCCGATGAGCGCTTCCCGGATATGAAGCAGATGTGCGACGATATTCACGCGCTGGGCTTTAAATGCGGTATGTACTCCACTCCCATGAGTGCGGCGTTGGGTTCTAAGTGGCCCAAGCGGATTCCCGGCTGCACCCAGGGCGAGCGTGATATTCGCTTCTGTCCCCGCAGAGACGGCGTGGGTAAGGAACACTACGAGGGCAACAATGTCCGCCAGTGGGACGAGTGGGGCTTTGACTACTTAAAATACGACTGGAATCCCACGGACACATATCTTGCGGATCTGATGAAACAGGAGCTGCTGAAAGCCAAACGGGACATCTCCTTCTGCGTAACTGTGCGGGCAGACCCGATGCTCTACTTATACTGGCAGGCAAATTGCTGCTCCTTCCGCAGCCACAGAGATGCCATTCAGGAATGGAACGATGTGAAGAAGCGGTTAAAAAGCACAAAGCCCTGGGAGGATAAGATCATCCCCGGTCACTTCTACGATTTGGATATGCTGGAGATCGGCGTGATCAATAAGGAACTGGTGCGAACACCCCTTACCGACGAGGAAGAACTGTTCTCCTATACCCTGCGAGCTTTCTTTATTTCTCCCATTCAGCTGAGCTGCGATCTGAGAAAATTGACGGACTTTGAGATGGATATGATCTGTAACGAAGAGATCATTGCTTTGAATCAGGATGCCATTTGTGACTATCCCAAGGAACTGATGCAGTTCGCAGATAGGGATGCCATCGCCTATGTGCGGAATTTAGAGAACGGTGACAAGGCAATTGCCGTGTTTAACTCCGACGATGCACCGCTGGAGGCGCAGATTCTACTGGAGGAGGAAATGCAGATCCGGGATGTGTGGGAGCAAAAGGATTTGGACAAAGCGGCAACGATCGATGTGGCGGTTGCGCCCCATTGCGTCCGCGTGTTCAGACTCTCCAAGTGATGATAAGAAAACTGCGTGTAAGGCTAAGCTTACACGCAGTTTTTTAATTTACAGTATTCACAGGATTTTCGTTCAGGAAGCCTTGGATGCTGCGGATGGTACAATCCAGGATCCGCTGACGGCTCTCCAGCGGTGCCCACGCCATATGGGGCGTAATGATGCAGTTGGGGGCGGAAAGCAGGGGATTACGGGGGTCAATGGGCTCTGCGGACACCACATCCACCGCGGTATACCGCAGCTTGCCGGACTTCAGAGCCGCGGCAACGTCCTGCTCATTGAGCAGACCGCCCCGGGCGGTGTTCAAAAGGATCGCCCCATCTTTCATCTGAGCAATGGTGTCAGCATTGATGAGCTTTGCATTCTCCCCGGTCAGCGGACAGTGAAGAGATATGATATCGGACCGGGCAAGCAGGGTGTCCAGATCCACGTATTCTCCGATTTCCTCTCCCTCAGGGTGACGGCTGCGGTTGTAGGCAAGTACCTGCATACCCATAGCCCTTGCGATTTTGCCTACGGCTCTGCCAATGCGGCCAAAGCCGATAATACCCAGAGTCTTGCCGGCAAGCTCCATCTGCGGGGTGTTCCAGAAACAGAAGTAGGGGCTGCTTGCCCAATCTCCCTTGTGGACGGCATCGTTGTGGATTCCAACAGCGTTGCAGATTTCCAAAAGCAGAGAGAAGGTAAATTGGGCTACCGCGGCGGTGCCATAGTCCGGCACATTGCACACAGGAATACCCCGCTTGCGGGCAGCTTCACAATCCACCACATTGTAGCCGGTAGCCAGTACGCACACCAACCGAATGTTGGGGCAAGCTGCAAAGGTCTCCTCGGTCAAGGGCGTTTTGTTGGTCATTACAATTTCTGCATCACCGATGCGGTCGAAAATTTGGTGCGCTTCGGTAAATTCATACACGGTCACGTCACCAAATGCCTCAAAGCAATCCCAGCTGAGATCTCCGGGATTTACCGCGTGACCGTCCAAGATAACGATTTTCATAGAAACCCTCCTTTTGGGTTGAAAAACTGTGGTTTTTTTGCTACCATAACAGAAAGAACAGGGGAGTGGGTTATGGAGTTTATTTATCAGGATACGGATATTGTTGTCTGCGTCAAGCCACCCCGGGTGCTGTCCACCGACGAGCCGGGCGGTATGCCGGAGCTGGTGCGCCAGGCACTGGGTACAGAGGATGTCCGCACCGTTCATCGCCTCGACCGGGTGGTTTCCGGGCTGATGGTGCTGGCGAGAAATGCCAATGCTGCCTCAGAACTGTCCCGTCAGATTCGGGAAGACCAGTTTCAAAAGGAATATTTAGCAGTTGTCCACGGTCATCCCAAGGAGGATAGCGGTGAGCTGCGGGATCTGCTGCTTCGGGATAAGGCACGGAAAATGACAACGGTGGCAACAGAACCGGGCAAGGGTGTGCAGGAGGCGATCCTGACCTATCAGGTGCTGGCAAAAAACGATACGATGAGCCGGGTACGGATCAGATTGCAAACCGGCCGCACCCACCAAATTCGGGTGCAGTTTGCCTCCCGGGGAATGCCCCTGGTAGGAGAACGAAAGTACAGCGCCCTGGAAGATCCCTGCGAAATTGCCCTTTGGTCCTGCCGGCTGGCATTTGCCCACCCTGAAACCTGCGAGCCTATGGAGTTTGTGTTAGAGCCGCCCGGTGTTTACCCCTGGGTAGATTTCTGAGCGCCCTTATAATCGAATTTATATATGGCAATCAAAATAGAGGTAAGATTCAAGCAATCGGTTACCATACCTGAGATGGAGCCAATAGAGAAATTGTAAACGATCCACAGGAAGCTGGAGGGCATAGTGATCCGCCGCAGCCACTTTTCGTTTTTCATACCGTAGGAAACGGTGGTCAGCAGCTTGCAGGCCACAGGCAGAAGGCTCAGCCACCCGTCAAAGGTAAACACGCCGGTGGCAATAACAAAGATGCCAAAGCCGATAATGGTGGGGAGCGTGGACACATTTTTCTTGACCTGCCTGCGGAAAATCACATCCCGAATGGCGGAGATCAGCTCCAGAACAGCGCCGGACCAGGCGCCAAGCAGCGCATAGTGTAGCGCAAAACACAGAGCGGAGATAATTTTGCAAAAAATGATCTGCCCGTGCTTTTTGAATTGGAAGGCAATGACGCTTACGGCAAGCCCTAAAAAGCCGATGAGCTGAATGAGAAAAGCCAAGAAAAACACCTCTATGTACGTACAATTTCCTTGTATTATATAATAATTAAGCCGGACAGTCAATGTAAGGAGTGAAAATAATGGCCGACAGTACCTTTTATCAAAACCGGGAATGTGAGTATTTTCCCTGTCATAAAAGCGCGAATGCGGACAGATTCAGTTGCCTGTTTTGCTACTGCCCCTTGTATACCTTAGGGGATCGCTGCGGTGGCAATTTTACCTATACGGAAACGGGCATAAAGGACTGCTCCAACTGCCTGATACCCCACAGACGGGAGAATTATGAAAAGATTTTAGAGAAAATGGACGGGGTAATCGACCTTGCCAGGAAGAAATCACCTTGATTTTTAACCGTTTGCTTGTTATAATATAGCAGTTGCAAATACGGAGATGTACCCAAGTGGCTGAAGGGTGCGGATTCGAAATCCGCTAGGCGCCGCAAGGCGTGCGGGGGTTCAAATCCCTCCATCTCCGCCAAAAGCGAATCCACCCCTTGCGGGTGGATTCGCTTTTTTAGTAACATCGAATGGTTGCATTATTGCCGTAGGTGCATTATAATCATAAACAGAAAAAACAGAAGGAGAAGTGCTATGGAATATAGAGTCTTGGGAAAAACCGGCTTAAAGATCTCCCGCCTGGGTTTTGGCGGCATTCCCATTCAGAAAATCGATAAAGAAGGCACAAAAGTGCTGATCCACACGCTGATGGAAGCCGGTGTGAATTACATTGATACTGCCCGCGGCTATACGGTCAGCGAGGAATACTTAGGCTTTGCGTTAGATGGCATCCGTGAGAGTTTTGTGCTGGCAACCAAGAGTATGGCCCGCACAAAAGAGGGTATGGAGCAGGATATTGCCACCAGTATGAAGAATTTGCGTACCGACTATATCGACCTGTATCAGATCCATAATCCCAATGCCAAGGATTTGGAGCAGGTACAGGCTCCCGGCGGCGCGCTGGAGGCTCTGCAGGAGGCCAAGGCCCAGGGCAAGATCGGACATATCGGTATCACCCTCCACTCTGTAGACCTGTTCCGGCAGGCGGTAGAATTTGATTGGGTGGAAACCATTATGTTCCCCTACAACATTGTGGAAACCCAGGCAGAGGATCTGATCGCCCAATGCGCGGAAAAGAACATCGGCTTTGTGTGTATGAAGCCTCTTGCCGGCGGCGCCATCGACGATGCAACCACTGCTGTGCGATTTGTTGCAAGCAACCCCAATGTGACCGTGGTCATTCCCGGTATGGCGGAGGAAAAGGAAATCGCGCAAAATGTGGAAGCCGCTGCCAACACAGCCCCTCTGACCGAAACAGAACTGAAAAAAATTGCAGAGATCCGTGACTTCTTAGGCACCAATTTCTGCCGCCGCTGTAACTACTGCGCCCCTTGTACTGCCGGTATCAGCATTCCGGCCATGTTCCTGTTTGAAGGCTATTACACTCGCTACCACCTGGAAGATTGGGCAAAAGCCCGATATGCCACAGTGGAAAAAACTGCCTCCGACTGCGTCGGCTGTGGCATTTGCGAAACCCGCTGCCCCTATAATCTGCCCATTCGGGAAATGCTGAAAAAGGTAGAAAAAGTCTTTGGCAAATAAGGAGGTAGTGTTATGTTGGATATTTCTGCCATCGACCCTAATTTTAAGGTAGAAACCAAGATCCAGGAAGAAAATATTCGTTTTTATGATGTGTTGCAGCCGCCTTTTTCTGTACACGGCGTGTACTACGATGATGGGAAGTTCCGCAGATTACCGGAAAACATTGCCAAAACCGTGAATCAGGGCGTCCACAACCGTCACGCCAACGCTGCCGGCGGCCGTATCCGTTTTCAAACGGACAGCCCCTATGTGGCGATTCACGTGAAAATGACCGGAATCGGAAAAATGCCCCACTTTGCGCTTACCGGCTCTGCCGGCTTTGACCTGTATGTGAAGGTGGGGGAGGGTCAGCAATATAGGGGCACTTTTGTGCCGCCGTTCAACATTACAGACGGCTATGAGAGCGTTATCCGTTTCCCTGTAACCGAAATGCGGGATATTACCATCAATATGCCCCTTTACAGTGATGTGTGCAAGCTGTATATCGGACTGAAAGAGGGCGCGCAAATTGCGCCGCCAGAGCCTTATAAACACACTACGCCTATTGTTTATTACGGTTCGTCCATCACCCAAGGGGGCTGCGCCTCCCGACCGGGTAATGCCTACCAAAATATCATCACCCGCAGATTGAATACAGATCATGTAAACCTGGGCTTTTCCGGCAGCGCCAAGGGCGAGCCGGAAATCACCGACTATATCTGCAAAATGGATATGTCCGTCTTTGTCTATGACTACGATCACAACGCTCCCACAGTAGAGCATTTGGAAAAGACCCACGAGAAGATGTATCTATCCATTCGCTCGGCCCACCCCGATCTTCCCGTTGTGATGCTCTCAAGACCCAGAGCATACCTGACCGAAGATGAGGTCAAGCGGCGGGAGATTGTCCGCGCCACCTATCTGAATGCCAAGGCAAGAGGAGAGAATGTGTATTTTATCAGCGGCGAAGAACTGATGCAATACGCAGGAGATAGCGGTCTTGTGGATGGTATCCACCCCAATGATTTGGGCTTTGCCTCTATGGCCCGCGTCCTGGGCGATCTGCTGGAAACAATTCTATAAGAAAATCCCCACCAAGCATTCTTGGTGGGGATTTGTATTAGATATCTAAATCCAACTGGGAGATAACGGCAGCGCAGCGCTTGCACAGACCGTTCTCATCAGCATCAAGGGAGTGCATCCAGCAGCGGGGGCACTTCTCACCCCGGGCTTCGCTAACGCCTACGGTCAAGCTGGGCAGGTTAGCTCCTTGACCCACAGTAGCGCCCTCGGGAGCAGCCTCCCAAGCGCAGGAGGATACAATGAAGATCTCTGCCAAATTCAGACCCTCGCAGGTTTTCTTCAGACTTTCATCAGCAGACAGACTCACGTGCGCTTCCAGAGCCTTACCGATCCGCTTATCAGCGCGGGCAATTTCCAGTACGCCGTTCACATCCTGACGGAGCTTCATAACAGTATCCCACTTTGCCATGGTGGCATCATCCAATACATATTCGCTGAAGCTCTCGGGCATTTGATTCAGCAGGACGTTCCGCGCATCGTCACTGTTCCGATGGGGCATTGCCTGCCAAATTTCGTCACAGGTGAATGCCAGAATAGGCGCAAACAGCTTAGCCATTGCATCCAGAATCAGGAACAGCGCGCTCTGTGCGCTGCGGCGGCGCAGACCACCGGGCAGCTCACAGTACAGACGGTCCTTGATAATATCCAGATAGAAGCTGGACAGCTCAACCACGCAGAAATCATTGATAATGTGGGAAACTGTGTGGAATTCGTAGGCATTGTATGCCTTCTTGCAGGCGGAAACCAATGCATCCAGCTTGGTCAGCGCCCACTTATCCAGCTCTTCCATATCCTCGGGGGCAACCAGATTGTTGGGGTCAAACTCGTTCAGATTACCCAGACAGTAACGGGCAGTGTTACGGAACTTCAGATAGTTCTGTGCGATCTGCTTGAAGATCTCCTTGGAGCAGCGCACATCTGCGTGATAGTCAGAGGAGGCAGACCACAGACGGACGATGTCCGCGCCGAATTCCTTAATGAGATCGGCGGGGTCAACGCCGTTGCCAAGGCTCTTGTGCATTGCCCGGCCCTGGCCGTCAACCACCCAGCCGTGGGTCAGCACCTGCTTAAAGGGAGCGCCCTTGTCCAGCGCACCGACGGAGGTGAGAAGGCTGGACTGGAACCAACCGCGATACTGGTCAGCGCCCTCCAGATATACATCAGCAGGCCACAGCTCAGGGGTGTCCTTCATTAAGGATGCGAAGTGGGTAGAGCCGGAGTCGAACCAGCAGTCCAGAGTGTCAGTTTCCTTGTCGAAGGTCTTACCGCCACAGTGGGGGCAGGTAAAGCCATCGGGAATCAGCTCCATAGCCTCTTTTTCAAACCAAACGTTAGAGCCGAACTCGTCAAAGAGCCCTGAGATCTTCTCGATAGATTCGGGGGTAGAAACAGGCTTGCCGCAGTCCTTGCAGTAGAATACAGGGATGGGCAGACCCCAGCGGCGCTGACGGGAAATACACCAGTCGGCGCGCTCCCGGATCATACTTACCATACGGTCCTCGCCCCAGGCAGGGAACCATTGCACATTCTCGATGGCCTTGACAGCCTGATCCTTGAAGGACTCCACAGAGCAGAACCACTGAGGGGTAGCGCGGAAGATAACCGGCTTCTTGCAGCGATCGTGGTGGGGATAGGAGTGCATAATTTCTTCGGATGCAAACAGAGCGCCGCTTTCCTTCATATCTGCCAAAATGACAGGGTTACTTTCCTCGGTCTTCAGACCTGCGTACTTGCCGGCATAGTCGGTGTGACGGCCATAATCGTCCACAGGAACCACCAGCTCCATACCGTAACGCATACAGGTCTGATAGTCATCTGCACCAAAGCCGGGGGCGGTGTGAACACAGCCGGTACCGCTGTCCATAGTAACATACTCCGCATTCACCAAGCGGGAGGTCTTGTCCAGGAAGGGGTGCTTTGCCAGCATATTCTCAAAGAAGCTGCCGGGATAGGTGGCAAGGATCTCATAGCTGGTGTAACCGCCAACACCCATAACCTTCTCGCACAGAGCCTCGGCAACAATGAAGATCTCCTCACTGTAGTCAGGCTTTACCAGCACATAGGAATCTCTGGGGTGCAGGCAGATGGCCATATTGCCGGGCAGTGTCCAGGTGGTGGTGGTCCAAATAACAAACTTGATCTTGCTTAAGTCAAAGCCGGAGAGCTTGCCCAAATCGTCAGCCATAGGGAACTTGACGTATACAGAGGTACAGGGATCGTCCTTGTACTCAATATCAGCCTCCGCAACAGCCGTAGCGCAGAAGGGGCACCAGGTAACAGGCTTCAAGCCCTTGTAGATGAATCCCTTGTCAAACATCCGTCCAAAAACCTTGACCTCTTGAGCCTCGAAATGCTTGTCCATAGTGCGGTAGGGCTTTTCCCAATCGCCCACAACACCAAGTCTGCGGAAGCCGCCCATCTGCTTTTGGATAAAGTCCTCGGCAAAATCCTCACAGGCCTTGCGGAACTCGGGAACAGACATATCCTTGTTCAGCTTCTTCTTGGAGTTTTCAATAGCGCGCTCGATAGGCAAACCGTGGTTATCCCAACCGGGAACATAGGGGGTGTAGTAGCCCATCATTGCGTGGCTGCGGACGATGAAGTCCTTCAGGGTCTTGTTCAGCGCGTGACCCATGTGAATGTAGCCGTTGGAGAAGGGAGGGCCGTCGTGCAAAACGAAGGGGGGCAGATCCTTATTTTTTTCCAGCATCAGCTTGTAAAGATCCTGCTCATTCCAACGCTCCAGCATACCCGGCTCACGGGCAGGCAGACCGGCCTTCATAGGAAAGTCGGTTTTTGGTGTGATAATGGTGTTTTTGTATTCCATTTGGATTGTTACCTCCATATAGTAATTGAAAATTGAAAATTAAAAATTAAATTATAGACAGAAGGTTTGCTTCTGCTGTGAACTCAAATTGACTTTACAAGGTTATACACGGGTTTGCCGCGTTTGCTCATTCCCTCACTGACAATCGTAAAACCAAGTTTTTTACATAATGCAAGGCTTGCGGCATTGTCTTTGCGGACTTGCCCGGTAGCGGTGTGGTAGCCATAGGCGTTTGCCATAGTCAAAAGCTGAGATATAGCGGCATAAGCATATCCCTGACGTCGGAAGGGTGCGTAAACCTCCACACCGATGCTTACGGTTTCGCTTGCTGTTTCTATGAAAGAAACATATCCCACAACCTGGTCGTTGTCGGTAATTGCTAACAGCTTATGGACTTTACCTTGATATGTTGGCGCGTTAAACTCGGCGATCAACTTGACGGCATCCGCTTTGTCCATATTTGTGTATTGGTATTTTGTAACAACTTGCCAATCACAGGGGCAAAAAGAGCGAAGAGAAATCATTGAAACTATTCTTTTAATTGCATGAAAAAACACCTTTGCCTCTTTTGTAAGAGACAAAGGTGTAATTTTACCTCTGCGGTACCACTCTTGTTCCGTAAAATTACGGCACTCAAACTTGCTATATCGGGCAAACCCGGCGCAGCCTAATAGGAAAACCGTTCGGTACGCAGCTCCAAGGTGATACAAAAAACGAATTACCTGCTGCCTTGCACCAACCGGCAGCTCTCTGTTGGCGTTTTTCGATTTTTGCCTGTCCTTATCTTAGCCTTACATATGATTTAGCGTTTGGTGGGATCGTAGTTGCGACCAAACTGCAAATTGGTGAATTTACCGGTGGTAGAGTCGGTGGTGGGGTGCTTGGGCTCAGCGGTGGGGATGCGGTCATCGGTGGTGCCCACGATCGCCTGCAGATTTGCAGCGATCTCATCGGCAACCATATCTGCCTCGGAGGGGGTCTTACCCTCTACCTGATCGAAATCGAACATACCGGCAGGGGCGGGGGCAGGGGGATTGGCAGCCTTAATGCGATCCAAAGCCTTGATGCAGGAGGAGATCTCTTCCTTTAAGCTATCAATCTTGGCAGCGGCGGTCTTCCGAGCTTCCTCCACACGAGCCTGCTCAGCTGCGATCATTGCGTCAGCGTTCTTGGCATTCTCAATGGCGGCAGCGTTGGCATCGGTAAGCATCTGAGCGCATTTGGCCTCAGCGTCCTTCACCATCATATCGCAGGTCTTCTGGGCGTTGACGATAGCGTCCTTCATACTGGCTTCGTTAGCGCGGTATTCCTCCAGCTTGCTGACCAGCACCTTCATTTTGCTTTTCAGCAGAGCGTTTTCTTTATACAGGGTGATGTAATCCTCGGTCAAAGGCTCCAGGAATTCATCCACAGACTGCATATCATAACCGCCAAAGGTAGCGCGGTTAAAAGAAATTTGTTCAATTTGTTGGGGTGTAAGCATAATGTGTCCTTTCTTCTGAGCGATTAGATAAAGCTATCAGATTCGGTCTGAAGAGACTCCAAATCACCCACCACATCCATATTGTGGGGGCAGAACAGGTAAGTAGCCTGTGCAACCTTCTTTACGCGACCGTCCAAAGCGTATACACTGCCGGACAGGAAGTCTACAACGCGACGGGTCAGGGACTTGTCCACGTTTTCCATATTCAAAATAACGGCTTTTCTCTTACGCAGCTCGTCGGCAGCCTTAGCGGCATCATCGAAGGTCTTGGCGTGGAACAGCACCACCTCCTGCTTGCCGGAGTTGTTCATATTCAGCACCTGACCGCCGAAATTGCCGGAAGGAGCAGCAGCGGGCGCAGGCTCAGAATCCTGCATAACGGAAGAGAAGGGAGAGGGTCGGCGACCTCTGGGGGCAGCTTCCTGCACCTGCTCTTCGTAATCGTCCATTTCTTCGTCGTAATCGCTGTAATCCTCATCAGAGTAGGGTTGGGCAAACTTCTTAACATTATCCCAAAAGCTCATATGTCTATATCCTCCTAATATGTTTCTATGGGAAACCTATGAATAGTCCCGGGCGCCAAAAATGGCAGTACCCACACGAATCATCGTACTGCCACAGGCAACGGCATCTGCATAATCTCCGGACATACCCATAGACAATATATTGACATATACATTATCGTATTTTTTTCTCATTATGTCAACAGAAAGGTTATACATTTTTTGAAAAAATTTGTGATTTTCTGTAGAATTTTGACAAATTGGTGGAATTGCCATAAATCCAAGGACACGAATTGCCGGAAAACGTCCCATTTGGGAAAGCACCGATTCCATCTCCTCCAAAGCAAAGCCGGACTTGCTTTCCTCTTTTGCCACATTCACCTCCAGCAGGATGTCCTGTACGATACCCTGCTTTGCGGCTTCCTTGTTGATGGCCTCCAGCAGACGCAGAGAATCCACGCTTTGAATCAGCGCCACCTTGCCGACAACCTGCTTGACCTTGTTGGTTTGCAGGTGGCCGATGAAATGGACGGGTGCGCCTGCATAAGCATTTTGGGATTGCTTGGAGGTCAGCTCCTGTACCCGATTTTCACCGCAGCAATCCACCCCTGCGCGGATGGCTTCACGCACCGCATCCGCACCGTTCATTTTGGTGGCGGCGCACAGAAGAATATCCTCAGGGTTTCTGCCGACAGCGATTGCGGCCTTGGCGATCTCTTGCTTGATACGGGCAACATTTTCAGCAATGGACATAGTCTTACCTTCTTTCCTAACGCAAAAATGCGGCGAAGCATTGCTCCGCCGCATTTTTGCTACACAGCTTTTATGGGCTTCATAGGGGCAAGGGTGGAGATGGCATGCTTGTAGATCATTTGCTGCTTGCCGTCTGTCACCAATACTACCACAAAGCTGTCATAGCCGGTGATAGTGCCCCGGAGCTGAAAGCCATTCATCAAAAAGAGTGTCACAGGAACCTTCTCGTGGCACACTTCCTTCAAAATGCTTTCCTGTAGATTTGTAGGCTCAGACATATGTATACCTTCTTTCTTTGGGATACATAAATCTTAGCATTTTTCACTTGTCGGTTTGTGTTAAAATCTGTCGCGCCTTTGCAAGAATTTGCGCTACTCCGTCATTTTCTTCACGGGTGAGCCAATGGATAGCAGAATTCCGTCGAAACCAGGTCAGCTGCCGCTTGGCGTACTTCCGGGAGGACTGCTGCACAAGGGCGGTTGCCGTTTCTATAGAACTGCGACCCCGGATCACATCCACAAATTCCTTGTAGCCGATGGCCTGCATAGCGGTACATTTTTCCGGGATGCCCGCATCCAGCAGATGTTCTATTTCTGCCATTAAGCCTTGCTCCAGCATCACTTCCACCCGCCGGTCGATTCTTTCGTAAAGGGTAGCTCTGTCTGCATCCTCCAGGGCAAACCAAACAGGCTCATACCGTGGCGGGATCAACTGGGTTTTTCGGTTGTGCTCGGTGATGGTCTCACCGGTTTCCAAATAGACCTCCATCGCCCGAATGATCCGCTTCTGATCGGAGGGATGCAGCCGCTCTGCCGACACAGGGTCAACAACCCGGAGCTTTTCGATCACCGCCTCAATGCCCTCTGTTTCTGCCAGCTGCTCCAGCTGTTCCCTACAGCCGGTGGAGGGCACGGGGGCAAAGTCGTTGCCCTTTATCAGCGCGTCCATATAAAGCCCTGTGCCGCCTACTATAATGGCGGTTTTTCCCCGGGCTAAAATATCGTCCACAATGGGCGTTGCCATTTGGCAGTACTTGCCTACGGAAAAGTCCTCCCAAGGCTCAGCCACCGATAGCATATAGTGGGGGATGTTCTCCCGTTCCTCCAAGGTGGGCTTGGCAGTGCCAATGTCCATTCTTCTGTAAACCTGCATAGAATCGCAGGATACGATTTCACCACCCAGTTCCTTTGCCAAAGCGATGGACAGGGCGGTTTTGCCGGAGGCGGTAGGCCCGGCAATGCAAATCAGATTGTTCATAGGTTAGCTCCGCTTAAATTGCTTTTCCAGCTCTTTCTTACTGAGGGTAATGCAGATGGGTCTGCCGTGGGGACAGTGCTTCAGATCTTCACGGGACAGTACCTGTTCTGCCAGTTTTAAAAGCTCCTGTTCGCTACTCTGCCAGCCGGCCTTGATGGCTGCTTTGCAGGCAACTGTGTGGAGCAGCTCATCCCGAATACTGTCTTTTTGACCTTTTCGTCCGTTACGCAGATCCTCAGCCAGGGTCTCCAAGGCGTCTGTTGCATGCTCGCCGTCCAGATCCATAGGGATCTGACGGATCAGCAGCGTGTTCTCACCAAACTCCTGAATTTCAAAGCCCAGCTCCTCCAGCACAGATTGGTTGTCCAGTAAAAGGGCAACGCTGTCTGCTGCCATTCTGTGGGGAATGGGAGTCAGCAGCGTTTGGGAGGATATGGCTTCCTGATTGGCTTTCAGCTTTTCAAAGAGGATCCGCTCATGGGCAGCATGCTTGTCAATGAGATAAGCTTCGTCACCCTGCTCCACTAGAATGTAACTGCTATACAGCTCTCCCACATACCGCCAGGGGATATCGGTGGGCATTGTAGCAATGGCAATCTGCTCAGGCTCCTGCTGGGGAACAGGGGCAGGCGCGGCCTTCTCCTGTATGGGAGCAGGCGCAGAGGGCTTCTGCACAGGGGTGGGAATATGCACGCTTTCCTGCAGGGGGAGGGATGCGCGGGCATCCACAGCCCGGGCAGTAGCGGCAGCGGCCAATGCCGAGGGCTTGGGCGCATCCTTCATTGCAGAGGCAAAGGCCTTATACTCCTGGGCATTCATAGTGCGGAAGAAATTCTCCTGCTTGGGGGCTGCGCTTGCAGGCTTTTGCGCCGCAGGCGCGGCTGCGGGGGCAGGAGTAGGCTTAAACTGTACCTGGGGCCTGTCGGGCGTCTTGTTCAGCGCACCCAAAACACCGTAATGCACGCAGTCAAAAACTGCCTTTTCGTTTAAAAATTTCACTTCCGTCTTGGCAGGATGCACGTTTACATCCACCGCGGACGCAGGGGTGGTCAAATGGAGCACACAGGCGGGGAACTTACCCACCATGATCTGATTGCGGTAGGCTTCCTCCAGCGCTGCGATCAAAAGACGGGATTTGACAGGCCGTCCATTCACAAAAAAGGTCTGCAAAGCCCGACTGGGACGGGCATCTGTGGGCTTGGAAACAAAGCCTGTAAGGGTAAATTTCTCCCACTTGCTGGAAACTTCTGCCATTTTTCCGCTATCTCTGCCGTAAACGCAGTACACTGCGGCCTCCAAGGAGCCGATGCCGGGGGTGGACAGGACCTCCTTGCCATCCCGCAGGAAGCGGAACGCCACCTCCGGGTGGGCAAGAGCTTGCATTTGCACAGCGGATGCCACTTTTCCACCCTCTACGGTGTCAGATTTCATAAATTTCATACGGGCAGGTGTGTTAAAGAACAGATCCCGCACGATAATGGTCGTGCCCACAGGGCAGCCTGCCTCGGATTCCTCGGTAATGTTGCCGGCTTCCAGGCTTAAGGATGTGCCAAAGTCAGCAGAGGGCGTACGGGTAAGCAGATCGATCCGGCTCACCGACGCAACGGCGGCAAGGGCCTCGCCACGAAAGCCCATGGTGGTAATGCAGGCTAAGTCCTCAGCGGTTTTCAGCTTGGAGGTGGCGTGACGCAGGAAAGCGGTCCGGGCATCCTCGGGGCTCATACCGCAGCCGTTGTCCGTTACCCGCAAAAAGGTCATACCTCCGTCGCGGATCTCAACGGTCACCTGGGACGCCCCTGCATCCACTGCATTTTCCAGCAGCTCCTTTACAACGGAGGCAGGCCGTTCCACTACCTCACCGGCAGCGATCAAATTGGCGATATGGGGAGATAGCTTGATAATTTTCGACATAAAATCACCTCATTAGGGTAGATCGATAAATCCGAACTCGTTTTACAAAGGATGGTTTATTGCTCTATCTGCGTTAAAATACTCGCAAATACACAAAGTATTTGCTGTGTTTTGTGCCTTGATAGAACAAAAACCTTCTCTTTGTAAAATCTTCGACCTGAAAGCGAGAAGATTTTGGATGATTTTCGTTCTATTGGGGCGAAGGAATGCTTTGTGCCTTGCGAGGCACAATAGGGCGAAAAGCGCCGAAATCAGCCGCTTTCAGGCGGGTTCGGATTTGTCGCTCTACCCTAGGGCAGTAAAAGCAATCAGATTGATGGTAATGTGCATCAAAATAGGTGTAACGATGGTGTCGGATGCAACGTAGGCGTTTGCCAAAGCGATTCCGGCGGGCAGATACTGCACAAAGCAGGCAAGTAAGGTCTTCCAATCTACGCTGCCGATAAAATCCAGAATATGGATCGCGGCAAAGCAGAAAACTGACAGCCAAAAGGCAAGCTTTGGCTTCCTGTGGAAAATGCCTTGAAAAAGCAACCCACGGAAAAATACCTCCTCCGTGACAGGCACAAGCAAAACAGTACCGAAAGCAAATATGCCGGTGTGCTGCTTGGCTAATTCCAAAATCGCATCGTCGTTCACATTGGAGAAGTTGGGGCCTACCCACGGGAAAATCAGAGCAGATACCACAAATGTAAAGAAATAGTAGATAAGCAGTCCCTTTGCGGCACACCACAGACACTTCCATGGCTTTGCCCAGGCGATCTTCACAGAGGCTAACAGGAACTTGTGAAAAATACCCACCACGCAGATAAAGTTCGTCACGAAAAAGAGAATGTTCAAAAGGGCAAGGGAAAGGGAGATGCCCAGCAGATAGCACACAAGCTGCAGCATCGTGGGCAGGACAAAAAGGGAAATCAGCCAATATCCGTAGCCTAACAGATTTTCCTTGCGGGTGGTAGAAACAGATAACTTCATATTACTCCAGCATTTTCTTCAGCTTGTATAGCTCGTTCATAGCTTCAATGGGGGTGAGGGTCTCCACGCTGATGGATTCCAGCGCAGAGCATACCTGCTGGCTCCGCAGATCCAGCATACTCATTTGATCGTCGGGCTCTTCCTGATGTATGACCTTCGGCTGAGGCTTGCCCTCCGTTTCCAGCTCCTGCAAAATTTCTCTTGCCCGGCTGATGACAGGATTCGGAAGCCCTGCCAGCTTGGCAACCTCCACACCAAAGCTGTCGTCTGTGGCGCCGGGGACGATTTTTCGCAGGAAAATCATCTTGTCGCCACGCTTCTTTACGGCGATGTTGTAATTCTTGATACCCGGCAGCTGATCTTCGATCACGCTTAGCTCGTGATAGTGGGTGGCAAAGAGCGTCTTTGCGCCCAGCTGCTTGGGATTGGCGGCATATTCCAGCACCGCCCGGGCAATGGCCATACCGTCGTAGGTAGAAGTACCTCTGCCGATCTCATCCAGGATCAGCAGACTCTTGGATGTGGCATATTTGAGGATGGATGCCATCTCCGCCATTTCCACCATAAAGGTAGACTGGCCGGAGGACAGATCATCGCTGGCGCCGATACGGGTGAAAATTCTGTCCACAATGCCGATCCTTGCGGATTTGGCAGGCACGAAAGAACCGATCTGCGCCATAAGAGTGATCAGCGCCACCTGCCGCATATAGGTAGATTTACCGGCCATATTCGGGCCTGTGATAATGGAAACCATATTTTCTTTGCCGTCCAAATGGGTATCGTTGGGCACAAAAAGGCTGTCCTTTAATACCTTTTCCACCACAGGGTGGCGACCCTCGGTGATTGAGATGGCGTTATCAAGGGTGATCTCCGGGCGGCAATAGTTGTTCTTCACAGCAACAGTTGCCAGGCTGCACAGGGCATCCACCATGCCCACTGCGGCGGCAGAGGTCTGCACCCGCAGCGCCTGGGCAGCCAAATGCTCACGCAGGTTGGAGAAGATCTGATATTCCAAAGCAGTGCAGCGCTCCTTGGCGGTAAGCACCTGCTCCTCCAGTTCTTTTAATTCGGGGGTAATGTACCGTTCGTTGTTGGCAAGGGTCTGCCGGCGGATATAGTGGTCAGGCACTTGATCCACAAAGGACTTGGATACCTCAATGTAATAGCCGAACACCCGGTTGTAATTCACACGCAGAGTGCGGATGCCGGTGGCTTCCCGTTCTCTTGCCTCGATGGATGCCATAATGCCGGCGCCACCGTCCAAAATATCCCGCAGGCGGTCTACTTCCTCATTGGCGCCCTTGCGGATAATGCCACCCTCCCGAACAGTCAGAGGCGGCTTTTCTGCAATGGTGGAATCAATCAAAACGGCGCAATCGGTCAAGGGGTCTAATGCCTCTTCCAACTTTTTCAACAGGGGAGAATTTGCCTGCTGCAGCTGATATTTTACGTCCGGCAGAGCGTGCAGGCCGCTGGCCAAGCCCAGCAGATCCCGGCAGTTGACAGTGCCCGTGACGATACGGGTCATCACACGCTCTAAGTCAGTAATGCATTTAAGGGCTTCTTCCAACTCGCCGCGGAAAACGGTGTTTTTCACCAGCTCCTCCACAGCGTTTTGGCGGCTGGTGATCTCGCTCACGTCCAGCAGTGGCTTTTCCAGCCAGCTGCGCAGAAGACGGCCGCCCATAGGGGAATGGGTCTTGTCCAGTACCCATAAAAGCGTTCCCTTTTTGTCCTTGGCCCGGAGGGTCTCCTCCAGCTCCAAGTTCCGGCGGGCATCCATATCCAGTTCCATAAACTTGCCGGTGGTGTAATATTGCAGCTCACGGATGTGGGACAGATCGTTCTTTTGCAGCTTTTTCAGCAGCTCCAACAGGCTGCCGGCAGCCATAACTGCCTCGGGCAGATTGGCAAGCCCCAATTCTTCCATGGATCTGCCAAAATGGGCAGCCAAAGCGCCTTCCGCAGCTTCGGGCACGAACTGTTCCGGCTTGCCTTCGTCCAGGCAGCAATGCAGGCGGTGCCGGAGGGCGTCGTCGATCACGTCACAATGGGTGCTTGCGCCAAAGCGAATCACCTCAGTAGGCGAAAAGCGGCCCAGCTCCGAGGCAACGGAAGGGGCATCTGCGCAGACCGTCACGTAAAATGCGCCTGTGGAAACGTCGCAAAAAGCCAAGCCCAGCTTGTCTTCCTCACCGTACAGGCAGGCGATGTAGTTATTTCGGCTTTCCTCCAGCATACAGCTTTCCGTAACTGTGCCGGGGGTGACGATGCGGGTGATGCCCCGCTGCACAATGCCCTTGGCCTGGGCAGGGTCTTCCATCTGCTCGCAGATCGCGACCTTGTAGCCCTTTTGCACCAGACGGGCAATATAAGCATCCACCGAGTGATAGGGAACGCCGCACATAGGGGTCTGCTCCTCCTCGGGCTTGTTCCGGTCACGGGTGGTGAGGGTCAAATCCAGCTCCTTGGCGGCCAGCTTGGCATCGTCATCAAACATCTCATAAAAGTCGCCCAACCGGAAAAAGAGAATACAGTCCTGATTGTGCTCCTTGATGTCAAAATATTGCCGCCGCATAGGGGTCATTTCATTTGTCTTTGTTGCCATAGCAGTTAATCCTTTTCTGTAAGTTCGCCGGTCAAGCTCCAGGTAGTGGCGCCGGTGATGGTAATGGGGGCAAAGGTGCCGATAAGAGAGGGGTCGCCCACCAGTCTTACCAATCGTCCGCCCTCGGTACGGGCAGTTAAGAATTCTTTGTCTGTGCCGTCAATGAGGCAACGGAGAGTTTTGCCGATGTAGGCATTGTGAAGCTGCTCAGAAATGCCGTTCTGCACAGCGCACAGCTTGTCGAACCGGCGGTTTTTCTCCTCCTTGGGCGTGGGATCTTCCATAGTGTAAGCCGGTGTGCCGGGACGGGGGGAGAAGATGAAGGTGAACAGAGAATCGTAATGCACCTGTTCGATCAAGGAGATGGTCTCCTCAAATTCTTCTTCCGTTTCGCCGGGGAAGCCCACGATCACATCGGATGTGAGAACAAGATCCGGCATTACGGATTTGGCATAGCGTACCTTTTCCAAATAGGTTTCCCGGTCGTAGTGGCGGTTCATAGCCTTCAGCACCCGGGAAGAGCCGGACTGGAAGGGCAGATGTAACTGCTTTGCGATCTTGGGATAACGAGCCATAGTATCAAAGAGCTTGTTGGAAGCATCCCGGGGATGGCTGGTCATAAAGCGGATGATGAAGTCACCGGGAAGCTCCGCAATTTTTGCCAGCAGGTCGGCAAAATCCACGCCCTGGTCCAGGTCCTTGCCATAGGAGTTTACGTTTTGTCCCAGCAGGGTAATGTCTTTAATGCCGCTTTCGATGAGCTGCTTGCACTCAGAAAGAATATCCTCCCATTTCCGGCTGCGCTCTCTGCCCCGGACGTAGGGAACGATGCAGTAGGTGCAGAAATTATTGCACCCGTACATAATGGACACCCAGGCCTTCAGCTTGCTGTCACGGCTGTGGGGCAGACCTTCCGCAATGGAGCCGGGCTCGTCGGCAGTGAAATAGGTACGCTTGCCTGTAAACAGAACGCGGGACAGAATCTCCGGGAACTGCCACAGGTGATGGGTGGAAAACACACCGTCTACGTGGGGGTAGCTGGCCTTAATGCGGTTTACCACTACCTCCTGACCGGCCATACAACCGCACAGAAAGATCTTTTGACGTCCGTGGCGGCGCTTGGTGTGGGTAAGGGCGCCCAAATTGCCGAAAACCCGCTGCTCGGCGTGCTCCCGAATGGCGCAGGTGTTCATTACCACCACATCTGCCCCTTCGGCGCTGTCTGTAATGGCATAGCCGCATTCTATCAGCAAGCCGCGGATGTTTTCCGAGTCAGCCTCATTTTGCTGACAGCCGTAGGTTTCCACATAGGCGGTGGGAGTGATGCTCTGCCCTTGCCAAAAGGCCTTTATCTGCGCGCAAAAAGCAAATTGGCTATCCAGTTGTTCCTTTGAGATGATAGCGGTTTTCGTCATTGTGGGATAGCTCCTTGTAGTCATAAATTCTCAATATAGAATCATACCATTTTTTCGCCTTTTTTGCAAGGGGTAACAGATGGATTTTGCGGGATTGTGAACAATTTGGAAACAGTCTTGCATTTATGGATAAGCCGTGATAAACTATCAAGGAGTTACCCTGAAAATGGGAGAAAGAGGAATGTCTATGATTTGTAAATTTTGTTTCGCAGAATTGGAAGACGGTGTAACCGTTTGCCCCGTATGCGGTAAGGACCTGACAGAGGAAGCTCCTGCAGAAGAAACTGTGGCAGAGGAGATCACGGAGTCCGCAGAGGAAACTGCCGAGGAGACTTTCACAGAGGAAACTGCTGAGGAGACTGCTGAGGAAGAAACCGAAGAACTGCCTGCAGAGCCCAAAAAGAAGAGAAAGGGTCTGAAAATCGCATTGGCAGTGGTAGGCGCAGTTGTGCTGGCGGTAGTCCTTGTGGGCGCAGTTTTGCATTTTATGGGTCTGGGCGGAAAGGTTATGCACAACCTGAAGTTCTGGCGCGCCAACGATATCAGCTACAAGCTGTCCTACACGGTAAAGGACGCCACCGCTGAAAAGAAGGCAGATACCGTAGTTGCCACGCTGGGCAATCACACTCTGACCAACGGTGAGCTGCAGGCCTACTACTGGATGAATGTCTATGAGTTTTTGGATTACTACGGCTACTATCTGAGTATGATGGGTGTGGATATCACCAAGCCTTTGTCTGACCAGATCTACGATGAAAAAACCGGTCTGACCTACCAGCAGATGTTCCTGAGTAACGCCCTGCAGGACTGGCGCACCTACGCCACGCTGTTGCAGATGTCCGAAGATGCAAACTTCACCCTGAACGAGGAACAGCAGGCCTATTTGACAGAAGTGGAAGATCAGCTGAAGAAAATGGCTGAGGAGTATAAATACGCGGATGTGGAAACATTCATTGATAAAGAGATGTTCCCCGGCAGCTCCCTTGCCCACTATATGCAATACGTCAAAACAAACCACGTTGGCCTTTCCTACTACGATACCCTGTATGTAGATCTGATGCCCAACGCAGAGGAAATCGAGGCCTACTACACTGCCCACGAGGCAGAATTCAAAGAGAAGAAATTCTCGAAGGAAGACGGCAACTACTATGGTGTGCGCCATATTCTGGTCGAAATTGAAGGTGGCACTCAGGGCTCAGACGGCGTAAAGACCTATACCGATGCAGAGTGGGAGGCTTGCCGCGCAAAAGCCCAGAAGATGCTGGATGATTTCCTGGCAAATGACCCCACAGAAGAAAAATTTGCAGAACTGGCAACACTGAATTCTGCGGATCCCGGCTCTGCCGGCAACGGCGGTCTGTATTCCAAGCTGACCAAGGATTACGGCTTTATTGAGGATTTTGAAAACTGGTATGTTGACGAGAGCAGACAGGTGGGTGACACCGGCCTGGTGAAGAACACCCAAAGCTCCGTGCAGGGCTACCATATTATGTACTTTGCAAGCAGTGAGCCCATTTGGCAGTATGAGTCCCAGTCTGCGGTGCTGAGTGAGCGTACCTCCGCAATGATGGACGAGGCAAAGGCAAAGTGGCCCATGGAAGTAAACTACAAGAACATTGTTTTGGGCAATGTGGATCTGTCTGCTGAGTAAAAATAATACGGACACAGGTAAATTTCAATGTCATTCAGTTAGCGGTCATTGCGAACCAGCGCGCACGCTGGTGTGGCAATCCTCTGTTTGTTCGGGGGATTCCCACGCCAGTTTGTGAACTGGCTCGGAATGACCCGTTTTCTTAACTGAATGACATTGGGTACAATCTGTGTCCGTTTTTTAGTCCCAATCGGGGGTTATATCGCTATTGATGGTAAGAGCATGGAAGATCTCCCGGGTAATGGCTTTGTATTCTGCTTCGTCTGTGGCTTTTCGTAAACGCTTACCCAGCTTGTGGGAATCTGCAAACAGACATAGCCAGTACCGCCAGTTTTCCTTCATACGGAACATGGCGTTCCGGCTGCTGCCAAAGGCGCGGATGTATTCTTCCAAAAGGGAATCGTGAAACTGCTCTAATACCTGTACTGTAGTACCACCGGCGGTCAACAGACCGGGATTTGCAACCAGCCCCCGTCCCAGCATTACCGCATCCATTTGCGGATACGCAGTTGAAAATTCCTCCAACTGCCCGCGGGTACGTAAACTGCCGTTGTAGCACACAGGCGCATTGCTGTTCTCTGCGGCATACCGAAAACACTCCATATCCACAGGGCCGTTATAAAAATCCTTTCGCACCCGCGGATGAACGGTCAGTTCTTTTATGGGGTAACGGTTGTAAACGGCAAGAATATCGGCAAACTCCTCTGCCGTGTCGTAGCCAATGCGGGTTTTTACAGAGATAGGCATAGGCGCATTGGAGAAAATACTGTCTAAAAACCGGTCGAGGGCATCCGTGTCCCGCAGAAGACCCGATCCTTTCCCCTTGGCGGTGACAGTGCCGGAGGGGCAGCCTGCGTTTAAATTCACTTCTTCATAGCCTAAATCACGGCAGGCAGAAGCCATCCACAGAAAATCATCGGCATTTTTCGTCAGCAGCTGAGGTACAACGCAAAAGCCCAAGGTATCCGCCCGTGGCAATTCCCGCTGTTCTCTGGCTGTCAGCGCTCGATGTACAGTGGGGGAGAGAAAGGGCGTATAGTAGCGGTCCACACCACCGAAATAGGTGTGGTGCAGCCGCCGGTAAATACTGTCAGTCAGCCCCTCTAAGGGAGCAAAATAATAGCGCATAAATCTACTCCTGTAAGCGTGTGTTGAGGTTATCTTCCTCTGTACTCCTGTTTCAGCACCTCAGCCATTTCCTCCGGCGTTTCCTGACAACCGCCTGATAGCCACAGCTTGATAATGGCATTCAGACCGTTGCGGAAAAACTCAATGTGATACTTGATGTTGCTGATCTGCTCCATTTCCGCCCGCTTGGCATCGTGAGTGGAGATCAGATGCTTGTCATCGTAGCACAGCTTGAAATAGGTCTTGTAGAAAAGCTGATTTTCTTTGATGTGCCGAAACATTTTCAGCGCGCCGCTGCGGTCGTTAAAATAGTCGTAATCTGCAAACAGATTGCTGAATTCGTTTTCAAGGATCGTTCTTGTCTGGTCAGCCAGATCAAAGATATCCATATAATTTGCGTAGAAGGTGCTGCGGTTCAGGTTTGTCATTTTAATAAGCTCCGAAACGGTGATTTCATTGATATCACGGGTCTGCAGCAGTTCGATAAAGGCTTTTTCAATTTTTGTCCGGGATTCCTGGCGGCGCTTGTTGTTCTTCACATTCATAGGAGCGTTCCTTTCATTAAACCAACACTTGTTGCAAAAATGATGGGTCTGGTTTGAATTATTCCAACACGTGTTTAGAAATTGTTGATTGTTTTACCGTTGCAAAAACAGTATACTATGCTTGCAATAAAAACACAAGTGTTGGTTTAATGAAAGGAGTTATTCAATATGAAAAAAAGTAGTTTCCTTGCCCTCGTTATGGGCACTGTAAGCGGTGTGCTGTTTGCGCTGGGTATGTGTATGGCGCTGCTGCCGGAATGGAACGCATTTACGGAAGGCGTTATTTTCGGCGGGGTCGGCATTGTGCTGGGCGTCGTTACCGCGCTGATCTGGTGCAAGATGGAAAGCAAAAAGCTGCCGAAGCTGAATGGTAAGAATGTGCTGCGTACCGTGTATGCAGTTGTTGCCGTTCTGGTGCTGGGTGTTGGTATGTGTATGTGCCTTGTTTGGCAGCAGATCATTTGGGGCACATTGGTAGGTCTGCTGGGCATCGTGATGCTGATCGCCCTCATCCCCATGATCAAGGGCATCAAATGAAAGCGCTGAACCTGGCAAAAAGCCCCTATACAAGCCTTGCTATAAACTTTGCTTATGCCCTGGGCAACTGTATGGTCGGCTTTCTGACCCATTCCTGGTGGTTCATTACGGTGGGAGCATACTATATGGTTCTCACTGTGACCCGGTTTTCCGTCCTGCAAGTCGGGCGAAAAGCTGACGGAAATTATGACACCGAGCTGTTTGCTCGCCGCATTACGGGAATTTTGCTGATCGTGCTGTCGCTTTGCATCGTGGGTGTGAATATTCTATCCGCGCTGAAAGAACGGGGCACAGCCTTTCACGAAATTATAATGATCGCCATCGCCACCTACACCTTTGCAAAGATCACCATCGCCATTGTGGGAATGGTCAAGGCAAAGCATACCCCGTCGCCGGTGCTGAAGACCTTGCGCAATATTTCTTTGGCAGATGCCTGTGTTTCTGTGTATACGATGCAAAGGTCTATGCTCCAGTCCTTTCCGGGTATGGGAGCGGCGGAAATTCAACTAATGAACATTTTAACAGGCACAGGGGTGTGGTGCATCGTGCTGCTGCTTGGGATCAATCTGATCGGAGGAAAAAGAATAGATATGGCAAAATCCAAAATTGTAGAAGCAAATGAGAGAATCGCTGAGGCTGTGACCAGCGGCTACAAGAAAATCGAAAAGGGTGTGGTAGGCGGCTACAAGAAGATCGAAAAGGGTGTTGTGGAAGGCTTTACCAAAATCGAGGATAAGTTCGTGGATGCCTATCTCACCAAAGACGGAGAAACCGTAGAGGAAGCAAAAGAAAGACTAAAAAATCAGAAGTAAAAAACATTACGGGAGACACCCGAAAAGTGTCTCCCGTAAATTATTTTACACTTCCATAATCACCGGCAGGATCATAGGATTGCGCTTGGTGGTCTTGTACAGATAACCGCTTAAATCGTTCTTGATGGCAGATTTCAAAGTGGTCCAATCCCGGATCCGCTTCCGGCTGCAGCGATCAATGGTCTCCAAAACCACTTCCCGCAGCTCGTCCATCAGATCTTCGGATTCCTTTACATAGATAAAGCCTCTGGTGATAATATCCGGGCCGGACACCAGCTCCCCGTCATAGGCGCTGATGTTGATGCACACCACGATCATACCGTCGGTGGCCAGATGCTTTCTGTCCCGCAGGACCACGCTGCCCACGTCGCCCACGCCGGTGCCGTCCACAAAGACCTTGCCGGCAGGCACAGTGCCGCTGATTTTACAGCCCTTGGCGGTAAATTCAATTACGGAGCCGATCTCACCGATGCGGATATTCTTGGGAGAAACGCCCATATTCACCGCTAGCTTCCCGTGAATCTGCAGATGGCGCTGCTCACCGTGCACGGGGATGAAGAACTTAGGTTTACATAACGCGTGGATGATCTTCAGCTCCTCCTGGCAGGCGTGGCCGGATACGTGGAGACCTTCGCTCTTTTCGTATACCACCTCAGCGCCCTTGCGGTAAAGCTCGTTGATAATGCGGGAGACGGCCTTTTCATTGCCCGGAATGGCAGATGCGGAAATGATAATACGGTCGCCGGCCTGAATATCCACCAGCTTGTGGGTGGAAAACGCCATACGGTACAGAGCAGACATATTTTCGCCCTGAGAGCCGGTGGATACGATAACCACCTTGTTTTTCGGCAGACTCTTGGTGGCGCCCAGCTCTACCAAAGTACCTGCGGGAATGGTGAGGTAACCCAATTCCTGCGCTACCTTCAGCATATTTTCCATACTCCGTCCGGTGACGGCAACCTTTCTGCCGTAGCGGTGCGCAGTTTCCAAAACCGCCTGAATGCGGTGCATATTGGAGGCAAAGGTGGTAACGATGATCCGGCTGTCGCAGTTTTTAAACTGACGGTCCAGACCCTCAGCCACCACGTTTTCGCTGGGGGTGTAGCCGGGACGCTCCACGTTGGTGGAGTCAGCAAGCAGCGCCAGAACGCCCTCGTTGCCCAGCTGACCAAAGCGGGTCAGATCTGTCATACCGTCCTTGGAGGTGGGATCGATCTTAAAGTCGCCGGTCATAATGATTTTGCCCACAGGGGTGGTGATGGCAAAGGCAACCGCATCGGCAATGGAGTGATTTACGTGGATAAATTCCACGGTAAAGCAGCCTGCCCGTACGATATCACCGGGCTTGTGGGTAATGAGCTTGACCTTGTCTGCCAGCTTGTGCTCCTCCAGCTTCAGTTTGATAAGACCGTTGGTCATAGCCGTGCCGTGGATGGGGCACACCACCTGCTGCATACAGTAGGGGATAGAGCCGATGTGATCCTCGTGCCCGTGGGTAATGAACATACCCCGCAATTTCTTTGCGTTTTGCACCAGATAGGAGAAGTCGGGGATCACCAGATCCACGCCGTACATCTCCTCGTCGGGGAAGCCCACGCCGCAGTCCACAACGATCATATCTTTTCCGTATTCAAAAACGGTAATATTCTTGCCGATCTCGTCCAGTCCGCCCAGGGGAATGATTTTTAATTTTTCAGCCAATTCGTATATAACTCCTTTCAAAAAAACAATAATGGACACAACAAACAGGCAACCGTATGTACCCTTTTGCGACCCTGTAACGTCGAAAAAGGCACAAAACGCCTGCAAAAAATCTATGTGTAGCTGTTAGTCGCACGGGTCTGCCCACCCGGTGCTTACAAAGGTATTATAGCACAAAAAAGGGTGGTTGTATACATTTATTTTACCGACAAAAAAATACACAAAGAAATGAAAAACATAGTTGCAGGATTTACTGCCATTTGCTATAATATAAGGACATTGTAACTATTTTGGAGAGTATACCCATTTTGTAAGGAGGCAACGGCATTGAATAAGACGCTCAGAAGACTACTGCACCCCAATATGGGAATCTATTTTATGCTGTTGCTGCTTTTCGCAGGGGCATCTGTGCTGTTTCAGCAGTATGTGCTGGCAGGCGTTGAGCTGGCGGTTTGGCTGGTGTTTATCGCGCTGTATCTGGCGCAGAGGGCCAGCCGCAGGAAAAAGCTGAAGGCCTTCGTGCAAAAGACCCTGGATGAGCAAAATGGCGTGCAGGGGCAGCGGCTTCCCTTTCCCATCGTCGTGGTGCGAATGGCAGACGGCGGTATCGTCTTTGCCAATGACCATTTCCTGCAGCTGACAGGCTTTAACGACACGATGAAGGAACGGAACATTGCCGATATCCTGCCCGGCTTTGACACCCAATGGCTGATCTCCGGCAAAACAGAGTATCCCTTCGATGTAAAACTGATGAAGCACCGCTACCGCATCTACGGCTCGGCTATTCAGGCAGATGACCAGGAGCAGACCCAGCTGGCGGCGTTGTACTTCACAGATCTGACCCAGCTCTATCAGGTGCGGGATGAGTATGTCCGTTCCCGTCCCGTGGTGTCTATCATACTGGTGGATAACTACGAGGAGCTGATCAAGAATTTGAGTGAGGGCGCAATTTCTACCCTCAATGCAAAGATCAACGATGCCATTACCCAGTGGACGGAAAGCTACCACGGCCTGTTCCGCCGCCTGGAGAGAAACCGCTACCTGTTCGTTTTTGAAAAGAAGGACCTGAAGCGGGCGATCGAGGATAAGTTCTCTATTTTGGAGGATGTCCACGCGATCACCAGCCCTGCAGGCCTGGCCGCATCCATCTCCTTCGGTTTGGGTGTAGAGGGCGAGACCTTTGAGGAGGGCTACCGGTTTGCCTCCCTGGCCATCGAAATGGCGCTGAGCCGCGGTGGTGACCAGGCGGTGGTAAAGGACCGGCTGAATTTTAATTTCTACGGCGGCCGCAATAAAGAAGCGGAGCAGCGCAGCAAGGTCCGTTCCCGCGTGACCTCCAACTCTTTGATGGAGCTGATCGGTCAGAGCAGCAACGTGCTGATCATGGGCCATAAAAATGCGGATTTGGATGCTATCGGCGCAGCATTGGGTATTTTCTGTATGTGCCGCAAGAAGGGCGTCCAGGCCCACATCGTGCTGGACGTGCAGAACAATATGGCGCCTGATTTTGTGGAGGAGATCCGCAGTGTGCCGGAGTATGCCAACGCCTTTGTTTCAGGGCAGGATGCAATGCTTTTGTGCGACAACCGCACCACCCTGGTGGTGGTGGATACTAACCGTCCCGATCAGGTGGAGGACCGGCACCTGCTGGAGTCAGTGCCCAAAATTTGCGTGGTGGATCACCACCGCCGGGCGGCAGATTACATCAAGCCCGTGGTTGTAAACCTCCACGAGCCCTATGCATCATCTGCCTCCGAGCTGGCAACGGAGCTGCTGCAATATGCGGTGGAAAAGGACGATGTGCTTCCCATTGAGGCAAAGGCCCTGATGGCAGGCATCTTCCTGGACACAAAGAGCTTCAATGTGCGCACAGGCGAGCGTACCTTTGAGGCGGCTGCCTACCTGCGTCAAATGGGCGCAGACACGGTGGAAGTCAAAAAGCTCCTGCAAAACGACTTCCAGGATACTATGGAAAAGTTCCGGATTATTAAAGCTGCAAGACTTTACCGGGATGAGATCGCCATTGCCACTTTAAGCGAGCGGACATCCCGGGTGCTGGCATCCCAGGCGGCGGATGAGCTTTTGGACATTACCGGCATTACCGCATCCTTTGTGGTGTACCCCGACGGGGAGAAGGTCTTTGTATCTGCCCGTTCCATTGGTCAAACCAACGTGCAGGTGATTTTGGAGCCTTTGGGTGGCGGCGGCAATACGGCAACAGCCGGCGCGCAGATCACAGGCAATACAGTAAAAGAGGTGTTAGACCGTTTGGTCGCCTCTATCGATAAATTCTACGAAGTGTGAGGATATAGAAATGAAGGTTATTTTTCTACAGGATGTAAAGGGCAAGGGTAAAAAGGGCCAGATGGCAGAGATTTCCGACGGCTACGCAAGAAATTATCTGCTGCCCAAAAAGCTGGCAATGGAAGCAACGCCCGATGCCATCAATACTATGCGTATGAACGACAAGGCTGCCGCAGAGAAAGCAGCAAAAGAGCGTGCCGAGGCGCTGGAAACCTCCAAAAAGCTGCGGGAGATGACCGTGGTCGTCACCGCAAAGGGCGGCGGCGCAGGCAAGCTGTTCGGCTCTGTGACCAACCAGGAAATTGCAGATGCCCTGAAGGCACAATCCGGCATTGCTATCGACAAGCGGAAGATCGTACTGTCCGACACGATTAAGACCGTGGGAACCTATACCGTGCAGTGCAAGCTGGGCTATGAGATCGTTGCGCCGCTGACGGTGAAGATCCAAGAGGCATAAAAGAGAGGAGAAACAGATATGGATGAAGAACTGCTGGTCAAGCAAAGCCCCCATTCCGTGGAGGCAGAACAGGCCGTGCTGGGCTCCATATTGATCGACAGTCGGTGCCTGACCGATGTGATTGGCATTGTCCGCCCCGAGGATTTTTATCTGCAGCAGAACCGGGAGATCTATGAAACCATCTACACGATGTTTAATTTCTCCCAGACCATCGACCCTGTTACGGTGCTGGATAAAATGCGGGAGCTGGGTGTGCACCACGATAATTCCCGTGACTATATTATGCAGCTGATGAAGATCACCCCCACCGCAGCCAATGCGGTGCAGTATGCAAATATCGTCAAGGATAAGGCTATGCTCAGAGCCCTGTCTGACGCATCTACAGACATTTCCCAAATGGTGCAGGAGCAGGTGGGTACCACCGCTGAGATTTTAGAGGTGGCGGAAAAGAAGATCTACGCTATCCGCAAGGGTGAACGCGGTGATTCCTTAGAGCCTATCGGCGTGACGCTGCATAAGGTTTTCGACCATTTAACGGAGCTGAGCCAATCGGATTCCGCCATCCCCGGTATGTCTACAGGCATGCGGGATCTGGATAAGAAGATCAACGGCCTGAACAAGTCTGACCTTTTGCTGGTGGCAGCCCGTCCCGCTATGGGTAAGTCTGCCTTTGCTTTGAATTTGGCGCTGAATGTGGCGAAAAAGTATAACAAAACCGTGGCGATCTTCAATCTGGAAATGTCCCGGGAGCAGCTTGCTATGCGTCTGCTTGCTATCGAGAGCTTTGTGGACGGACAAAAAATGGCAACTGGCAAGCTCACCGAGGAAGAGTGGGGCAAGCTGAGTATGGCATCCGTTGCATTGAGCCAGACGGATATCCGCATTGACGACAATCCCTCTATCACCGTGGCGGAGATGAATGCAAAGTGCCGCCGGGTGGAGAATCTGGGTATGGTAGTCATCGACTATTTGCAGCTGATGAACGGCTCCGGCTACGGCAAGGGCAGCGGTGACAGCCGTGTGAACGTGGTCAGCGATATCTCCCGTAGTTTAAAAATTATGGCAAAGGAACTGAACGTACCTGTCATTTGTCTGAGCCAGCTGTCCCGTGGACCTGAAAGCCGTACGGATAAGCGGCCTATGCTGTCTGACCTGCGTGAATCCGGCGCTATCGAACAGGATGCCGACGAGGTGCTGTTTTTGTACCGTGATGAATACTACAACGAAAACACCGAGGATAAGGGTGTCGCGGAATGTATTGTGTCCAAGAACCGTCACGGTGAAGTGGGCACGGTAAAGCTTCAGTGGATCCCGCAGTACCAGACCTTTACAGACCGGGAGTGGAAGCATGCTGAATAAGCTGAAGGCTTTTATGGCGGATTACCGCGGAGAAGCGATCGTCTGCGCGGTGTCCGGCGGCGCGGATTCCATGGCGCTGCTGTGGGGGCTTTACTTGCTAAAGGACAAGCTGGATATTTCCCTTTCCGCAGCCCATTTTAATCACCATCTTCGTGGTGATGAATCCTGCAGGGATGAAGCGTTTGTAACAGGCTTTTGCGCTGATTACAAGATCCCTTTGACCGTCAGCGGCGAACAGGTAGTTGCCGGTGAAAAGGGCTTGGAGGCGGCAGCCCGGGAGGCAAGATACGCCTTTTTAAAAAGCCTGCCCGGCAGAATTGCTACCGCCCATACCGCAGATGACAACGCAGAAACAATTTTGATGCACCTTGTCCGTGGCACAGGCCTGAAAGGCCTTGGCGGCATTGCTCCCGTAAACGGCAAGCTCATTCGCCCAATGCTGGATATTACCCGCAGCGAAGTGCTGGCTTTTTTGGAAGAGTACAGCATCCCCTATGTGGAGGACAGCTCTAACAGCGGGGACGATTTTCTCCGCAACCGCCTGCGTCATCACGTAATGCCTCTTTTGAAGGAGGAAAATCCCAGCCTGTCCCAAAACCTTTCCGCAATGGCTCTTAGACTGCGGCAGGATGAACAGGCGCTCACCGTAGCATCGGAAAAAAGCTACACCCACGATGTGGAGCAGCTCCGCGAATTAGAGCCTGCGATCCGCAGTAGGGTGCTGAGCCGAATCCTGTTGAACGCCGGTGTAAAAGAGCCGGAGGGAGCGCATATTACTGCTATGGAAAACCTGGTGTTTTCCCAAAATCCCTCCGCAAAGGCAACGTTTCCGGACGGTGTTGTGATGGCAAGAAATTATGAAACGCTGAAAGCCATCACAGAAGAAACGTCGCTTTCTGAGCAGGAGATCACCTGCCCCGGTGAGTATGAAGCATCCGGTGTGAAATTTACCTGTACGCGCAACGAAAGTGATGAGCGTACAAAGCTTTCCTTTGCCTTTACTCCCAAGGGCAAAATGGTTCTGCGCAGCCGGAAAACAGGAGATACCATCCGTTTACTTTGCGGCACGAAGAGCCTGAAAAAGCTGTTTATCGATGAAAAAATTCCCGCAACCAGGCGGGATATGATCCCCGTTCTTGCCGACGACGACGGTGTGATAGCGGTCATCGGCATTGGCGGAAATCTAGACAGACTTTCCGGTGACGGAACAGTGAGAATACAGATTAAGAAATAGAAAACAGGAGGAGCGTAGGGTGGAAAAGAATATTGAAAAGGTGCTGCTCAGCGAAGAGCAGATACAGAATAAGGTAGCAGAATTTGCGGCTATTCTGTCCGAAGAGTACGCGGGGAAGAATCCCCTGTTCGTAGGCGTTTTGAAGGGCGTTGTGATGTTCTTTGCGGATGTGGTGCGGAAAGTCACCATTCCCTGCGAGATGGATTTTATGTGCCTGTCCTCCTACGGCGGCACTACTACCACCGGCAATGTGGCGGTGAAAAAGGATCTGTCTGTGGATATTAAGGGCCGCCACGTGGTGATTCTGGAGGACATCTATGATACCGGCAATTCCCTGGCATTCCTGCACAAATATCTGTTGAGCAAGGAGCCGGCATCCTTGAAGATCTGTACGCTCCTTGACAAGCCGGAGCGTCGCAAGCCCGGCATTACATTGAAGCCCGAGATGGTAGGCTTTACCATTCCCAATGAGTTTGTGGTAGGCTACGGCCTGGACTTTAACGAGCATTACCGCAACCTGCCCTACATCGGCGTATTGAAGCCGGAAGCATATCAGAAGTAAGGAGTACCCCCAAAATTGAAAAATCGGAAGACAATTACCATTATTCTATATGTGGCCATACTGGCGCTGGCATTTTCCTGGATGCTGGGGCTGTTTGGCGGCAGAAGAGATAACGTTTCCTATTCCCAAATCATAAATCTGTTCCAACAGCAGCAGGTAAAAAGCTTTGTGGTGGAGGGAGATGTGATCCAGCTGAAGCTCCACACCCCTTACAACGGTAAGGATACGCTGACGGTGGGCTTAGCTGACCCTGAGGGTTTCCGGCAGGAGATGTGGGGAATACTGCTGTCCCAGTCCCAAAGCGGTGTGCTGGAAAGCTATGATTTCATTGCTGGGGAAAAGCTGTCCCCCTGGGATTTCGTATTCCCCATTATCATAGCCGGCTTGGTAATTCTGCTGGTGTGGATGTTCTTTGTGGGCAGAGCCAATCAGAATAACCCTATGGCAAACTTCGGCAAGGCGCGGGTAGGCTTTGGTCAGTCCGGCAAGAAGGTGACCTTTGCGGATGTGGCCGGTGTGGACGAGGAAAAGGCAGAGCTGCAGGAGGTTGTGGACTTCCTGCGTGACCCCAAAAAATTCACCGATATCGGCGCGAAGATCCCCCACGGTATTTTGCTTGCCGGCGCGCCCGGTACAGGTAAGACCCTCCTTGCAAAAGCAGTGGCAGGGGAGGCAGGCGTGCAGTTTCTGTCCATCTCTGGCTCGGACTTTATGGAGATGTACGTGGGCGTAGGCGCAAGCCGCGTGCGGGATCTGTTCCAGCAGGCAAAGAAAATTGCGCCTGCTATCATCTTTATCGACGAAATCGATGCAGTAGGCCGGAAGCGTGGCTCCGGCATGGGCGGCGGTCACGATGAGCGTGAGCAAACCCTGAACCAGCTGCTGGTGGAAATGGACGGCTTCAGCAAAAGCGAGGGCGTTATCGTGCTGGCAGCCACCAACCGTCCGGATATCTTAGACCCGGCGCTGCTTCGCCCGGGCAGATTCGATCGCCAGATTTATGTAAACTCCCCCGATGCCAAGGGCAGAGAGGAGATCCTCAAGGTCCACGCCAAGGATAAGCGGCTGGACGATTCTGTTTCTCTGAAAACGGTGGCGCTGGCGACCTCAGGCTTTACCGGCGCAGACCTCAGTAACCTTTTGAATGAGGCTGCCATTTTGGCAGCCCGGGAAAATCGCCCGGTGCTGAATATGCAGGATCTGAATGAGGCGATGATGAAGATTATGGCAGGCCCCGAAAAGCGCAGCCGTGTCCGGCTGGAGAAGGATCTGCGGATCACCGCCATCCACGAGGCTGGCCACGCGGTGGCGATGCACAGTTTGCCCACCCACGACCCTGTCCATCAGATTTCCATCATTCCCAGAGGTAGAGCCTTGGGCCTGACCTGGACCACCCCCAAGGAGGATAGCAACCACCTGACCCGTAACGAAATGTACGAGCGGATCGTAGGTCTGCTGGGCGGCCGTGTGGCAGAGGCGCTGTTTTTGAAGGATATCTCCACCGGCGCATCCAACGATATCGACAGAGCAAGTAAGCTTGCCCGAGATATGGTTGCCCGCTACGGTATGTGCGAAAGCCTTGGTACGGTGTCCTACACCGGCGGCGACGAGCTGTTCATCGGTCGCGACTACGAGAAGGTGAAGGGTTACTCCGAAAAGGTAGCCGGCACCATCGATGATGAGGTAAAGGCGCTGATGGACAAGGCCTATGCCCATTGCGCGGAAATCCTCACCCGCGATGCCGATAAGATGAAGAAAATCGTGGAATTCCTCCTGCAGCACGAAACTATGACAGGTCAGCAGTTTGCCGACTGTATGGCAGGCAAGGAAATCAGCGAAACCCAGGAAACCACCCTTTTCGACAGCATCCAAACCGAAGAATAACAAAAGAGCGTGCCGGGTGGCACGCTCTTTTTTCTGTAATATTTCATTGTCATTGCGAGGGGTGGCGCACACTGGTGTGGCCGTTTTTTTGTCATTGCGAGGGCGGCTTTGCCGCCCGTGGCAAGCCCCCCGAACACCTTTGTAGGGCGGGGGCTTGCTCCCGCCGTTCCTATTCAAATTTACCCGCGGGCGGACACACAGGTCCGCCCCTACGGGAAAGAGGGTCACCATAGCAGAAAGTGCATTCCCAAGGTGGACTTATTGGGGTCATCAGGCAGCTGCAGAAAACCGTTATCCACAAGATCGTGAACTGCCATCATACGCATTGTATACATTTCCATAGAAATGTAGTAATCCACACTGTAGTGTAAGACCTCGTGGCTGTAGTTTTGGAGAATTGCGTTCAGCTTCTTGTATACGGTGGTGGCGTTCTCCATCAATGCCGGATAATGCTTGTGTTCTTTCAGGAAACGGTGGATTTCCTCAAGCTGCTCGCCGGTCATTACAAGAATGTCCGGGATAATTTCTCCGCTCTCATTTGCGTGCGCGTGTTTGCCGTCTATGCTCTGCCATACGCGGCTTTCACTGTCTGTAAAGCTTGTGATAAGACGGTGATTGCGAAGGCACTCGCCCAATAACATTACACCGTCCCAACTCATTTCGCCGCATTGGTCACACATTTTATAATCGTTAATCTTATATGACCAAAAATAGTTACACCCTTTTTTGCTTCCGTTTCCGGTGCCGTTATGACCCATATAAATGGATTCAGGCAGTTCTGCTGCTTCATAGCCTACAAAACCCCAGGTTTCTCCATTTGCCCGTTTGGGCGGTCGGTACATAGAAGGATCTTGTTTCGTGTTTCTAATGATGTAATCAATGATGTGCGGCACCAACCACCAATAGATGTGATTGTCGTCCAAATGGTTGCCGGCAATACCCAGTGCGCGAATGTCAGGCAGCATATCTTCTATAATTTTCTGTATCAGGTTGCTCCGTTCCTTTGCGCTTTGTCTAAGGGTATTATAAAACTCCATCCGGCAGTTTTTGTCTAATATGAAGAAATCGGTAATGTATTTATCTCCCTGCTTTTTCAGCAGTGTTGCCTGGTGCAGGATACCCACCTCTTCCTCCATATAGGGAAGGGCGATCCCCAATTCCATAGATAGCTCTTCCAAGGTACAAGGGTTATTGCTGGCGTAAAGCAAAATGTTCTTTGGGATACTTCTCTGCACTGCGCTCCAAGGCAGTCCGCTTGGCTGACGACCACTTGCTGTAAAACTGATATTTTCCGGCTTATAACTAAGCCGACCAAATTCTCTTGCCATATCCATACCTTCTTTCAAGATTTTTCTGGCGCGGTGGAGCCGCTGCTTCACCACGCTTACCGAAAGGGAGAGGTTTTGGGCAATGTCCCGGACAGACTTGTCCTCTATGTAATAGGCCACCAGAATCTGACGGTAGTCCTGCTTGATGAACGCCAGCTCCCGCCGGAGCAGTGATAATTCCTCACTGTAGATCAGTTCATCAAGGACATTTCCGCTTCTGTCTTCTATCTCATAATCACCCACATCGAAACCGGTTACCGATTGGGAGTGGTTATGCTTCCGGGTCGCCCAGGCTGCATAGCGGTTACGGGCGATTTGCCATACCCAAGCGGGGAAATTCACGGGGACAGTTCCGTTACCCAAAGCGGTCAGAATATGCAGCGCGATATCCTGTGTCAGGTCTTCTGCATCTGCGCTGTTGCTTGTCTTCTTCAGACAGAAGTAAAACAGCGTTTCCATATAGTTTTCGGCAAATTCTTTCATAAGAGCGTTGCCTGCTGCATCCATTGGTTCGCCCCCTTTCACCCATATAGTGTGGCGTTTTTGGATTTGGTGACAAGCATTCTGTAAAAATTATAGCATATAAACGGAGAAAAAAGTAGGGCGGGAGCAGTCTAAACTCCCGCCCTACATTTTTATAATACATACAGAATAATCGCTATAGCTTGCAGGACACTTCCCAGCACCACGAAGATGTGGAACACGGAATGAAACCACCTTGTCTTAGAGCCGATGCCGTAAAGGATCGCCCCCACGGTGTAGGCGATACCGCCACTAAGCAGCAGCAAAAAGCCGGGCTTTGTCAACACGGAAATGGCGTGTTCCAGAAAGAAGATAATGCCCCAGCCCATCGTGATGTAGCAGATCATAGAAAAGACGTTGTACTTCTTTAAATCGATGGCGGTAAGGGTTGCGGCCAGGATCGCCAAGCCCCACTCTGCTGCCAGCAGCCCCCATCCCAGCAGAGGATAGGTAGGCACAAAGCCTGACAGCAGAATCGGCGTATAAGTGCCGCATATCAGAAAATAGATGGTGCAATGGTCGATGATCTGCATCACCTTCTTGCCTGTGCCTGCGTGGAGTCCGTGGTATACACTGGACATAGTATAAAGCACGATCATCGTTCCACCAAATATGGCAGAGCCAACGATATCCAAAGCGTTCCTTGCCAGGATCGCCTTAACAAGGCAAACCGCTAAAATCAGAATGCCCAATCCACCGCCCACAATATGGGTGACCATATTCATGATCTCCTCCCCGCGGGTGTAGTCGGGGAGCAGCCTGTCACATAGCTTGATTCGTTTTGCCATAACTTCGCCGCCTTTCCTTTGCTAACAGTATAACAGCTTCTTCGGTAGAATACACCCTACCGCCAAATTTTCCGCCATCGTAGCAGTAGAGGGCATATCTACTCCCGGTAGAGTTTGCATAATTCGACGAATGCTTTCGGGCAGAACAGAAATGTGTTTGTGCAATATACACAAAAAACAGGGCTGTTTTTCTGCGGCGTTACAATTTGTTTGCAGATATTTTATATGCTTATTTGCAATTTTTATGCTATAATATTACTAATGGCAGGCAAGCCACCGACCATTGCTCAGGCTAAAGGAGTAATTATGAATAACATCCTATTCTTTCTGACCCCGAAGGCGATGTGCGCCTTCGTATATGATGACTACACAGTACGGCAGGCTTTGGAGAAAATGGAGGCATCCGGCTTCGCGGCGCTTCCCATTCTGAACAAGCGGGGCGAGTACCGGGGCACCTTAACAGAGGGTGACCTGCTGTGGGCGCTGAAAAATATGTGCTATATGGATATGCGCCAGGCAGAGGCGCGGCGCATTATGGAGATCACCCGCCGTAAGGACAATGTCCCCGTTCGGGTAACCACCAATATGCACGATTTGGTGCAGCGCGCCAGCGGACAGAACTTTGTGCCGGTGGTGGACGATAAGGAAACCTTCATCGGTATCGTCACCAGAAGCGCTGTTATGAAGTATTGCTACGAACAGCTGTTTCCCCAAAACTGATACATAAACGCCACCGAAGGGTGGCGTTTTTCTATGGTTGAAAAATCTTCTGTTTTCTGTTAAAATATAGAAAACTATGTCCTGGAGGAACCCTATGCACGACGAGAAATTAAAAGCCATCATTGGCTCCAATATAGCCGCCTATCGGAAACAGCAGGGACTGACCCAAATGGGCCTTGCGGAGAAGCTGAATTATTCCGACAAAGCGGTGTCCAAGTGGGAACGTGGGGAGTCTATGCCCGACGTGCTGACTCTGGTGCAGCTGGCGGAGCTCTTTGGTATAACGGTGAATGATTTGCTGACAGATCCCAATGAGCTGCCGGAGGAAACAGGCGCAGTAGTGGGAAAAATGGAAAAAGCAGTGGAGAAGACTCTGAAGCGGAAGGCAGACAAATTAAGTATTTTGGGCCTGAGCTCTCTGCTGGTGTGGTTTGTGGCGCTGCTGCTGTTTGTGATCATTTCCTCTCTGGGAATTGCCAAGAGCTGGATTGCTTTCATTTACGCCATTCCCGCAAATGCCATTGTTCTGCTGAGCCTGCGGTCTGCCTGGCACGATTTCCGCTGGAACAAAACACTTGTTTCCGTCATTGCGTGGGGCAGCCTGCTGAGTCTGTATATGTCTCTTTTGCTGTTTGCGCACCTGAATATCTGGAAACTGTTCCTGCTGGGCATTCCCGGACAGCTGGCGGTGCTTCTGTGGTTCCGTCTATTCCGGAAGACACCCAAGGAGGAGCAAAATGGATAAAAAGGCTTTGCGCAAAGAAATTCGGGAGAAGAAACGGGCGATGACCCGAGAGGAAATCATCTCCCGCAGTGAAAAGCTGGGCGAGCTGTTTCTGAGCACCGAGGCCTACCAAAATGCGAAGACCGTATACGGCTACCTGCCCTACAATCAGGAGGTGCGTACAGTACCTATGCTGGAGCAGGCGCTCCGGGACGGCAAAAAAGTGGCAGTTCCCAAAATCTATGGGGATACTATGAAATTTTTGTACTTAGACGACCTTTCTCAGGTGGAGAAAAACAGTATGGGGATCCCCGAGCCTGTGGCGGATACTCCTGTTGCGGAGGACAAGACCGCTTTGGTACTGATGCCCGGCGTTGCTTTCACGAAAAAGGGCGACCGCATTGGCTACGGCGGCGGCTTCTACGACCGCTTTTTGGCAGAAGAGCCGGATCATCCCACGTTGGCACTTTGTTATGATTTTCAAATCGTAGAGCACCTGCCCACAGAGGACTATGACATTCCCGTGGATACGGTTTTGTGGGCATAAGGAGAGAAACTATGCACATACCTTCGGTTACGACCGACAAGATAGAGCTGGTGACCTTCCAACAGGCCATAAAGTCGGCAAACCAGCCTAACGAAGAATATGACGTAAAGAAATGGCTGTATGCCCCCAATTTTTATTCGGAATACCGTTACATATTGGGCACCCGGGGGAAAAACCCGCTGATCTGCATCGGCATTAATCCCTCCACAGCCCAGCCGGGGGATTTGGACAATACCCTGAAGTCTGTGGAACGGATCGCCCTGGGCAACGGTTTTGACAGCTTTATTATGTTCAATGTGTATGCCCAAAGGGCTACAGACCCGGACACTATGGAGCAGTTTTGCAATATGCAGCTCCACCGGGAGAATCTGGAGGCCTTTCGTTACGTGCTGTCCATCTCGGAAAAGCCCTCTGTGTGGGCGGCGTGGGGTACGATCATTGAAAAGCGGGACTACCTGAGCCAATGCCTGCAGGATATGCTGGCGGTGGGACAAGCCTGCGGAGCAAGCTGGTACTGCGCCGGCAAGGTGAGCAAAAAAGGGCATCCTCACCATCCGCTGTATTTGCGCAAGGATGAAAAGATCCGTCCCTTTGATGTGCAGAACTATTTAAGGAGTTTGGGTTATGGAAAATGAGTGCGAGACCTGTTGGTACTACGATTACGATGAAGAGTATGATGAGTACTACTGCAAAATGGATCTGGACGAGGATGAGGTGTACCGCCTGTACACCAATCCCAAGCCTCGCTGCCCCTACTATCGGCAGGGAGATGACTATACATTGGCAAGGAGACAGTAAATGAAGCGACTATGCATACTTCTGTTGGCGGCATTGCTGCTGGCGGGCTGCGGAAGAAGAGCGCCCGTAACGGATGATATGGAAACGTCTACCCAGGCGGAGGAGACCACCGGCTTATATGTGCCGGATAGCGCTGCTGAGCTGCAGAGCGCAGGGGCAGTACGTATGTATATGCTGAGCAATGATACCTATTTTGGTATGACCGGCATTGGCGCAAACCTGCTGGTTATGGGCCAAAAGGGTCTGACCGTTCTGGCGGGAGATAAGGGCGAGGTAATTGCTACCTTGGAAACAGGCGATGTGACAGCCGTTTCTGTTGTGGATACGGCCAGTACGGGTATGGCCTATTACCTGACGGCCACAAGACAGGTGGTGGTTTTGAATCCCCAGCTGCAGCGTGTTACCGAAGTGGTTCTGCCGGAGGGGATCGTGGGTCAGCCTGTGATTTGCCTTGCAAAAAATGAAGTGTATTATGCTGTGGGCAGCGAGGTGCGCGCGCTTGATCTATCCACAGGGATATCCCGTCTGATTCGTCAGCAGGCAGCCGCAAGCCGTATGCTGCTGGGCACATATTTTGACGGCGCGGTGCTGCTGTGCCAGTTTACAGACGAAGCAGGCAACGCCTATATGGAATACATTTCTACGGAAACCGGCCAGCCTCTTACAAGAGGCGCGGGGATCTCCAATCTGCAGACCAGCGGCGCAGAATACTTTGTAAGCTGGCAGGATGGCACAGTCCGCCATTTGGTGTATGGCACCAGAGGCGGGGAATCCCATAGCTTCCTGGCGCCGGATCTGCCACAGGATAAAACCGCAGGCCGTGCAGCCATTATGCCTATGGGAGGCGTGGTGGATTACGTAGAGACCGAAGAGGGTCTTGAGCTTACCTATTACGACCTGAAGGCAGGAAAGCGCACCGCCCAGGTAACGATTCCTTATACCAAATCTCCGTCTAAATTCTATAGTGACGGAACGTATATTTGGATGCTGGCAACAGATGCAACCAGCACCATTTACCGCTGGGATATCACAAAAACGCCGGTGGAAGATGAAAATGTATATATCGGCACCCTTTATACCCCCCGAAACCCGGATACCCAGGGTCTGACCGATTGCCGCACCTATGCAGACGAGTACCAAAAGAAATACGGCGTAAAGGTACTGTTTTGGGAGGATGCGGTAAAGCATACCGGCGGACACACGCTGGTTGCGGAGCATAAGCCCCAAACGATCAGAAACATCCTGGATCAGATAGAGCCTGTCCTGGCTCAGTTTCCCAGTAAGTTTTTGCAGAAAACCGTGGAGAAGGGCTGGATCCAAATTGCTTTGGTGCAGAGCATCGACGAGGATAAGGATTGGGCGCAGTTCTGGGAGGAAGGAGATTGCTGGGTGCTGATCTCAGTGAAGGCCGATCCTGTAAAGGCGCTGATCCAAGGTATGGCCTATGCCATTGACAGTCGTGTTTTGGGCAACAGCCGCGACTTTGATAACTGGAATCAACTGAATCCGGAGGGCTTTGCCTATACCTACGGGGCGGAGGTGGAGATCGATCCTGCATACCTGGAGGGAGAGACCCGTGTCTTTGCAGAGGAAATTGCGGTAACCTATCCCCACGAGGACAGATGCAAAATTTTCTATCACGCAATGCTGCCGGATAACGCCGAGATGTTTGCATCCCCCGCTATGAAGGCGAAGCTTCTGCGGGTGTGCACAGGTATTCGTGAAGCATACAATCTGGATAAGAAAACCGACACCTACGTATGGGAGCAATATTTAGACACATCCCTGGCCTTTGTGAAGGAATAAAACACTACCCTCGGGAGCTTCCCGAGGGTGGTTCGTTTTAAAACCTGCTTGCAAAGTGGAGTAAAGTTGGTATAATAAGGTAGAATACCCTTATTGTAAGCAAAAGGAGGAATGACAATGTCCGGCGAAAACAGAACGCTGCGCCTATGGAAACGGGCAAGAAAGTTGCGCTTGTCCACAACGCAGATCATTGCGCTGACGTTTGCGGGAATCATCCTGCTGGGAACAGTTTTGCTGAGCCTGCCCATCTCCTCCCGGAATGGAGGATCCTGTGGAATTCTTCCTGCTTTGTTTACTGCCACCTCCGCTACCTGTGTAACAGGCCTGGTGCTCTTTGATACGTGGAGTCAGTGGAGCGGCTTTGGACAGACTATCATTCTGCTTCTGATCGAGATCGGCGGCTTGGGCTTTATGTCTGCGGCTTCTTTGGTAATTTTCCTGTTCCGCCGCAAGGTGGGGCTGAAGCAGCGTATGGTGATGGCGCAGGCAATGAGCCTGAACGATATGCACGGTGTTGTGCAGCTGCAACGGATCGTGATTTTTGGGTCGCTGAGCATCCAGCTGTTGGGCGCGGCAGTGTTATGCCTGCATTTCTTGCCTGACTACGGCTTCCGGCAAGCGGCGATTTGGGGTGTGTTCCACGCTGTGTCTGCCTTTTGCAATGCAGGATTTGATATCTTCGGATCTGTTGCGCCGGGGCAGAGTGTGATTGCCTTTAACGATGACCCTGTGGTGCTGATCACTTTAATGGTGCTTATCACCGTAGGCGGCTTGGGCTTTTTCGTTTGGGAGGAGCTGGCAAGAGTCCGTTCCTTCAAAAAGTTTAGCGTTTACACCAAGCTGGTGCTGATCGCTACCGCCGCTATCATTACGATCGGCACAGGTCTGATACTTTTGCTGGAATGGAACAATCCCGATACCTTGGGGGGGATGCCTGTTTGGCAGAAGATCCTCAACGGGTTTTTCCAAACGGTGACCCTTCGGACGGCAGGCTTTGCGTCCCTGGATCAAGGGTTGCTCACCGATGGCGCAAAGGCAGCATCTATGGTGGTTATGCTGATCGGCGGCTCCTCCGGCTCTACAGCCGGCGGCTTAAAAACCGTCACATTTGTGGTGCTGGTGCTGTTTATCTGGACTAAAGCCCGGGGCAAATCCTCGGTGCATCTGTTCCACCGCACCATTCCCGACAACAAAGCAACCGATGCAATGACTATTTTCTTTATCATGGTAAGCTTGGCATTTTTCGGCGGCTTTTTCATCGCAGCAACCTCTTCTGTGCCCTTTGTGGATGGCCTGTATGAAGCGGTTTCCGCCTTGGCAACGGTAGGATTGACAACCGGCGCTACCACAGTGATGGGTGCTCCGGCGCAGCTGCTGGTGATTTTGTTTATGTATTTCGGACGGGTGGGCGTACTGACCATCAGTCTGGGCTTCTTAATGGGTAATAAAGCGGAGGATCGCTTCCGTTATGCAGATACCAATTTGTTGATTGGTTAGGTTTGAGTAGGAGGTAAGCAATGAAATCTTATATAGTTGTAGGTTTGGGACGCTTTGGCAGCGAGGTAGCTTGCCGTCTGTGTGAATTGGGCTGCGAGGTGCTGGCTATTGACTTTAAAAGCGAGCTGGTCCAGCAGGTCAGCAGCCAGGTTACCCAGGCGGTGGTTGGTGATGCCCGGGATAAAGAGGTGCTGAAGGCCTTGGGCGCAAAGAATTTTGATTGCGCCATCGTTGCCATTGGCGACAGCCTGGGCGATTCCGTTTTGGCAACCATGAATTTGAAGGAGCTGGGAATCCCCTACGTAATTTGTAAGGCCCACGACGAAACCCACCGGCAGGTGCTTTTAAAGCTGGGCGCGGACAGAGTAGTGATCCCTGAGCAGGAGCAGGCAAACCGTTTGGCAAGAAGCCTGTCCAGCAACAATGTGCTGGATTACATTGAGCTTTCCAATGCCTGCGGCATCATTGAAGTGCCGGCGCCGGCGTCCTGGATCGGCAAGAGTCTGAAGGACTTGAACGTGCGGGCAAAGCTGGGTGTCAATATCATTGCCGTAAAGCAGGGGAGCAACATCAACGTAGCCCCCGGCGCAGATTACGAGATCCTGCCCGGAGACGTAATGGTTATTTTAGGAGAATCCGAAGCGTTGAACGCGGTGCAAAAGCTATGAGAGAATTGATCACTTCCAGGAAAAACCCCTTTCTGCAGCAGGTAAAAAAGCTCCTGTCCTCTCGAAAAGAGCGGGAGCAGACGGGCCTGTTCGTGGCAGACGGAACAAAGCTTCTGCAGGAGGCGATTCGTTGGTGGGACGGATTGGATGCCGTGATTTTATCCGAAGATGTGCAGATGGAGATCCCCCAGGGTGTGCGCACGGTGGTCGTGCCTATGGATGTGATGGAATCCATCTCTCCTATGCAAAGCCCCCAGGGGGCGCTGTTTGTGTGCCGCCTTCCTGAGAAAAAAGCCTTTGCGCCCAAGGCGGGAATGCTTTTGCTGGACGGAATCCAGGACCCGGGAAATCTGGGCACGATTTTGAGAACGGCTGACGCGCTGGGGGTTCCCGTGGCGCTTTTAGAGGGCTGCGCAGACCCTTACAGTCATAAGGTAGTCAGAGCCTCTATGGGCGCAGTGTTTCGTATGGACATTGTGCAGACCACCTGGCAGGAGGCAAAAGAAGCCTGCCGGCAGGCAGAGATCCCCATCGGTGTCACCGCCTTGAACGAAAGCGCTAAGGATCTGCGGGAAGCGCCCCTTCATACCATGGCAGTGGTCATCGGCAGTGAGGGGCAGGGTGTCCGCAGGGAGATCTTGGATAGCGCCCAGCGCAGCTTGATCATTCCTATGAATCCCAACTGTGAATCTCTGAACGCGGCAATTGCCGCCGCCATTGTGATGTGGCAAATGAAAAAATAAAAGCGAAAGGGTGAGAAAATGCTACTCCATTGGATATGGTTTGCAGAGCTAAAGGATATATCTCTGATGGATAAACACCGCCTTTTGGAGCGTTTTCGCGACCCGGAAGAGCTGTTTCACAGCGCAGACAGTATTTTGGCAAAGTATGGGATCAAGGATAAAGATTTACATACCGCCCAGCAGATTTTACAAAAGTGCAACAAAAAGGGGATCAAGCTGCTTCCCATAGCAGACACCGCGTACCCGCCCAGATTGCGGAATACATCGGATGCGCCCCTATTACTATATTATAAAGGTGTCCTGCCGGATTGGGAGAGGGCGCCGTTCATAGGCGTGGTCGGCACACGAAAGGCATCTGCCTACGGGTTGCAGATCGCCCACCAAATGGGCAAGCAAATCGCCTCCTGTGGCGGCTATGTGGTGTCCGGCGGCGCATCGGGCGCAGACACTGCGGCAATGCAGGGGGCGTTGGAGGCAGGCTACCCGGTGATCGGTGTGCTTGGCTGTGGTGTGGACGTGGTCTATCCCCGCCATAACCGCAGACTCTTTGAGCAGACTGTTCAAAACGGCTGCCTGCTTTCTGAATACCCGCCGGAGGCGGAGAGTATCCCCTGGCATTTCCCTGCCAGAAACCGCATTATCAGCGGTATCAGCAACGGTGTCTTAGTTGTGGAAGCACCTAAGAAGAGTGGCGCGCTGATCACTGCCCAGCGGGCTTTGGAGCAGGGCAGAGATGTGTTTGTTGTGCCCGGAAATATCAACACACCCACCTGTGAGGGCAGCAATGCCCTGCTGCAGGAGGGCGCAATTCCTGCCTTGTCCGGGTGGGATGTGGTGAGCATCTATGAGATCCTCTATCCTGATCAGGTGCAGAAATATACAAAAATGCCCTTGTTTGCAGGAGAATCTGCGCCTGCAAAGGTGGCGCAAACCTCAGCTTTGCCCGGGGAGAATTTGCCGGAAGCGGAGGCGTTCGGGAAAAAACCCATTGACAACAAAGAAAATTCCCCGTATAGTGTGTTAGAAAACAGACATCCTGCCCTTAACGAAGAGGAGAAGACTGTTTTGGCTCAGCTTAACCGCCAGCCCCAAGAGCCTGCGGAGCTGATCGCCAAGCTGAACTGGCCATCGTCAAAGGTGTTGTCAATACTTACAATGCTCGCCATAAAGGGCTTGATTTACAAGCATCCCGGCGGACGTTTCAGCTTAAAATAATGTGTTGGAGGAAACTATGAGTTTCAATCTGGTAATTATGGAGTCGCAGACCAAGGCGAAAACCGTTGGTAAATATCTGGGCCCGGATTATGTTGTGAAGGCCTGCAAGGGTCACCTGCGTGACCTGCCCAAAAGCACGATGGGCGTGGATATCGAGGGCGGTTTTGTGCCGGAATATGTACCCCTGCCCGACAGAGGCGATATTATTGCAGCCTTAAAGCGGGATGCGAAAAAAGCAGATATGGTCTATCTTGCAACTGACCCTGACCGTGAGGGTGAGGCCATCGCCTGGCATTTGAAGGAGCTTTTGGAGCTGCCTGAGGAGAAGACAAAGCGCGCGCCTTTTAATGAAATCACAAAAAACGTGGTGCTGCAGGCCATTGCAAACCCCAGAGCCATTGACTTGGATTTGGTAGATGCCCAGCAGGCAAGACGGATCTTGGACAGAATCGTTGGCTACGAGTTGTCGCCGCTGCTGTGGAAAAAGGTCCGCAGAGGTCTGTCTGCCGGCCGTGTGCAGTCCGTGGTGACCCGGCTGGTGGTGGACAGGGAAAATGAGATCCGCGCCTTTGTTCCCAAGGAGTACTGGTCGCTGGATGTAAAGCTGAATCTCGTTGGCAAACCCGGCGCCTTTGTGGCCCGTTATTACGGCAGCCCCAAGAAAAAGGAACTGGCAAATGAGCAGCAGGTACAGGGTGTTATGAAGGATATCACAGGCGGCGAATTTGCCGTTGTGGGGGTAAAGCGCGCGGACAAGAAGCGCTCTGCCGCCCCTCCCTTTACCACCTCCACCTTGCAGCAGGAGGCTGCCCGGAAATTAAATATGACTCCCAAGCGCACCATGGCCATCGCCCAGCAGCTGTATGAAGGTGTTGACGTGGCCGGTGAGGGCACTTTGGGTTTGATCACCTATATGCGTACCGACTCCCTGCGCCTTTCCAATGAGGCGATGGATGCGGCGGCAGACTTTATCACAAACCGTTACGGAAAGAACTATCACTATGGCTCCCACCACGTATTCAAGACCAAATCCGGCGCTCAGGATGCCCACGAAGCCATTCGTCCCACCCACGTGGAGCTGGACCCCGAGCGGATCGCAAAGAGCCTGACCAAGGAGCAGTATAAGCTCTACAAGCTGATTTGGAGCCGTTTTCTGGCATCCCAAATGGCAAATGCAGTGTATGATACGGTTGCCATTGATACGGAGTGTTCCGGCCATATCTTCCGCAGCACCCACCAAAGCGTGAAATTCCCCGGCTTCCTTGCTGTCTATGAGGAGGGCAGGGATGAGGAGTCCGAGGCAGTGGGCGCGCCCCTTCCCGACCTGCAGGAGGGAGATAAGGCTCTGGCAGCGGAAATGAAGCCGGAGCAGCACTTCACTCAGCCTCCTGTCCGTTATAATGAGGCAAGCCTTGTGAAAGCTATGGAGGAAAAGGGCATCGGCAGACCTTCTACCTATGCCACCATCGTTTCCACCATTCAGGAGCGGGAGTACGTAAACAAGGTGGATAAGCGACTGCAGCCTACGCCCTTGGGCGAGGTGGTCACAGGCCTTATGATGGAACGGTTTAATGACATCGTGGATGTGGAATTTACCGCAAATATGGAAACCCGTCTGGACGAGGTGGAATCCGGCAATCAAAGCTGGAAGGCGCTGCTTGCGGAGTTTTACCAGGACTTCCATCAGGAGCTGGTGGACGCAGAGGCTGCCCTGGAGGGCACAAGATTGAAAGTACCCGATGAGGTCAGTGAGGAGATCTGTGAGGTCTGCGGCAGAAATATGGTGGTTAAGATCGGTCGCTTCGGCAAATTCTTAGCCTGCCCCGGTTTTCCGGAGTGCAAAAACACCAAGCCCATTGTAGAGAAAATGCCCGGCCGCTGTCCTAAGTGCGGCAGTACCATTCTGAAGCGGAAATCCAAGCGGGGCTATGCTTACTACGGCTGTGAGCGTGGCGCGGAATGTGGCTTCATGACCTGGGATGTGCCCACCGCGGAGGATTGCCCCAAGTGCGGACAGACTATGTTCAAAAAGTCCGGCAGAGGCCGTATGAAGCCCTTCTGCATCAATGAAGAATGCGAGAACTTCCTGCCGGAGGATAAGCGGGGCTACTATCAGAAGAAAGAAACCGAAGGGCCCGCAGAGGAAAAGAAACCCACAAAGAAGGCTGCAGCCAAAAAGCCCGCGGCCAAGAAAAAGACAACCACGAAGAAGTCTACAAAAACCAAGGAGACCAAATGACAACTGTGAAAGTGATCGGCGCAGGCTTGGCAGGCGCGGAAGCCGCGTGGCAGCTTGCCCAAAGAGGGATACAGGTGGCGCTTTACGAAATGAAGCCCCACAAGAAATCCCCCGCCCACCATACAGATACCTTTGCGGAGCTGGTATGCTCCAATTCTCTGCGAGGGGATAAAATTGAAAATGCCGTGGGTCTGTTGAAGGAAGAATTGCGCCGACTGGACAGTTTGATCATCGCCTGCGCGGATGCGACCCGTGTAGAAGCAGGCGGATGTTTGGCGGTGGACAGACAGGGCTTTTCAGACCTTGTAACGGAGAAGATCCGCAGCCACCCCAATATTACCGTTATTTCCGAAGAAGTGACACAGGTGCCGGAAGGGCCTGTGATCGTTGCCACAGGCCCTCTGACCAGTGACGCTCTTTCCAAAGCCATCGGGGCGTATTTCGGCAGCGACTATCTCCACTTCTTTGATGCGGCAGCGCCTTTGGTAACTGCCGAGTCTGTGGATATGGATAAGGCCTGGTGGCAGAGCCGTTACGACAGAGGAACGCCGGATTATGTAAACTGCGCTATGAATAAGGAGCAGTACGAGGCCTTTGTTGCAGAGCTGATCTCCGCGGAGGAGGCAGAGGTTCACGGCTTTGAGGACAAGCGGGTTTTCGAGGGCTGTATGCCTGTGGAGGTAATGGCCCGCCGTGGGCAGGATACCCTGCGTTTTGGCCCACTGAAGCCCGTGGGACTTACCGACCCTAAAACCGGCAAAGAGCCCTATGCGGTGGTTCAACTGCGGCAGGATAATGCGGCCAAGAGCGTATTTAACCTGGTGGGCTTCCAAACCCACTTAAAGTTCGGTGAGCAGAAGCGGGTGTTCTCTATGATCCCCGCCCTTGCCAATGCGGAATTTGTTCGCTACGGTGTTATGCACCAGAACACCTTCCTGCAAAGCCCCAAGCTGCTGGATAAGTATTATGCCGACAGACGCAACCCCCTGGTAGCCTTTGCCGGACAGATGACCGGCGTGGAAGGTTATGTGGAAAGCGCTGCCTCCGGTTTCCTGGCAAGTGTTGCTATGGCGGCGAAGGTGCAGGGAAAGGAAATTCCCGACTTCCCCAAGGAAACGGCCATCGGCGCGCTGGGCTTATACATCAGCGACGGGCGGATCGAAAACTTCCAGCCCATGAATGTGAATTTCAGCATCATCGCGCCGCTGGAGCAGCGGATCCGCAAAAAAGCAGAGAAGAATTTGGCGATTGCTAACCGTTCCCTGGCGATCATCGATGCCTTGAAAGAGCATATTTAGAGAAAGAGGTAGCCTATGAAGATTATTCTGGATGCAATGGGTGGCGATAATGCCCCTATGGCCCCCGTGATGGGCGCCGTGCAGGCAGCGAAGGATTTTGGCGCGCAAATCATATTGGTGGGCAGGGGAGAGGAGATCCTCAGCACACTGAAGGAACAGGGCGTCGATACGCTCCCTGCCGGGGTGGAAATTGTCCACACAGACGGCGTGGTGGATAACCACGAAGATCCTACCGCTGCTGTGCGGAAGCAAAAGGATTCGTCTATGATGGTGAGTCTGAAAATGCTTGCTGACGGGCAGGGCGATGCAGTCATTTCCGCCGGCTCTACCGGCGCGCTTCTTACCGGCGCAACCCTGCTTGTAAAGCGGGTAAAGGGTATTCGCCGGGCGGCAATGGGCCCTGTGATGCCCAATAAGGCCGGCGGCAAGACCGTAATTTTGGACTGTGGCGCCAACGCTGAGTGTACGGCGGAGTTTCTGCTGCAGTTTGGTGTGGTTGGCTCGCTGTATGCAAAGAAATACTTAGGCGTGGAAAACCCCAAGGTGGGTCTGCTGAACATCGGCGCAGAGGACACCAAGGGAACAGACCTGCAAAAAGAAGCCTATGCCCTTCTGAAGGATGCCAGCGACAAGGGCATTATCAACTTCGTTGGTAACGCTGAAGCCCGGGATGTACCCCTTGGAATGGTGGATGTGGTGGTGTGTGACGGCTTTGCCGGCAATGTGCTGCTCAAGTCCATCGAGGGCACAGCTATGTTTATGGGCAGCCTGATGAAGCATAAGATCTTCAAGCGCAGCTTCCTGTCCAAAATCGGCTACCTGTTCTGTAAACCCGGTGTGGACGAGGTGATGGGAATGCTGGACTACCGCACCATCGGCGGCACCCAGTTTTTGGGTATCCGCAAGCCTGTTATCAAGGCCCACGGCTCGTCTGATGCTCTGGCTTTCCGTAATGCAGTGCGGCAGGCAATGGATGCTGCCAAGACCGATTTCTCCGCTGAGCTGGAGCAAAGCCTGGCAGAGCTGACCGAAAAGGAGCCCCAAAATGATTAAGGATCTGGAAGCCGCCATCGGCTATAAGTTCAAGAATATCACCCTGCTGCAAAACGCATTGACCCATTCCTCCTATGCCAACGAGCAGTGGCACGACAGTCTGAAAAGCAACGAGCGATTGGAGTTTTTGGGAGATTCCGTGCTGGGTATGGTGGTTGCAGAGCATCTGTACAAAACCTTTCCCGACCGCCTGGAGGGCGACTTGACCCGTATGCGGGCGGATATGGTCTGCGAGGCCAGCCTTGCAAGGATCGCAGAGAGAATTGAGCTGGGGCAGTATTTGCTGCTGGGTCACGGAGAAGAGCAAAGCGGCGGCAGAAACCGCCCGTCCATTCTTGCTGATGCCGTGGAATCGGTGTTGGCTGCCTGCTTTTTGGATGGGGGTATGGATGCAGCGCGAAGATTCATTGAAACCTTTGTGCTGTGCAATGTGCCCCAGAGCAGGCTGCGGAACGTGGACTATAAAACTGCCCTGCAGGAGCTGGTGCAGCAAAAGAAGAACCAGCAGATCAGCTATCGGCTGGTAGGGGAGAGTGGCCCTGACCATAACAAATCCTTCTGTGTTGAGGTAACGCTGAACGGAACGGTTGTGGGAAAGGGAACAGGCACCAGCAAGAAACGGGCAGAGCAGGATGCAGCCCGTATTGCAATGGAAACGGTGTTTCCCAACGCATAAAATGTATAATCCCTCCTGTGTATGGAAAAATACCACAGGAGGGATTTTCTTATGACGGAAAAAGAATACGGAAAACTGATAAATAGTATGGCCCCCAAATCGCCAATCGGCAAGGATTGCCTAAAGGCGTTTCTGGTAGGTGGGTTTATTTGCGCCATCGGCCAGCTTTGCATGAACGGCTATACCGCTTTGGGGCTGGAAAAAGAGGGAGCAGGCACTGCCACCTGCATTACGCTGATTTTTCTTTCGGCATTGCTCACAGGTCTGAGCCTGTACGACGATATTGCCAAACACGCCGGCGCAGGAACGCTGGTACCCATCACCGGCTTTGCCAACGCTATCTCCGCCCCCGCCGTAGAATTCAAAACCGAAGGTTTTATTTTAGGCGTGGGTGCAAAGATGTTTACGATTGCAGGACCTGTTATCGTCTATGGCGTATCTGCTTCTGTAGTATATGGCATTATTTATTGGATAACCACCTTATTTTAACGCAAAAGGCTTGACCAGTTTGGTCAAGCCTTTTAATATGTGCCTTATAAAATTGCGGTTACGATAGAGTGCGCCTCAATATCAATGCGAGTACAAACGTCGTTATGTCGAATAATTGCCGGCATAGTTTGATCTGCCGTGTTCATTACAACGAGCACGATGGTGTCATCAGTATTTTTAAAAGCGATAGTATGTATATACTCGGAATATTTAGTGGTAGCAATACGCTTGGCACCTAATCTAACGTATTTAGAAAAGTGTCCGATATAGTAGTATATGGGAGTAAAAACCAGTTCTTTTTTCTCAGTATCAAAAAGTATAGGTGCATAACATCCACTTGACTTGTCCTCAAAAACGACTCCGGCAACAGCGGTTGTTTCAGCACTGCGATTATGGAAAGGTCCACCATTTTCGCTCAGCAACAAATTCCAATCGCAAAAAGCAGAGGTGAAGTTGCTGAAATCGCCGATGATCTCTTTGCCGTAGCGCTCAGCGAGCTGGAATACATCTTCTCTGATGGAGCCGCAGTTTTCAGTACTGATAAGCACTTTTCCAAATTTTTCATGTACAAGACGTATACCATCAAAATGATCGCCTGAGTACCAATGGTGGCCAACGCCCCAAACACGATTTTTAACTTTTTCAGAAGCAAAAATCTTTTTGCTACGATCGTAAACGCGCTCTTTATTGTGATCCCAAATAATGATTTTTATTTCTGAAAGACCCTCGTTTTCAAGAGTTGGAGCTAAGTACTTTTCGATGAATTCCTTTTCGTCCTCCGGAGAATAATAACAGCTTTCCCAAGTCTGTTTGGCTTTTGGCTCGTTTTGTACAGTAATTGCAGAAATTTTTATGCCTTCTGCTGCCATAGCTTTTATGTATTTGGCATAATATCTTGCCCAAACCTCTTTGTATTCGTCCTTTAAAGAGCCGCCTTTAACAGAACTTTCATTATCTTTCATAAAAGCAGGTGGGCTCCAAGGGGAAGCGAAAATCACAAGCTCGTCAGAGCAATACTGCATTGCATCTTTAATAAATGGAATTATATATTTTCGGTCACGGTCAATATTAAATGTTTTAAGTTCTGTATCGCCCTCTTCAATATATGTATAAATATCAAGTGAAAAATCACATGAATTTATGTGTGTTCTGCCAAAATTATAGCCTATGCCTTTTTCGCGTGAAAAATAACTTTCCATAAATTTTTTCTTTTGTTCATCGTTAAGTAAGGAATATAGATAAGCCGCAGACTCTGTAAAAGCGCCGCCAAAGCCCAAAACAGATTGATATTCAATTTCATCAAAGACGTTTACAACACACATTTCGGTACTTTCGGGAGCATTCCCTGCTTTTATTATATTTTCATCAAAATAAATATTTTGGCTCGGTATGGACTTTATAATCTTCATAAAATCATCTCCTATTTGGATTAGATTGGTATAAACAACTCCTTTGCAAATATATCACATTACCATTTTTGTGTCAATGTTTTTCATGAGATAATGGGTCCTAAGTTGACACAAGCAGAAGGATTCATTCTGGGCGTCGGCGCAAAGATGTTTACAATCGCCGGCCCGGTGATCGTCTATGGTGTGAGTGCCAGTGTGGTGTATGGGTTGTTTTATTGGATTTATAAAATGGTAACGGGCGGTTGATAACCGCCCCTACATGAACAATCGTACATTTTACGTGTTATCGTAGGGGCGGATATCATCCGCCCGCAAAAAGGCACCGTGATTTCACGGTGCCTTTTTAAGTAGATATTTCAATGGATTATTCTCAATATGTTTCCAAATCTCGGTATAATCCTGCTGTTTTTAAAACTCGAATGCTTCGCCTGCTTTCAAGTTAAGACTGTGTTTTCCACTGTCAAAGGGTAATGCTAATTTGAAGTGTGTATCTCTCTTCGCAGTGACAATGCCGTGGCACTCTTGCTTTGCAATATTCCAGTGCATCTCAACAACACCATCGAAAAAATGGAGCTTCGCGCTTCCGTTGTTATATTCCTTCGGGCAAGCAGGCAGAATTTTTACAAGATCGTTTGAAGTATACATAAGCATCTCCTGGGCTATGTTAGTAAAGCCCAAAAGCGCATCAAGCTGCACGCAGGTTCGCGATTCATCACCGCAGTCATAGCCTGTAATGCCCATATCTCTGAAATCGTATAATAACGTAAAGAAATTATTAAGCAAGCACACTTTGGTCAGCGCATTCATGTAGTAGAACACGCTGTCGCGATCGCCAAACCGCGCATAAACGGACGCCATATGCGGCATTGACCATCCACAGAACGAGCCTTTTTCTCTAAGGTCGAGTGCCTTTTTGAAATGCGGCAGCAGGTGGGCATTGTTTTCGTTGTTAACCTCACTTCCCGGGAACACCGGATAGAGATGGGAAATATGGCGGTGGTCATATAAATCCGTATGGACTTCAGGGATCCACTCTGCGATTGCGCCGTCCGCATTTACGCGATATGGCGGCAATTTATCGAGAAGTTTTTGCCAGGCTTCGGCCTTGTCGCGAAGCTGTGGCCTCACCTTTGCTTCTTTAAGAAGATTTGTAAGCAGCTCTTTTAAGATTGCAACTTCAACTGTGGGAGTTTCGGTAGCGTACATAGTGCGCAATGCATGGCGCTCACAATATTCAGCAGGTGAATTTTCGGGTGAGACGGCAGGATATAGAACGAATGTGCCGTCCTCATCCTCGTAATGGAAATCCTCATAAAATGCTGCCGCCTCTACCATAAACGGAAGAATTTTTTCCTCGAACAGCACCTCATCTCTTGTGTGGAGATAATAGTTGTAAAAATGCTGAGAAAGCCATCCTGCAACCCCGTTAAAGTGCAGAATAACCGGAACATACCAAGCGATTGCCGCATTCACCGGAGTTGTGTATGTTCCCACGAAAATACCGTTGCAGTTATAAAGATTTCGCGCATTTTCCCGGAATTGATCCATTCTGTCGCAGTAATAATTGATCAGCGCGCGGTTAAGCTCCGAAAAACCACCCGCACCGGTATGCCAGTATATGCTCTGGACATTTTCATTCCCAACATTATGGGTAAAGCGACATTCATAGCCACCAACCCATAATCCGTAAAGGGGGAATGGCAGACCATGCTCGGCAGTGCCGCTTATGAATAGATATCTGCCAAAGCGCCAAAGCTTTTCTGTAAGCTCAGGATTCAGCTTGGTATCGCTTGTGATGGCGAGTAATTCTTCGTTGCTGTGGAACACATTTCCGTCATATAATGAAATGTTGGCGCTGTTATAAAAGCGTTGATATGTGGGTAAATTTTCCTTGAAAACTTCGCAATAGCTGCCTAGGCAGCATTTAAGAGCCGAAACCGCGTTGTTCTCGCCACCCTCCCGTGTGTCTTCACAGGAAAACGCCTTTATTAACAGGAGCGTTTTCCTGCTTTTTGAAACGGAAATGCCGTTTTCGCTCACCTTCGCAAATCCATCGGTTACGACGCGACAAACGATTCCAAAAAACTTACCCTCGTGCATGGATGAATAAATATAGCAGTCACCGTCTGCACGATACGCAGCATGTTTTTTGTCATTTTCCAGCAGCATCGCCTCGCGGGTAGTTTCGTAACTTCTAAAGAACCCGCTGCTTAAGCTGAATTCAATCGCCTCGTCTGATTCGAGTTCAACTGCAATCAAATCCCGCACGCGGGATGCAACATAGCGGCGTTTGAACGAAGAATCACCAATTTTATAGGTGACCTCAGCTTCTGATGTGTCCATATGTAAAACTCGACTGTAACCGTTATAAATTCCGTTGCACGGAAGCCTAAGGGTAACGTCGCCCAGGGTACGCATATTCGCAAGGGCTGTTCCGTACTTTTTGTCAAGCAGGGCGTTGTACATAATGTCCGTTGCTTCAGCAAACTTACCCTGTTTTCTGAGTGCGCGCATATCATCCATATAGCTTGAAATTTCGGGCACGGGCGTATCTTTTCCACCGTACCAGAAATCATTTCTGTTGATGATAATATGCTCAGCGGAGATGCCGCCGTAAAACATAGCGCCTGTGATGCCCGTACCGATTGGCGTGCTGTCAAGCCATCGCATCTTACATGCAGAAGCAGGCCTTTTCGTAATCAAATCATGTATTGTATATTCCATATCAGCACCTCTTTGCCAACCGAACTTTTTGCAACGAAAAAATGCACCATATTTATTTTAGCAAGATGATATAAATAGTGCAAGTTATTTATAAAAAATACTGCGCCTTAATTAGACACAAGCAGAGGGTTTTATCCTCGTGTACAGCGTAAGTGCCAGCGTAGCCTACGGCTTAATCTATTGGATCACCACATTGTTTTAACGGACGACCAATGGTCGCCCCTACAAAGCAGATAGCGTCTTCGGTAGGGGCGAGCATTGCTCGTTCGCTTGCAGAGGACGGGAAATCCATCCCCTGCATCGTAGGGCGGGGGCTTGCTCCCGCCGCAAAAGCAAAAGGCTTGACCTCTCGGTCAAGCCTTTTTATGTTCGGATAACATATTAGAATACTTTCTTCTTATCTTCCGCCAGCTCGTGCTTTAAGACAAGAAGCCGCAGGATTCTGTGGCTGTCCTCATCCACCTGCATTACCAGTACAGTGTAGTTCTGATAATCAAAGGAATCAAAGGGGACAGGCATCGAACCGATCATCTCCACTGTCCATCCGCCAACGGTGGCGCAGTCGGTGTCCAATTCATCCTCGTCCAGCCCCAGCTCGTCCATAAAGTCGCTGAGGTTCATATCGCCGGAGCACTCATAGCGGTTGTCGGTGATCTTCTGCCATTCGTTGACGATATCGTCATTTTCGTCCCAAATGTCACCAACCAGCTCTTCCAGAACATCCTCCATGGTAACGATACCTTCGATACCGCCGTATTCGTCGGCAACCACGACCATATGGGTCTGGTGAGAACGGAATTCGTTCATAATTTCATGCAAATGCATGGACTTGGGAATGAAAACAGGCTGCAAAAGAAGCTCTTGCAGATTAACGGTCTTGTTAACAGCCAGCTCCTTCAGCAGATGCTTTACATACAGAATACCCACTACGTGGTCAACGCTTCGTTCATACACAGGATAACGGGAGAATTGGGACTCGGAAATGACAGAGAGTATCTCCTCAATGGGCGTATTGATCTCAAAACCGATAACATCGATTCTGGGAGTCAGAATATCGCCGGCGTCCATATCGGTAAATTCCAAAGCAGATTGCAGAAGCTCTGTTTCGTTTTCGTCAATGACACCTTCGTCCTCTGCGGTGTCCAGCAGATTTTCCAGTTCTTCCTCGGTGATGGTGACCTCCTGATCGGCGGCCTTCTTCCATAAAATGCTGAGAACCTTCACAATTCCGGAAGTAAGCAGCACCACAGGGAAGAATACGATCATAAGGATCAGCAGGGGGTAGGCTGCCATTTTGGCAAAGGGCTCGGCGATGCGCCGGGCTACCATCTTGGGGGTGATCTCGCCCACCACCAGAATGACGATGGTCATGACCACAGTAACGATGGACGAAGCGACCTCGCCGGTAATGGCCATAGTGGCGGCCAGATTTACCGCCAAAACCGTTGCAACGGAGGTGGCGGCGATGTTTACCAGGTTGTTGCCAACCAGGACAGTGGACAATGCGAAATCATAGTGGTTGTAAATGAAACTAACCAGTTTTTCGGTGGGGGTCTGCTTCTTGTCCTCTTTTTTGACCTTCAGCTTGCTCAAAGAGGTATAGGCGATTTCCGTGCCGGAGAAGAATGCGGAACCCAGCAATAAAAATACGATCAGAATATATTCCATGATCCGCCCTCCTTAAAGAAGCTCTACGCCTTCGTTGGCGTCGCTTTCGTCCCGGATATCGCCCACAAGCTCTTCCAGAAGGTCTTCCATGGTCAGAATGCCAACCTTCTTGCGGTTCTCATCCACCAGGAACACCATATGCAGCTTGTTCAGACGCATTCTTTGGAGCAGAACGGATATTTCTGTTTTGCAGTTAAATATGTAAGGCTTTAACAGGATCTTGCGCAGAGGCACCTTTTTCCCGGTAACATACTGACTCAAAAACAGGTTAACCGGCAGAATGCCCACGATATTATCCTTGTTTCTTTCGTAAACCGGCAGTCTGGAATGGCTCTCTGCCTGTACAGTTTCCACCAACTGGTCAATGGGGGTTGCAACATTTATGCACGCAACCTGATCCATGGGGATCATAATATCCTCAGCAAGCTTGTCCCGGAATTCAATTGCGGAATTCACAAGCGCTTGCTTTTCCGGCTCCAGAACACCCTCGTCCTCAATGGTCTCGATAATGCTCAGCAGCTCTTCCTCGGTGACCGTCTTGGTTTCCTTTCCGGCAAGAAGCTTGGAAAGCAGCTTGGAGATCACGGAGAAAATTGCCGATATGGGTGTGAGCAGCTTGACCAGAAGCATCATACTGCCGGAGAAGAAAAGCGCCAGCTCCTCAGCGCGGGCTTTGGCCAAAGACTTGGGGATCATCTCGGCAAACAGATAAACGATGAACGTTGTCAGCAGGGTGCCGTAGATAACATATTCCTGGCTGAATTGCTGCATGACCAACAGGGCAGACAGCGATGCGCAGGCTGCGTGGAAAATATTATTGCCAATGAGAATGGTGATCAGGGTTTTGTCAAAGCGGTCAGAGATCCAGAGTACGCGTTGTGCCCGTTTGTTCCCCTTATCAGCCAGGGTGCGCATACGCACCTTACTGACGGCGGTGTAAGCCGTTTCAGCAGCGGCAAAATAAGATGATAGCAACAAAAATAACACGTAAAGTATACAACTGGCAGGGTCCACGAAAAAACCAACTCCTTTAAAATGTAATCTCTGCTATTATACTGTAACATTTCCGATAATGCAACTACTATTCGCGTTTTCGGGGGGATAATGTCGTATTGCGCGCGAAAAAGGCTTGACGGGTACGTCAAGCCTTTTGGTTATTTGTTGGAATACAGCTTTGCAAGACCGCCCTCGGAGGTTTCGCGGTAAAGATGCAATAGATCCTTTCCTGTTTGATACATAGTCTCAACCACTACATCAAAGGATATTTTCCTGCTTGCGAACAGGAAATTTGCAAGGCTCAGGGCGTTGATCGCGCGCATAGCGGCAACGGCGTTTCTTTCAATGCAGGGGATCTGCACAAGTCCGCAAACGGGATCGCAGGTAAGACCTAAATGATGCTCCATGGCAACCTCGGCTGCGTATTCTATCTGGTCGATTCCCATTTCGAACAGCTCGCATAATGCGGCGGCTGCCATACTGCAGGCAGTGCCGATCTCTGCCTGACATCCGCATTCTGCGCCACTTATGGATGCGTTGGTGGCAACGATGTTTCCAATCAGCCCGGCAACGGCAAGGGCGCGGATAATATCCTCGTCGGTAAAGTGATTTTTGTCCTGCATATATTTTAAAACTGCAGGCAGCACACCGCAGGAGCCGCAGGTAGGCGCTGTAACGATAACACCGCAGTCGGCGTTTTGTTCACTGACCGCAAAGGCATAAGAGCAAACCAAACGGTTTTCTCTGGTCTGCGGACTTTCATCAATGTGCTTTTGGTTAAACAAAAACTGCGCTTTTCGCTCAACGGAAAGGCCACCCGGCAAAGTGCCGCTTTTGCTCAAGCCCTCGTTGATGGCGTTTTGCATTGCCTTCCAAACGGTCATCAAATAGGGCTTGATGTCCGGGTCTTCGTTTTCAAATACATAGTCAGAAAGGCGGATGTTTTTCGCCTTGCAAATGCTTGCAATGTCGCTGAAATGGCTCTGGGCATACACCTGCTTTTCTGCGCAGGCCAGGTTGTCATCGGTTCTGATCTCGCCGCCGCCAATGCTGTAATAGTACCTTCTGCCCAGCTCCGTATTGTTTTGGAAAGCGATAAATTCAATGGTGTTAGGGTGAATGGGGGTTTCCGTTTCGCAATCAAAAAGGATCTGATGCTTGATATTTGTTAATGTTTCTGAAATGGCTCTGTCGGTGCCGTGTCCTTTTCCTGTTTTGGAAAGGGAGCCAAATAAAGTGACCTGAATAAAATCCGCTTGGGGGTATGCCTTTAAAAAAGCAGCGGTAGCAAAGGACGGGCCCATCGTGTGTGAGCTGGAAGGGCCGAGGCCGATCTTATATAAACTTTTGATAGATTTCATAGTTGATACCTCACTTTGCCTGTTTCCTTGCTTGCTGCAGGAGCATTTTTGTTATTCCAGTATGTTTGTGGTGATGTAATCCACACCCCATTGGGCCAATTCTTCTGCCCGTTCCTTGTCATCAACAGTCCAGCAGTTTACGGTCAAACCGTTGCTGTGCAGCATAGCAACGATATCTTCGGTCAGGACCTTGTGATAAACGTCCACATCCAGCTTGTCAGCCACCAATCTTTCCACAAGCCCGTCCTCAAACTGCTTGAAAAGGAACTGAGCAGACTGGTTTGGCAGGAGGCTTCTTATTTTGGTCAGGTTGTCGTAAACAAAAGAGATAAAGGTAACACTGTCCAGATAGTCGTGTTCCTTGATGATGTTGACAATTGCGCCGATCTCTTCCTGGGTGAAATCGGACTTTAGCTCCAACACGCAATGCTTGCCGTATTTTTTGCAAATGCTGATATAGTTGTCCAGCACCGGCAGACGCAGATCCACCCGGTTTTTGCTGCCGTCCTTATCAAAGAGAACGACCTCCTGCAACGCGGAGAGATCCATCTCCTCCACATTCATTTCAATTCCTGCAACGCGGGTAAGGCTGTTGTCGTGTATCACAACAAATTTGCCGTCTGCTGTTCTGTGAATATCCGTTTCGATGCCGTAATAGGAACGGTTGCCGGCTGCAACGAAGGCAGCGTTTGTATTTTCGGTTTCAATGCCGGAAAGCCCTCTGTGGGCAACGGCGAGGGTGTTTTGCTTGTTGAATTGCATGGTATCCATAAAAGCCTCCTGGTGTTCAGCATTTAGTTTTTTATATGCTGTTTTATATTTTTGAAATTGCCGTAGGTTTCGTTGACCAGTTCAAAATAGGAGAAGGTGTTATCGTATTTTGCCACGATTTTCTGAAAATCGTTCAGCTGATGCTTGTTGATCACGCAGATCAGCACAGACCGCTTCGTGCCCGTGTATGTACCGATGGCATCCAGCTCAGTGCAGCCGTGATGCAGATTCCGGGTGATTTCCTCGATAAATTCCTCTTTATGGGTAGTGATGATGGTGAATTTATAAGCGGTTTTGGTGGTTTTCAGAAGCAGATTTCCAACAAATGTGGATATAAAGCAATACATAATGCACAAAGCCATAGGCTTATAATTCAGCTCGTTTTCCGAATACACAAAAACCGATGCGATGGCCACAATGGCATTTAAGGTAAATGTGACAGCAAAGAAATTTGTGTCCGGCCGCCGCTTGTTGATGTACCGGGAAACGATATCCGTGCCGCCGGTGGAGGCGTTGTTCCGGAAGCATACGCCATAAACCGCGCCGGCAAGCACACCGCTGAGAATAACGGGATAAATGGTGTCGTGTCCCAACGCGTTATATTGGATAAAGGACAGGTCGGAATTTTGCAGAAACAGAAAGAAAAAGGAATACACAAAGGAAAACAGCAGTGTTTTCACCGCAAAATCCTTCTGCACCAAAAAGTAAGCAAGTATGGATAGGGGGATGTTGATCAGCAGGGACATATAGCTGATACTGAAGCCGGTTTTGTATTGAATCATAGTGGCAATGCCGTTCAAGCCCGCAGGCGCAAAGCTGTTTGTTATGATAAAAATATAATAGACAAACGCCAGCAAGACGGCAGCCAAAATAATGCTTATATATTCCACGCTTTTCTTCATTTTACAACCCCCTCTGTTTTCTTTGGACAAGCCAAATTATACCGCTGTTACGACGGAAAATCAAGCGGTATTTCCTTTACCAATGTGATGGTTTTTGATAGGGTTTACCTTGGCGTATATATTGATCGGGGCAAAGTTCACTATACCATATCAGTCAGAAACCTTGTCTTGACTTTTGGCCTGCAGTATATATAATAAAACTATACAAAAGATATGGAGGTAATCCTATGAGCTGGCAAGCATTTGTAAGTGTTATCACACAATTCGCAACATCCTTTGGCATTAAACTTTTAGGCGCAATTCTCATTTTTGTTGCAGGCATCAAATTGACTTCCTGGATCGCAAAGCTGATTCGCACCTCCCCCAAGCTGGACAAGCTGGATATGAGCCTGCGAAGCTTCCTCACAAGCTTTATCCGGATTGCCCTGTACGTCATTCTGGTTATCACAGTTGCTATGATTTTAGGCGTACCGGCAACCTCCTTTATCACCATTCTCGCCTCCTGCGGTGTTGCGGTAGGTTTGGCTCTGCAGGGCTCACTGAGCAACTTCGCCGGTGGCTTGATGATCCTCTTCTTTAAGCCCTTTAAGGTGGGCGATTACATCGAGGCCCAGGGTGAAAGCGGTACAGTTGTGGATATTTCCGTGGTTTACACCGAACTGCTTACCGTGGATAACAAGCGTATCACCGTTCCTAACGGCGCGCTTACCAACTCCACCATAAAAAACTACTCCACAGAGCCCCTGCGTCGTGTGGATCTTGCATTCAGCGTTGCCTATGACAGCAATGACGAAACCGTTAAAAATATCATTCACAATGCGATCGCATCCCACCCCAACGCCCTGCAAGACCCCGCGCCCTTTGTCCGCCTTTCCCAGCACGGGGACAGCGCGCTGGTTTACACCGCCCGCATTTGGGTCAACAATGCCGACTACTGGACCGTCTACTTTGACATTTTAGAGAAGGTTAAGGCAGATTTCGATGCCAATGGCATTGCGATTCCCTTCCCCCAGATGGATGTACACGTCAAGAAGGACGCCTGACCTCTATCGATTCTGCAGCGCATTACATATCAAAAAGGCTTGACCGATTTGGTCAAGCCTTTTGTATTAGATTTCCTTAATTAAGATACAGCTGTTGGGTGTCAGCTCGAAGGTCAGATCACTGGTGGTAGCAACCAGCTCGTTGGTGTGGTTTTCGTCCAGCAGATAGACTTCATACTTGCCTTCCCTGCCCAGATCAACCTTAACGGACTTGTTTTCTGCAGTGTCTTCTTCGTTGGTGTAGTAGCACAGAACGGAAAGCACCTTGCCGTCTTTGTCCACGCCGCACAGAGAGTAAACATCGTCAAGCTTGTTTTCTGCCTTGATCTCGGCAACCATATCATAGAACATACCGTACCAGTAAAGGGGATAATAGCCCTTCAGCGGCTGATAGCTGTAATAATCAAAGGCGCCGCAGAACACGGAGGGACGGGTGTCATAGTACATCAGCATATCGATGGTGGAATCCTGGGCAGCGCAGATAATAGCCATGGTAAATGCGGCGCCCTTCATACCGTGAATTGCGTTAATGGTAGCCTGGAAATCGTCACCCTTCCAGCCCTTTAGGTAGTTCCACTCGTTCAGATGGCTTTCCGTTTCGGTATAGCCGTATCTGACAAGCAGATCCTTGATGTACTCAGAATTCTCAATGATTCTTCCCACTCTGCCGGTATACCGGTGCCAGGTGAAAAAGTCGATGGGGATGTTTCTTTTCACCATCTCCGTCATAAAGGCCTCCGCCCAGTCCTCATCGTGAGCCAAAGCAGGACCGCCGACTTTGATATTGGGGAAGCATTCTTTCAAGTGCTTTACTGCAGTTGCGAAAAAGTCATAAAACTGCGCTGGTGTACCGCCCCAGGTTTTGCTGGTTGCGGGGTCATTACAACCCAAATCGGGCTCATTCCAGATCTCCCAGTACTTGATGTTCAGGTGGTAGCCATCAGCCCAGCCTTCGTTGTAGTGACGGATAATATGCTCGCACACAACTGCCCATTTCTTGAAATCCATTTTGGGGAAGGTGTTGTGCTTTTTGATGTGGTGCTCAATGGTCTGACCCAGCCGGAAATAGGTCTCAGTGCCGGCCTCCAGGCAGGAGAGAATGGAATCGTCAGTGCAGGCAAAGTCGTAGGATTCAGGCAGCAGGGGATCTGCCTCGGGATTCGGGAAAATATTGGAGATGTCATGGCTGTAAGGTCCGCCATAAACACCGCACATGGCAGAATCGTGGTTTCTGGCATAGGGGATTCTGGCTGCCTTGTAAGCTTCCAGATTGCTGCGGTTTTGGGATGTGGCGCTCCGCCTGTACCAGGGGCCGCCATTGGTGGCGTTCAAAATTTTGAAAGTGCCGGCCTTTTTGGACAAGTCGAATCTCAGTGTTTCCATAACAATACACTCCTTTTTGATTTGGGACTATCATATACCAAAAACTGTGTGGTGTCAACGCTTGGGACGCCTTTGCTTATAGCAATTCTGTTATAGCTCCAGGTAAAAACAGCCTATATAATGAGAGTATCACAAGCAGTGGAGGCAGTATATGCTGATTACCGATCGTTCCCAATTAGAAGGCTTTGATTCACGCTACCGCGTGTGGCAGGGGATCCCCGGAATTGTCCGCGTTATTGCTTTTTTACCCTGCCGATACTATAATGGAAGCTGACGGAAAGGGGGTGGCAGAATGTATAAAACCGCCAATGCCCATTATCAGGAAAAATTCGGCTGCAAGGTGTATAAGCTCTCTTTGGACGGGGGCTTTACCTGCCCAAACCGGGATGGCAGCATATCCACCGGCGGATGCATTTTCTGTTCAGCTCTTGGGGGAGGGGAGTTCGCCGAACACGGAGAGAGTATCTCTGAGCAGTTGGAAAACGCCAAAAAGCGGGTTGCCGACAAAATAAAGGACGGCAAATACATCGCCTATTTCCAGTCATTTACCAATACCTATGCCCCTGTTGAACGATTAAAGGCGTTGTTCTATGAAGCAATCACCCCCGATTACATCGTGGGTCTGAGCATCGGCACCCGGCCGGACTGCCTGCCGGATGACACCATAGACCTGCTGAAAGAACTAAACGAGATCAAGCCGCTAACGGTAGAGCTGGGTCTGCAAACCGCCAGCGATTCTGTTGCGAATTATGTAAACCGTGGATATAAAACGGAGGTCTACATTGATGCAGTTTCCCGTTTGAAAAAAGCCGGGCTTGAGGTCGTCACCCATATCATCATCGGTCTTCCCGGCGATGACCCGGTTGCCACCACAAGGCTTGCGGTGGACAGCGGTACAGACGGGGTGAAATTTCACCTGCTGCATATTCTTAAAAACACCCGTCTGGCAGAAGAATATGAGATGGGCAGCGTACAGCCGCTGACGCTGGAAGCCTATGCCGAAATTCTGAAGACCTGTATTTCTGTGTTGCCTCCTGAAACAGTGGTCCACAGGATCACCGGCGACGGAGCAAAAAAGGACTTGATCGCCCCTTTGTGGTCAGCGGATAAAAAGAAAACCTTAAACTACCTCAATCAATACCTGCAAAGCGAATCGATATAACAAAATAACCGCCACACGAACAGTACGTGTGGCGGTGTTTTCTTATACAGAGCCTCTTACAATGATTTGGTGGGGAACGGAGCAATCGATGGGAGTGCCGCTTATAATGTGATCGACGGCTGCTTTTGCGGTTAAGGGCACGTTGTGCGCAATAGAATCCAGCGTCAGCCCCAGTTCTTCTATGAGGCGGATATTATCAAAGCCGATAATCCCGGCAGAATGCTTTTTGGCAATGCTCAGAAGCTGAATTGCGTAAATATCCGTGGGGCAGATGATGGCGCAGGGAGTATCCGCATCCAGTTCTTTTTCGGCATTCTGCAGGTCGGTAACCACGTAAGCTGCCTTTTCGTTTTCACACACTGCAATAAAGGCATCAAGCCGCTGCGCTTGGGCAAACGCGTTTCGCTGCTTTAGCGCAGGCTTCACGTAGATCAGCTTTTTGTAGCCTTTTTTCAGCACGTGCGCCACGGCATCCCGGGATGCCGATGCATTATCAATACCAACATAGGGAATGCCGCTCAATCGGTTTCCAAGGGTGACGATTGGCACATTTAATGAGAGCAGATACTTCTCATACGCGCTTCCGCTGTTGGCAGGGCACAGAATAATGCCATCCACCGCCATATAATAAAGGCTTTGGATACATTCGATCTCTTTTTCGTGATCCTTGTCGGTAAACATCACCACGGTGGAATAGCCTAAAGAGGTGCAGTAAGCCTCAATGCTCATCAGCATATCGGAAAAATAGGGGTTGTTCAGATCAAAAATAACAACGCCGATGAGATGGGATTTGCCGCCGGCTATGGTGCTTGCGTGGATGTTCGGCCGGTAGCCGTATTCCCTGGCCACACGCAAAATCATTTCCTTGGTCTTTGGGCTGATCCCCTTGCGGTCGTTCAAAGCGCGATCCACCGTTCCCTGGGAAACGCCGCAGATCCTGGCGATTTCCGTGGTGGAAATATTTCCTTTCGTCAAAATCACACCTCGATTGTCAGTTCTTTTTTGATGATACTATCCCGGAAGAAAATGCCGCAGCCGTCCTGTGTAAAGGGAATCTGCTTTCCGTCAATGCGGACTGTTTTCACCGAACCGATACCCCCAAGGGCAATACTCCTAAGGCTAAGCGCGCCGTCTTTCACGATGACCCGGTATTTGTCCTCGGATCTTACGAAATCGCCCCATCCGCAGCCCAAATTCCACATACATTTGTAATCCCCGTCAAGAAGGGGAGAGAAGCCTATATGCTTGTTGGGCATATCAAATGCAAAGCCGCTGAAGATAGGCAAAAGGGCAAAGCTGGCCATAGACCGGGCATAGTTGCTGCCGCATTCAATTTCGTTCCAGGGATTGCGCTTTTCGCCGTCGTATCTGTCACGGATTGCCCGAACAACCTTTAATCCGTCCTCGATAAAGCCTTCGCTGATCAAAAGTCCGGCAAAGGCGTACTCGAATCCTGTCATACATTCTTCAGAGTAGGTGATGGGAATTGCCGGTTTGTTCGCACCCTCGGGATAGTCGCACATGATCGCGCCACCCTCGTCGTTAAGGGCGTATACACGCCACACATTTGCCAAATCCCGCATAGAGCTTTTGAAATTGTTTTTCAGCATACTTTCAAGAGCGGCCTTTCGTTGCGTCTGATCAAAAATATCGCCCAAGCCGTTGATGTTGGCGTGCCATTGACCCAGCATCTGGTCGATCTCACAGCCCTCGCCGATTTGATATTTCAGCTGCTTTGCTTCCTCGTTCCAATAATCCGGGCAACCGAAGCGTTCGGTATAAGTCTTATCGCTGAGATCGACCTTGTGGTAGAAATACTTGCCGTTGAAAAGGTTTTCTTTCGTCCAGCTATAACCGTTTTTGAAAAGCGCGGTGTATTCTGCTTCTTTCTTGTGATCGCCTAAAAATGCAGCCATTTCTGCTGCTGCCTTCAGAGCAGCAAGATACAGTCCCTGCAGCCAGGAGGAGGGCCCAAACAATTCCATATCCAGCGTGTGATGCTGACGACCTTCCAAAACACCGTCCTTGTCAGCATCCCACTGCCAGGTGTTGTGTTCGTTCCAGGCGTATTCCAGTACCTTTTTGATGTTATCCCAGTTACCTTTCAGCCAATCGCTGTTGCCGGTAAGCTTCCAGTCCCGGTAGATTTTAATAACGGTGGACATTTGACCGTCAACACAGGGAGTGGGAGATTCCGTGTCGCTGCCCAGGGGAAGGGCTGTGCGGAATTTCATCCTTCCGTTTTCGTCGGTGTCATATAGGAACTCGGTGTCACGCAGGCTTCGCTCCAACTCGGGGAACAGGAAGCACAGAGCATAGGCATAGCTCCAAACGTGGGTGCAAGTGCCCTGACAAGAGCCTGCCTGCTCGTTTAAGCCCTCCCAGCCATAAAATGTGCCGTCCTCCAACCGCAGAACGGTGGGCGATTTCAGCACCGCAAGGGTGGAGGAAACCCCGTCGATCACGGCCTGATCCAAGGTGGCGCCGTGCAAAGACTGGCAGAAACGGTTGGTTTTTTTGTAAAGGGTATCCCAGTGGTCCAAACAGTAGAAACAGGATTCTGCCGAGTCTGCAAACAAGGTAGCATAGTAATTCTTCCACGTCACATCGCTGCCGTTATTCTCTGCGTAGGGATTATAGTAATAGCAATTGGGAACGTTCCACGCCAGGGCGAACCGGAAGGCATGACTTTCCTTGCTGTTGATGACCTTACTTGTGCCTACGCTGCAAACATCCCGGCCTCTTCCGGGCGCGTCATAGTGACGGTTTGTAAAGGTATCCTCTGAAAGATTGCGCCAGAAGGTTGTCATACTGTCACGCCAGCGGCCGCGATACCAGTATTCCTGATATACGCCATTCGGATCGTCTACCGCGACGGTCAAATCGCCGTAATCCTTGTCTGTAGCAGGCCTGTCTGCATGGCGCAGTTGGATCGCAGTATACTTATCGCTGTGGATTTTGTTGTTTACAGAAGGACCGTAAGGATTGTGAACAGTAAACAGAACGGTGTATTTTACGTTGTCAAAATGGCTTTTGATCTTGATCTGAAAGAATGCGGCCGGAATGCTGGAATTGTCCGCATCCAAAGGGATAAAGGGGTTAAAGGCCAGCATTTCCACAGTGGCGGGGAAATCCTCGTCCTGAAAAGTAAGTGTTGCAATGGGGAACTTGCCGTTAAAGGTTACATTCTTAAAATGAGGAAGACCTGCCAGAGTGCTGGCATCGGGGCCGTGACCAAAACCCTCCTGCTTGGGGGTGTTCCGATATTGCCCGCAAAGATCCTTGGTGTGGTCGCCTTGCAGGATCTTAATTACGCTTTTTCCGTCGGGAAATTGGGCTTTTATGGCAAAGGAGCTGTAACCGTTTCTGCTTCCCTTGTTGGGACGGTTAAAGATCTCCCACTCCACCAACGCACCGTTGCCTGCCAGTCCGATAGAGCCGGTGCCGATGCCGCCGAGAGGAAACGCGATCTCTTTCAATTTGCTCTTCTTATAAATCATTCTGTAGTCCCCCTGAAAAGCCTCCGTGTACGTACACGGAGTTTTTCTTTCATTATAAAATCTTACAATTGCCGTGTCAACCTACACGGACAAAAAGCTCCGCAATGCCGGTGCATTACGGAGCTTAGATGGTAACAGTCAAAACGATATGTTCTTAATAGCATCTTTTGCAGGGGTCAAAGCCACGGGCTTCTGCCTCGGACTTTGTAACTTCCTCAGGGTTTTTCATATTGCTGCAAGAGGCGCTTTTGTGATACTTTTTGCCTCCGTTGGTGGGGATCCACACGTTTGCTGCCTGCTGGTGATCGGGGTCAGTTATGCCGCAGCTTGTGCATTTTCCCTCGAAGAAGCTGTGCGTATGGGCGGTTGTTGTATCTTCGGTGGTGGTTTCGGTAGTGGTTTCGGTTGTGGTTTCAGTAGTGACTGCGTCAGTTGTGGTAGCTTCGTTGCTTTCAGTGGTGTGGAGAACTGCCTGCGAGGTCGCAGGCGCTTGACTGTCAGCAAGAGCGTTCTCTGCATCTTTGCAAGCGCAGAGGGACAAGGCAAACAGGAACGCCAATATTGTGGCAAGCGTTTTCCTCATAACAGATGCTCCCTCTATATCAAGTCAATCGGTTTTTAACAGCGGCAATGTGCGCCGGTGTAGTGCCGCAACAGCCGCCCAGGATGTTGGCGCCCATAGCAGCGCAATCTGCAACGACTCCGGCAAATTCCTGAGGCTGCATAGGATAGTTGGGGATTCCGTCCTGTCCGATCACAGGGTTGCCTGCGTTGGGCTTGCATACCAAAGGACCTGTCACATACCGTCGCAGCTTGCTCACAAGACCGGCGGTCATATTGTCGGCAGCTACACAGTTAAATCCCACCGCGCAAGCGCCGGCCTCTTCCAGTTCCTTCAAAACAGGACCGACATCCCGGCCGGAAAACAGGCTGCCGTCACTTTGCATAGTAAAGGTGAACAGCATAGCCTGAGCTCCCTCCAATTCTGCGGCGGTGAAAATGGCCTCTGCCTCCTGGGGGTACATCAGCGTTTCCGCTGCCAAGAAGTCAGCGCCGCCTTCCAAAAGACCGCCGATCTGCACCCGATAGTTTTCTACCAGCAGATCAAAGTTATTTGCATCATAGCTGTCGCAAAATGCAGCCAGCGTGGTCAGATTTCCGGCAACCAATACGTCAGGTGACACGGATTTACTCAATGCTACCAAATGGGCATTGATCGCCTCTGCCTGCTTGGCAAGATTCACCCGATCCAAGGCAATGGGCTGGGCTTGAAAGGTAGGGGCGTAGAGAATATTGCTTCCTGCTTTTACGTATTCTAATTGCAGGGAAACCAGGGCATCCGGGTTGGCAAGGATCCACTCCTCGGTGCAGCAACCACGGGGCATACCCATTTTCTGCAGGTTGGAGCCGGTAGCGCCATCCAAAAGCACCATTTTTTGAAAACGCGCAGACAGTTGCTCTTTGGTAAACATAGTATCACTTCCTTTTTTCTCTATTATAGCTTTCTTTACCAAAAAAGCAACATAGATTGACGAAGTTGGGGTAATCTGTTAAAATAAGAAAAAATCAATGTAAGGAGATACATTTTATGAAAAAGACCGCACTCAGAGCCTATGCCAATCTGATCGTCCGCTGTGGTGTGAACGTGCAGAAGGGGCAGGAGGTTCTCATTTATGCTGATTTGGATCAGCCGGAATTTGTAAAATTGGTGGTGGAGGAGGCATACAAGGCCAAGGCAAAGAAGGTCACTGTAGAGTGGAACTACCAGCCCCTGGAGAAGATCCACGTCCGTTACCAGTCTGTTACGACGATGGGCACCGTCACCGATTTTCAGAAAGCCCGCCAGCAGCACTATTGCGACACGATGCCTGCCCGTATCCATCTGATCTCCGAAGACCCCGATGGCCTGAAGGGTATGAATATGGAGAAGGTGGCAAAGGCGCGGAAAATGAGCTATCCCATTCTCAAGCCCTACCTGGATAAGCGCGAGGGTAACCAGCAGTGGTGCATCGCCGCTGTGCCCGGCGCAGCCTGGGCAAAGAAGGTGTTCCCCGGTTTGCGTACTTCTGCCGCAGTGGAAAAGCTGTGGGAGGCGATCCTCTTTACCTCCCGCGTTACCGATGACCCCATTGCCGCCTGGGAGGCGCATAACAAGAACATCCATGACCGCTGCGCATATTTGAACAGTTTGGGCATTGAAAAGCTCCACTACACCGCCGACAACGGCACAGACCTGACTGTGGGTATGATTCCTGAAGCCATCTTCTGCGGCGGCAGCGAGACCAGCCGCCAGGGCATCACCTACAACCCCAACATCCCCTCCGAGGAGTGCTTTATCTCTCCCAAACGGGGCGAGGCTGAGGGCATCGTGTATTCTACCAAGCCCCTGTCCTACCAGGGTCAGCTGATCGATAATTTCTCCATTCGCTTTGAAAATGGCAAGGCAGTGGAGGCAAAGGCCGAGGTGGGCGAAGAACTGCTGAACACCATGATCTCTATGGACGAGGGCGCAGCTTATCTGGGCGAATGCGCGCTGGTTCCCGAGAAAAGTCCCATCGCCGAAAGCGGCCTGCTGTTCTATAACACCCTGTTTGACGAAAATGCCGCCTGCCACCTGGCGCTGGGTATGGGCTATGCGGACACGATTCGGGATCACCACAATAAGACCCTGGATGAGTGCCGGGAGCTGGGCATCAACGATTCCATGATCCACGAGGACTTTATGATCGGCTGCGACACAATGAATATCGATGCCATCACCCGTGACGGCAAGGTTGTCCCCCTTTTCCGCAACGGCAACTGGGCGTTTTAATGGTTTTTTGTGAAAAAATCGAAAAAAACACTTGCATTATGAATTTAGTTGTGGTATGATATGCGGGCAATTAAGATTTGATGGGGTAATTATGCCCTTGAACCTACGAGAAAGAGGTGAACAACATGAAGGAAGGTATCCATCCTAATTACGAACAGACAACGATCCGTTGTGCTTGTGGCAACGTCTTTGAGACCGGCTCCACCAAGAAGGACATCAAGGTTGAAATCTGCTCTAAGTGCCACCCCTTCTATACCGGCAAGCAGAAGCTGGTTGACACCGGTGGACGTGTTGACCGTTTCAACAAGAGATTCGGCTTGAAGTAAGATTTAAGTCCGTGCTACGAAATGTAGTACGGACTTTTTTCTTTTTGTCTTTAGTAGGACGGGGACTTGCTCCCACCGCCCATAGGCTGTAGGGGCGAGCAGCGCTCGTCCGTTTTTTTACACTTTTTTTACATAAATAGTGTGCGTTTGCGAAAAAATGTGTTATAATGTAAACTGAAGAAGTATGAGGGGTGTGCCCATGGAACAGAATTTTGAAGAAAATAAGGTAGAACGGGCGGTGCTGGTAGGCCTGAATGCCGATTGCTTCACCGCCCAACAAACCGCAACCGACGAGACCTTAGAGGAGCTGGAAGCCCTTTTGGAGACCGCCGGCGGTTTTTGCACGGGCAAAATTCTCCAAAACCGCCACGCCCCCGATGCCCATAGCTTTATCGGCGAGGGCAAGGCACAGGAAGTGAAAATGCTCTGTGAGTTCACCGAAGCCACAATGGTCGTGTTCGATAATGAATTATCCCCCGGCCACATTCGGGCATTGGAGGAAATTTTAGGCGTAACTGTTTTGGACAGAAGCGCGTTGATTCTGGATATCTTTGCCCAGCGGGCCAAGACCAAAGAGGGTCGCCTGCAGGTAGAGCTTGCCCAGTATAAGTACCTGCTGCCCAGATTGTCCGGTATGGGCAAGAGTCTGTCCCGTCAAGGCGGTGGCATCGGCACCCGTGGCCCCGGTGAAACCAAGCTGGAGTCAGATAAGCGGCACATTCGGGAGCGAATTGCCCGATTGCAGAGTGAGCTGGAGCAGGTGCGGCAGGTGCGTAGCGTGCAGCGGGAGCGGCGGCAGAAAAATTCTGTGCCGGTGGTGGCAATCGTCGGCTATACCAACGCAGGCAAATCCACCCTCTTAAACCACTTGACTGACGCTGGCATACCTGCCAATAACCGTTTGTTCGACACCCTGGATACCACCTCCCGTCAGCTCACCGTGTCCGATAATCTGGATGTGATCCTGTCTGACACCGTTGGCTTTATCGCCAAGCTGCCCCACCATTTGGTGGATGCCTTCCGGGCGACACTGGAGGAACTGGAATATGCAGATCTGCTGCTCCACGTGATCGATTCCGCTGACCCCAACCGACAGGAGCATATCGAAGTGGTGGATAGCCTGATTGCTAAATTGGCAAAGCCCGGCACAAAGGTCTTGCAGTGCTATAACAAGGCAGACTTGGTGAGCCCCGAGGATATTCCCGTGGGGCAGGACATCGTAAAAATCTCTGCCAAGCAGGGCTATGGTATGGATACCCTCCTGCAGGCGATCGAAAACGCGCTGGGTCAAAGCCGGCACCACATCGTGGTAACGCTGCCCTATTCTGCGGGTGGTATGGTGGACACCCTTCATTCCACCGCGCAGGTACTGAACACCGATTATACGGCTGAGGGAATCGTGGTAGAAACCATTGTCGACCCTATTTTATACGGACGATTGAAAGAGTATATTACAAAGGAGTGTTAAGCCTTGGAGGAATATTTGGTACCCAGTGGCTATGGCGAAGACGAATTTGTAGAGAAAAAGTCAAGATTTATCGGCAGGATCTGGCCTGTGGAATCGGAAGAAGAGGCCCAGGAGAGAATCCGCCAAATGGAAAAGACTTACAGTGATGCCGCCCACAATTGCTGGGCTTATGTAATTAAAGACGGCCCTGCCCGATTCTCCGACAACGGAGAGCCGGGGGGCACTGCCGGCAATCCTATGATGCAGGTGCTCCAAAAGGAGAATCTGAACAACGTACTGTGCGTGGTGACCCGCTATTTTGGCGGCATTCTGCTGGGCGCAGGCGGCCTGGTGAGAGCTTATACCAAGGGCGCAAAGATCGCGGTAAACGCAGCAGGTAAATCCATAAAACGGGTGTGGAGCGTACTGTACATACCTTGCCCCTACAATTTTTATGAACGGGTCAAGCTGGAAACAGAAAGCTTTGGCGGCATTATCCGCGACACCCAATTCGGCGCGGAGGTTGAGCTGGAGATTCTGGTTGCCCAGCCCCAAGCCCAAGGGTTTTTGGATAAAATACTGGATATGACCTCCGGCACGGTGGAGGGAATGGAAACCGGTCAGGAGTACCGCGCATTTCCCATAGAGGAGTGAGAGTAATGACTATTCGGGAAGAACTGGAAAGATTGGAGCACCTGCAACTGAACAAACGGGCATCCTTTGCCGATGAAACCAGGGGCAGACTGCACCCGGAGGAGGCGAGGGCAGAGGATGTGCGCACTGCCTATCAGCGGGATACGGATAAAATTGTCCACAGCAAGGCCTTCCGCAGACTGATGCATAAGACCCAGGTATTTCTCCGCCCGGAGGGTGACCACTACCGCACCCGTATGACCCATACCTTAGAGGTGGCGCGGATCGCCCGTACCATTGCCAAGGCCTTGGATCTGAATGAGGATCTGGCAGAGGCGGCGGCAATGGGTCACGATTTGGGACATACCCCCTTCGGTCACGCAGGAGAGGTAGCCCTGTCCGAGGCGATGGGACAGCCCTTCTGCCATAATGAGCAGAGCCTGCGGGTAGTGGACGTTTTGGAAAACGGAGGCGAGGGCCTGAACCTTACATATGAGGTGCGTATGGGAATTCTGGGCCACACAGGCCCGTTGATTCCGGAGACCCTGGAGGGGCAAATCGTCCGCTGGGCAGACCGTATGGCGTACGTAAATCACGATATTGACGATGCGATCCGGGCAGGTATTCTGCAGAATAGCGATATCCCCAAGCTTGTGCTGAAAACCCTAGGCACGACCCACTCCTCCAGGATCAACACCCTGGTGTGCGATATGATCACCACCTCCCGTGAGGCGGGGGAAATTACCCTGTCACCGCAGGTGGAAAAGGCGCTGCAGGAGCTGCGGGAATTTATGTTTGAACGGGTCTACCGCAATCCCGTTGCCAAGGGCGAGGAGACCAAGGCAAAGGCGATGCTGAAGCGGCTGTATGAGTACTACTACACCCACCCCGAGGCGATCCCTGAGGATTTTCAGCCCCAAATGTCCCTGGAGGGAATGGAGCGTACCGTTTGCGATTACATTGCCGGTATGACAGATAACTACGCAGTAAACAAATATACCGAACTTTTCATCCCTACAGGGTGGAATGTCCGGGGATAATGTGATATAATATAAGATAATTTTCAGGAAAGGAGAGGGTAATATGGCATTTCCTCCGTCATTTATTGATGAATTGGTAGCCCGCAATCCCATTGAGGATGTGGTAGGCCAGTATGTGACCTTAAAGCGTTCCGGCGGAAATATGTTTGGCCTTTGTCCCTTCCACGGGGAGAAGACAGCCTCCTTTTCTGTAGCACCCGAAAAGGGTATCTACTACTGCTTTGGCTGCCACAAGGGTGGCGGCGTCATCAATTTTATGATGGAGCTGGAGGGGCTGAGCTACCCCGATGCAGTCCGATCCCTTGCCAAGCGGGCAGGGATGGAAGTGCCGGAGGACGAGCAGTACCAAAGCCGCTACCGGGCGCAGGAGCGCCTGTGGGCGCTGCACAAGGAAGCTGCCCGCTTCTTCCACAGCCAGCTGTATGCCCCTGTGGGGCAGGCTGCTCTTGGCTATGCCTTGGGCAGAGGTATGACCAAAGGTATCCTCACCACCTTCGGTGTGGGCTATGCCCCCGATACGTGGGATAGCTTAGTGAAGGCCATGAAAGCCAAGGGCTACACTGAACAGGAATTGAAGGATTCCGGCCTTGTGTCCATATCTCAGAAAAACGGCAATATCTTCGACCGTTTCCGGGACCGGCTGATGTTCCCGGTGATTGATGTGCGGGGCAATGTGATCGCCTTCAGCGGAAGAACGCTGAAAAAGGATGAAGATGTTGCCAAATACCTGAACTCCCCGGAAACCCTTATTTTCAATAAACGAAAGAATCTGTTTGGCCTGAATCTTGCCAAAAAGACCAAGGAAAACAGCCTGATCCTGGTGGAAGGCAACGTGGACGTGGTGGCACTGCACCAGTATGGCTTCGATAATGCTGTTGCCTCTTTGGGTACGAGCCTTACCGAGGAGCAGGCGGCTCTGATGACCCGGTATGCCGAGCAGATCATTCTTCTTTACGACTCCGACAAGGCAGGTCAAAATGCCACCGCCCGCGCCATTCCCATTTTGGAAAAAGCAGGCCTGCGGGTAAAGGTTCTCCACGTGCAGGATGCCAAAGACCCGGATGAGTTTTTGAAGAAATTCGGCGCGGACAAATTCCGGCTTTTGCTGGAGGACTCTGCCAACCGGGTGGAATATCAGCTGAATGTGATTCGTAAAAAATACGATTTGGCAATCGATGACCAGAAGATCCGCTATGTGCAGGAGTCAGCGGAGCTGATCTCTACCTTAGACAGCTCTATCAAACGGGAGGTCTACGGTGGACGGGTGGCGGAAGCTGCCGGGATCAGCAGCGACGCTATGAAAATGGAGATCGGAAAGGCCTTTAAGCGCCGCATTGCCCGGGATAAAAAGAAACAGGAAAAGACATCCCTGGAGCCTATGAAGGCGCTGCAGCCCAAGGATAGGTCTATCCGCTATGACAATATGAAATCCGCCCTGGCGGAGGAAACCGTGCTTGCGCAAGCGCTGCGGGAACCTGCGTTGCTTGATGTCTGTGCAAACCTCACACAGGAGCACTTCTCTGTAGATTTGCTGGGGCGGGTGTACGGTCAAATGCAAAAGCGCCACCAGCAGGGACGGGAAGTGTCCCTGGGTGTGCTGGAGGATCTGACCGCCGAGGAGGCTTCCCATATTGCAGGCATCTGCCAAAAGCAGACAGGCCCTGTGAATGAAAGAGCCTTCCGGGATTGCGTAAAGATCATTCTGGAAGAGCAGCAGAGCAGACAGGTCAGCACAGATGATGACCTTTTGGCTCTGCGCAACAAGCTGAAGGAAAGCAAGGGAACGAAACTATGACCCTACTGAAGGAGCAGGAGATTCCCGTCAGCCACGGGGAGGATGGGGTGCAGCAGTATCTGCAGCAGATCCACACCATTCCCCGCCTGACCCCTGAGGAGGAACGGGAATTGGCAAAGCTGTGCAACCAAGGGGACGAGAATGCCATCCGCAAAATGGTCAGCGCCAATTTGCGCTTGGTGGTATCGGTGGCAAAGGAATATGTGGGCAGAGGCGTACCCCTGCTGGATCTTATTCAGGAGGGCAGTATCGGCCTGCTGATCGCCACCAAGAAATTCGACTACACCTTGGATTATCGGTTTTCCACCTATGCCACTAAATGGATCCGGCAGGGCGTGAGCCGGTGCATTTTGAACCACGCAGGCGTGATCCGCGTGCCGGTACATACTGCGGAGCGAATCCGCAAGGTGCTTGGGGCAAAAACCGCCCTGCAACAGGAGCTGGAACGGGAGCCGGAGGCAGAGGAGATCGCAAACAGAACAGGCTTTTCTGCAAAGAAGGTCAAGGAGTATCTGTCCTTGGTGCCGGAGGTCTGTTCCTTGGATGCGCCTGCCGGTGAGGAGGATGGCACGCTGGGTGTTCTTTTGGAAGACCTGCAAGCCCCCCAGCCTCAGGAAGCTCTGGTGCGTCAGGAGCTGGAGAAAACCATCAATGCGCTGTTGGAGCAGCTGCCCCAGCGACAGCAACTGGTTTTGCGCCTGCGGTTCGGTATGGAGGATGATACCTGCTATTCCTTTGAAACGATCGGCGAAAAGCTGGGTGTTTCCAAGGAACGGGCAAGACAACTGGCGCAGCAGGCAATGGACAAGCTGCAAACATTGGGCGCAGGCTTGGGATTGGAGGATTTTCTAAGCTAATGGAATTTACATTTGAGCCATCTTCCTGGGAGTTGGCGTTGGATAAACTGCATACAGGCGATGTAATTTCAGCGGTCGATTGTTTGCGCCTGCTGGAGGATATGTCGGAGGAGGAAGCCCAGGAGGCGCTGCTCTGCTTAGAGGAGCAGGACATTACCCTGGATGTTTCCCAGCTACCGAAGCTTGGCGGCAGCGGAGAAAATGCTGCGCGCTTAAAGCTGGAGGAAAAGCTGGCAAAAAGCGGCCGGCTTTTACAGGGCCTGGAGGAGAATGACCCTCTGCGCCTGTATTTGGAAGAGCTGTCAGCGATTCCCGCCTGTGGAGATGTTAACTTGCTGGCAGCGCGGTATGCTGCGGGCGATGATTCCGTCTGTCAGCAGCTGACAGATTTGTCCCTCAGCCGTGTGGTGGAACGGGCCTGCCAAATGACAGGCCGCGGTATCCTTTTGCTGGATCTGATCCAGGAGGGAAGTATGGGCCTGTGGCAAGGCATTCTGTGTTATGCAGAAGGAGATTATGTAAACCACACAAACTGGTGGATCGACCAGTATCTGGCAAAGGCGGTGCTGATACAGGCTCACTGTAACGGCATCGGACAGAAGCTCCGTCAGGGGATGGAGGATTATCGGGATGCGGACCAAAAGCTTCTTGGCGAGTTGGGCAGAAACCCCACCTTGGAGGAGATAGCCGAGGCCATCCACGTAACTGTCGAGGAAGCAATGGTCTATGAGGCAATGCTCACCCAGGCGCGCTTGAAGCAAAAGGTTGAGCAGGCGCGGCAGCCCAAGGAGCAGACACCGGATGATGAGCAGGCGGTGGAAAACACCGCATATTTCCAAACCCGCCAGCGGGTCACAGAGTTGCTTTCCACACTGAACGAACAGGAGGCAAAGCTGCTGACACTGCGCTTTGGCTTGGAGGGCGGCCTTCCCAAAACACCCCGGCAGGCAGGAGAAGCCCTGGGGCTGACAGAGGACGAAATTCTGAAAATAGAGGCGGAAGCCTTGTTAAAACTGCGTCAGCAGGGATAATCAGGAGGAAATAATTATGGCAAAGACATACGCAATCGCGATTGACGGCCCTGCCGGCGCCGGCAAAAGCACCATTGCCAAGCGTTTGGCAAAAGAACTGGGCTATTACTATGTGGACACCGGTGCGATCTACCGCACTGTGGCATATTTTTTGGATCTGCTGGGCGTCAGCCCCAAGGATGTGGACGGCGTGGAGCGCTACATCGACGAGCTGACCATCGAAATTGAATACGACGAAGAGGGCAAGCAGCATATGATCATGAACGGTATGGATGTGACCGGTGAGATCCGTACCCAGGACATCTCCCAAAAGGCAAGCCTTGTATCCGCCCACGCAGTGGTGCGGGAAATGCTGTTGGATATGCAGCGGGATGTGGCAAAGGTCCATAACGTGATTATGGATGGCCGTGACATCGGCACTGTGGTACTGCCCAAGGCAGACGTGAAGATTTTCCTCACCGCCAGCCCGGAAGTCCGCGCAAAGCGCCGTACCGACGAATTGCTTGCCAAGGGACAGACGGCAGAATACGAGGTGGTGCTGAAGGAGATCCAGCAGCGGGATTATCAGGATACCCACCGGGAGATCGCCCCTCTGAAAATGGCAAAGGATTCTATCAAGCTGGATACCTCCGAGCTGGATATTGACGGTGTCATTGACGCTATGAAGAAAATTATCGGGGAGAAGATCCCTCTATGAGCGTCCATGTAGCAGAGAGCGCCGGCTTTTGCTTTGGTGTCAACCGGGCAGTGGAGCTGGTGGAGCAGGCAGCCCGGTCAGGGAAAAAGGTTTGCACCTTAGGCCCTATTATCCATAACCGTCACGCGGTTTCCCACTTTCAGGAAATGGGCGTGGAGGTGATCGACGCGCCCCAGCAGGCGCAACCGGGACAGACGGTAATTATCCGATCTCACGGTGTTACCAAAGCGGTGCAGGAGGCGCTGGAGGCAAGAGGCGTGGAAGTGATCGATGCTACCTGCCCTTTTGTCAAGCGCATCCACGGCATTGTAAGTAAGGCAGAAGCAGAAGGGCGCCTGCCTGTGATCATTGGCACCCGCTCCCACCCGGAGGTGGAGGGAATTGCCGGCTGGTGTACCCGTTGCGAAATTTTTGAAAATGTGAAGGAACTGGAAAATTGGGTAAATTCCGGTGAAATTTCCCCGGATTTTCCCATCAGTATGGTCTGTCAGACCACTTCCACGGAATCTTTGTGGCGTTCCTGCGAAAATTTTGCAAAAAAAGTGTTTACTAATGTAAAAATTTTTGATACAATATGTAAAGCTACTGAATTTCGGCAAAGCGAGGCGGCGAGCTTAAGTAAAGTTTGTCAGGCCATGGTCGTTGTAGGTGACACCCACTCTTCCAACACAGGCCGTCTTGCAATGATTTGCCGGGAGCACTGCGACAGGGTTACTCTGGTGGATAACGCATCGGAGCTGGATCCTGCATTTTTCCGCGGTGTAGCTGATGTTGGAATCACGGCTGGCGCATCTACGCCGGCGTGGATTATAAAGGAGGTCAATAAGACTATGAGCGAAATTACGAATGTTGAGGCTGTACAGGAGGAATTTGAAGCACTTCTGGAGCAGTCCATCAAGACTTTAAATACAGGAGATAAGGTTGTTGGTGTTGTGACCGGTATCGGCGCTACTGAAGTCCAGATCGATCTGGGCACCAAGCATGCCGGTTATATTCCGTATGATGAAGTCAGCGCTGATCCCAGCGTAAAGCCCGAGGATGTTTTGAAGGTTGGCGACGAAATCGAAGTATTCGTTGTCCGCGTCAACGATCAGGAGGGCGTATGCCAGCTGTCCAGAAAGAAGCTGGAAGGTATGAAGGTTTGGGACGAGATGGCTACCTGGTGCGAAGAGAAGACCACCGTGGAAGGCACCATCACCGAAGAGAACAAGGGCGGCCTGGTTGCTACTGTTAAGGGCATCCGCGTCTTTATCCCCGCTTCCCAGTCCGGCATCGCCAAGGGCGGCGATATGGCTTCTATGGTTGGTAAGACCACAGAGCTGAAGATCACTGAGGTTAACCGCGCACGTCGTCGTGTGATCGGTTCTATCCGCGCTGTTTCCTATGAGACCCGCAAGGCCGCACAGGAGAAGATCTGGAACGAGATCGAGGTTGGAGCTAAGTACCACGGCACCGTTAAGTCCCTGACTTCCTACGGCGCATTTGTGGACATCGGCGGCGTAGACGGTATGGTTCACGTTTCCGAGCTGAGCTGGAACCGCATCAAGAACCCTGCTGAGGTTGTTTCCGTAGGCGACGAGATCGATGTTTATGTCATCGCTCTGGATGCTGAGAAGCACAAGATCTCTCTGGGCTACAAGACCGCAGAAATGAATCCCTGGAACAAGTTCATGACCGCATACAATGTTGGCGATGTTGTGGATGCTAAGATCGTCAAGCTGATGACCTTCGGCGCATTTGCAGAGATCATCCCCGGTGTTGACGGCTTGATCCACATTTCCCAGATCGCTGACCGTCGCATCGGCAAGCCTGAGGATGTTCTGTCCGAGGGTCAGGAGGTTCAGGTAAAGATCACCGATGTGGATGCTGAGAATAAGCGCATCTCCCTGTCCATCCGCGCTCTGCTGGAGCCGGTAGCAGAGGAAGCCGAAGAGGCTGCTGAGGAAGTAGCTGAAGAGGCTGCTGAGGAAGCAGTTGAAGAGACTGCTGAGGTTACCGAAGAGGCTTAATTGACATTACATACCGGGACCGGTTCACCGGTCCCGGTATAATCATACCCCCTAACGTCATTGCGAGGGCGGCTTGCCGCCCGTGGCAATCCCAACATAATACGAGGAGAGAATTATGGTAAAACATATTGTTCTGTACACATTAAAAGAAGGCGTTGACAAGGACCAGGCAGTTGCCATTATCAAGGAGCAGCTAGAGCCCCTGGTAGGCGTAATTCCCGGCCTTACCCATATGGAGATCCGCAGAGCCTATAACGGTATGGATTGCGCTCTGTATTCCGAGTTCGAAAGCCGTGAGGCTTTGGAAAGCTATGCCGGCCACCCTGCCCACCAGGCAGCCAAGGAGCATTTCTGGGATTTTCTGGACACCCGCGTGTGCGCTGACTATGAGGTGTAATTATGAAAGCAATTGTAACAGTAATTGGTGAAGACCGTGTAGGTATCATAGCAACAGTATGTACAGATCTGGCGGCCTACAATGTAAATGTGCTGGACATCAGCCAAACGGTTATGCAGGGCTATTTTACAATGATGATGGTGGTGGACGTGTCCAATGCCACCTGTCCCGTAGCTGAGCTTGCGCAAAAATTCGATGAGAAGGGCAAGGAAATGGGTCTGTCCATTAGATTGCAGCGCGCAGAAATTTTTAAGGCAATGCATAGAGTGTGAGGGTAAGATATGCTGAGTTTTAAGGATATTTTAGCCACCCAGGATATGATCGACAAGCGGCATTTGGACATCCGCACCATCACGATGGGTATCTCTCTTTTGGATTGCGCCCATGAGGATGTGAACGAGTGCGCCCGCCGCATTTACGATAAAATCACCCGCAAGGCAGAAAACCTGGTAAAAGTAGGCGAGGAGATCGAGTGGGAATTCGGTATTCCCATTGTGAATAAGCGAATTTCCGTCACCCCCATTGCAATCGTGGGCAATTCCTGCAATACGGATTCCTATGTGCCTCTGGCCATCGCTATGGACAAGGCGGCGCAGGAGTGTGGTGTCAACTTCATCGGCGGCTTTTCTGCCTTGGTGCAGAAGGGCTGTACCAAGGGCGATTGGATTCTGATGGATTCTATCCCCGAGGCTATGAAAGCAACAAACTTGGTCTGCTCCAGCGTGAATGTGGGCTCTACCAAGGCGGGCATCAATATGGATGCCGTTGCCAAAATGGGCAATATTATTAAGAAAACCGCAGAACTGACCGCAGATAACGACGGTTTGGGCTGTGCAAAGTTGGTAGTTTTTGCCAACGCTGTGGAGGATAACCCCTTTATGGCAGGCGCCTTCCACGGTGTGGGCGAGCCGGAGGTGGAGCTGAATGTGGGCGTTTCCGGCCCCGGCGTTGTGTACCACGCGCTGCAAAGCGTCAAGGGTCAGCCCTTTGATGTGGTGGCAGAAACCATTAAGAAGACCGCCTTCCGCATCACCCGTATGGGTCAAATGGTGGGCGTGGAGGCCGGCAAACGGCTGGATGTGCCCTTCGGCATCGTAGACCTGAGCCTTGCGCCTACTCCCGCAGTGGGTGATTCCGTTGCCCGTATCTTGGAAGAAATGGGCCTGGAGGTCTGTGGCACACACGGCACTACCGCAGCCCTGGCGCTGCTGAACGACGCTGTGAAAAAGGGCGGCGTGATGGCAAGTAATCACGTTGGCGGCCTGTCCGGCGCCTTTATCCCCGTGTCCGAGGACGAGGGTATGATCGCCGCAGCCGAATCCGGTGTCCTGACACTGGACAAGCTGGAGGCTATGACCTGCGTTTGCTCCGTTGGTTTGGATATGATCGCCGTTCCCGGTGATACCAGCGCGGCAACCATCTCCGCTATCATTGCGGACGAGGCGGCAATTGGTATGGTCAACTCCAAGACCACCGCCGTTCGTATCATCCCCGCCCCCGGCAAGACCGTAGGCGACCGGGTGGAAATGGGTGGCCTGCTGGGCAGCGCTCCTGTTATGCCCGTACATGGCGAATCCGCGGCAGATTTCATTGCCCGCGGCGGCCGCATCCCCGCCCCCCTGCAGAGCTTAAAGAACTAAAAAAGCCTTCTCCTTGAGGAGAAGGTGGCACGGCGCAAGCCGTGACGGATGAGGTGTAAAAAGCGTGCAACTTTCGTTGCACGCTTTTTGTACTATTTATTTTCCTGTTTTGCCTTTTCAGCTTCGTAATTGGCGCGGTCCTGCGTACCCAGGGCATTGCGGAACAAGACTGTACCGCTTTCGTCCTGGTCGAAGGTGTATTCCACCCAGGCGTGAAAGCCATCACCCAAAACCGTGGGCTCATATCGGCGGAACAACCCGTCATCGATGGGGAAGTATCCCTCGCCTGTACCCTCATACCGGGTCAGCTCCCAAATGCAATCCAACGCATTGTCCTTGCCGTAGGGACGGGAGAATTTTACAATGCCGACACTGGGTGCAAACCAGTAGTCCATCTTGCCGCCCCGATAGCCGAGGCCGCGGCCTTTGCCGGTGAGGGTAAGGGTGATATGCCGGCAATCTGTAAATTCCCCGGCGTTTGTGCGGACACACTCGTCTTCCAGCACATCAAGAATCAGGTGCAGGGAATCGCCCCACTGTTCGATCTTCCTGTCAATATGATACCCGGGCACCCAGGCATCATCCCATACACACCCTGCCGCGTCGCAGAGAATGTCATAGAGGAAATTATACAAGATCTTCCAGGCTTCGTTTCCTTTTATGGGTGTGTCCTTCCACTCGAAATCATAGGTGCGGTCATCCTCCAACCGAATCTTGCCGTCTGTTGCGACCACAGGATGAATCTGGAAAAAATTCCACAGACCCTTTTCTGTATAATTGGGGTTAGTGGATGGGTCGGTAGCGAAGATCCGCTCCATTACGTTAGTGGCGATGGCGGTGTGTACCTTTTCTCGCTTGGTTGTGGCAAGCTCTGCCACTCTGGCAAGGGGCTGGCTCACATCGATCAGTCTCCATGCGCCCTTTTCCTCTACGCCGTATTCCCGCCGCACCTGCAGCATATTGCCCTCCCAGGAATTTTCGTCATAGGAAAGCAGCTGAATGAATTTGCCGGCGCTTACCGTTACGCTGTCTTCCGTGGCTGCGGTGACTGTAAAGGTGTTGTTTATTTCGCATTTCACACCTGTAGGGGATGTAGTATAATGCCAGGTGTTCCCTGCAGCAAAGGGCAAAAGTCCTGAGCCGCCCAATATGGTGTAGCTTGCCAACTTCCAGGTGTTGGTAGCGCCCCAGGTTACGGTTTGCTGTACGATGCCCACATTAGGACAAAACGCAGTTTCGCAATAGGTAAGACCGTAATAGTTGCCCTCAAAAACATAAACAGAACAGTTTTTAAAGCTTCCGGCGGGGGTTTCCACGGTGATGCCGTTTTCCCGATAGGTGAGGGTATTATCCTTACTGTCGCTTACCACATCGCCCACCGTCATCGTTGTGTCATAAATCAAGTTATTTACCCTTGAACAGTTATAAAACACTGCGCCATTTAAATTAAAATATTCACCCCCGCTATAGCCGGGTTGTGTCCAAAAGTACAGCTTGCCGTCAATGTACTTATATACCTCTCCTGTGGCATTTAGATGATATTGGCGTTCAGATAGGCCAAGCCGGTGAGGTTTTTCCTCAACCTCCAGCGCCGCTAAGGCGTTGGCATAGTACACATCCTCCTGCTTTAGCAGCTCCAAAACCTTTTGGTAAGCGCTGATGCAGTCTTCGTAGCGACCCTCTCGCTTGGAATAGTAACCGTACCAGAAATAGGTACTGCCCATTACTTTTACAAAGCCGTTTTCTTTCAACCAAGGAATTTGGGTGTCCTTCATAAAAGCAAGGAGTTCAGCGCCGTTGTATTTCTCCTGTTCTGCGCCTATGACAGTCTCCATAACCTGTTCGTTGTGTCCCAGCAAAGCGGCTTCCTTCATTTTGGCAAGGATCGCATCATTTTTTTCGCCGGGCAGCCACCAGTAGCCGGTCATCAGAGTGTCCGCCAGGGCGTGCTGCTTTTCCTTGGATTCCTCCAGTTCTTCTACGGCTTGGAGTACCTGCCGGTACTCTTTTTCAAAGCCGGTCTTGTCCTCCTTGAGCCGCCACAGCTTCAGCTGCTCCACCTGCCGCATAACACGGGTGAGGATACGCTCGTTATCATCGTATGTATGTTCCATAAGGCCGTATTCCTTTCTCAGTTGCTTACGCCCTTCGCTCAGCCGCCATTTTACCGTCCCTGCCGGCAGGGAAAGGGTTTCGGCGATTTCGCCAATGGAAAGACCTTCAAAATAATGGAGCTTTACAGCCTGCCGGATCTTCTCACTGAGGGCATCCACTGCAGCGCGGAGCATTTCAGCGGAATCGTCCCGGGACAGGCCGAGCATTTCCCAAAGGGTGTCGTTTTCGTCTTGAGAGGACACGTTTTTCAGCAGATCCAGGCTGATATCGGGTATGGCGCTGCGATAGTGGGCAATCAGCGTCCGCGCCTTGTTTTTGGCGATGCTGCACACCCACGGGCCGAATTTCTCCCGACTTTTCAGCTGATCCAAATTGATCCACGCGGAAACAAAGGCATCCTGGGATGCGTCCTGCGCGGAATAATGATTTTCTGTGACCTTTAAGGCGGTGCCCAGCACGGCGCGCTCGTGCCGCATCACCAGCTCTTCAAAGGCAGCCTGGTCTCCCAGCAGAGACAGCTCTACCAGAATATCGTCTGAATGGTTTACATAATGTGTCATTTTGAGTCCTCTCTTGTGTATCTTTCCCAAAGGTCTTTCGGGGCGTTCACTTATAAGACGCAAAAAAAGAAGGAAAGGTTGGGTTTTACAAAAAAATTCTCGAGAAAAAACCACCTGGGAGCGATGCTCCTGCATAGCAAAAGGCGTGCAACTGTCGTTGCACGCTTTTTGTTTACTTAAATAAATCCGTCAATTCTTTGATGTGATCCAGCATATATTCAGGGCTTTCCTGCTGCAGCGCCTCCTTGGAGAAGGTGGTGGGCACGGCGGCAGCATCCATACCGGCTGCGTGGGCGGCCTGAATACCGCTGATAGCATCCTCTACCACCAAACAGTCCTTGGGCTCGATGCCAACACGGCGGGCGCCCTCCAGATAAATATCCGGGAACGGCTTTTTCCGCGTAACATCAGAGCCGGTGACCAAAGCGGTGAAAATGCTTTCGTCCACACCGATAGCCTGAATGTTATATCTGACCTTTCTTAAGTCAGCGGCAGAGCATACCGCAAGGATGAGCCCTTTTTCGTGGAGGGTCGTGAGCATTTCCTTGATGCCCTCCGGCACTTCGGTCATATCCTTTACCTGCTGACCGTAGTAGTCATAGGATAGCTCTTTCATAGCAAATTCATATTTGCGTCCGTATTTTTCGGCCACGCCGCCTACGAATTTATCCTCACCCATGCCGGTGAAGGGCAAAAAGTCCTCGTGCTTTGCGGTGATGCCGTAGTCTGCCAACGCTTGAATGGCAGAGTGGCGCATCAGAAATTCCGATTCGATCAGCACGCCGTCCATATCAAATAAAATCGCTTTGTACTTCATTGAATGCCTCACAGAGCTTCCATAACGGTCTTGATTCTGGCGACGGTGCGGTCGTAGCCCAAAATCTGCATAACCGTATACAGGTCGGGGGAGTTTGTCTTGCCGGTAACTGCTTGCCGAATGAAAGTGGACACATCAGCCACCGTGCCGGGGAAGGCATCGGGGTCAGCCTTGTAGGCCTTCATATCGGTGGTCAAGCCCATTTCCTCGGTAATGGCCTTGACCTTGTCAAACCACACGCCGGAATCGTCGCTGATGTCAAACTTTTCTAAGAACTTGGCAAGGGCGGTCTTTACGGTATCGGCGCCGAACTTCTGGTCAAATACCGGCTTTTCCAGATATTCGTCATAGAAGAAGCCCATATAAGCCTTTGCCTCTTTCCAAACGGCAATGTCCTTTCTGGGCTTTTTGCCACCGCGGCCAATGGAGAGAATCGCCTTGGCATAAGCAGGGTCAGCGGAGAGCTTTTCAGCAAAGTCGCTATCGAATTCCTTTGCCCACTCAGTCAGCAGATTATAAACTGTGTCTGCATCCATGCGGGAAATGACATTCTTAGAAACGTCAATCAGCTTGGCGATGTCAAACAAACTACCGGCAGGATTCAACTTCTTGGGGGTGAATTTAAATTCATCCACATCAGCATCGGGATTTGCTCTGCGCCAATCTTCAAAATTGGAGTTCAGCAAAGTCAGCAGATACTCACGGACGGAAGCGACAGGGTAACCCTCAGCCTTGTAATAGGTCAATGCGCTTTCCGGGTCTTTCCGCTTGGAGAACTTTCTCTTGGAGTCACCGTCCATTTTCATCAGCGGTCCGATGTGAACGTACTTGGGCAGCTTGAAGCCCAGCGCCTTAAACAGCTGAATGTGGAAGGGAAGGGTCGCCATCCACTCATCACCGCGAACCACGTGGGTGGTGTGCATTAAGTGGTCGTCCACCGCGTGGGCGAAGTGATAGGTGGGAATGCCGTCGGACTTCAAAAGCACGTGGTCAATGTCATTTTCAGTGATGGTCAGCTTGCCCTTGACCACATCGTCAAACTTAAACTGATTCTCAATAGAGCCGGTGCTGCGGAAACGGAGCACCCAGGGCTTGCCTGCAGAAATTTCAGCCTGAATATCCTCAATGGAACGGTCACGCCAAATGGCATACTTGCCGTAGTAGCCGAAATTCTCCTTGGCGGCTTCCTGCTTTTCCCGCATAGCAGTCAGCTCTTTCTCGGTGCAGAAACAGGGGTATGCCTGTCCCTCGGCAACCAGCTTTTTTGCAAACACGTGATAAATAGCAGCTCTCTGCCGCTGACGGTAAGGGCCGTAGCTACCAAAGTCGCCGTCGTGGGTAGCGCCTTCGTCAAAACAGATGCCGTAGTGCTTCAGCGTGTCGATCAGCACCTCCACCGCGCCGGGAACTTCCCGCTTGGCATCGGTGTCCTCTACACGCAAAAACAGTACACCACCGCTCTGATGAGCCATTCTCTCAGAGATCAATCCCTGCACCAGATTGCCCAAATGGACAAAGCCGGTGGGGGAGGGGGCCATACGGGTGATGACCGCGCCCTCGGGAGCATTCCGGGAGGGGAATCTCTCCTCTAAGCTTTCCGGCGTGTCGGTTACGTTGGGAAACAGCAAATCTGCTAAAGCTTGATAATCCATAGTTATTTCTCCATTTGATCTAAAATGTATTGTACAAAAATTTTGGGTGCAGCCTCCAGTGCGTTTTCGCTAATGACAAGCTTGCCGTTGTGGGCAGGAACATAGGGCATACTCTCTTCCAAAATGCCCACATTGAACATAGCGCCGGGTTTATGCTGCATATAGTAGGCAAAGTCCTCACCGCCAAGAGCTTCCTTTCTGGGGAAGATATTTTCGGGGCCAAGAACCTTGATTGCAGCCGCTTCCAATTTGTCAGCAATTTGCAAATCATTGATCAGCGCAGGCACATATTTGTAGGTTTCCAGCTTTGCGCTGCCGCCCATATCTGTGGCAACAGACTCGGCGATTTGGGTAATGCGCTTGTAGATATGCTCATCCAGCTTAGTGCTTTGGGTGCGGACGGTAACATTCATTTCCACGTGGTCGCAGACGATATTGTTGACAGTACCGCCGTGGATCGCGCCGACGCCAATCACAACCTTTTCAATGGGATTAATCTCTCTGGCGCGCATAAACTGAATATCGGTGTAAACCCGCACGGCCATTGCAATGGCATCCACACCGCCGTGTGGCTTTGCCGCGTGGGAGGACTTGCCGTACAGATGCAGCTTAAAACCACGGCTGCAGGCGCTGTTGCAGGTGCGGTTGATGAGGAATTGGTTGCACAGCTTTTCTGCGTTAATGTGACAGGCGATGATCTCATCCACCTGCTCCATAAAGCCGGTATCGCAAATGGATTTTGCACCGCCCAAAATCTCCTCGGCAGACTGGAAGATAAACTTCACACAGCATTTGATTTCCTTTTCCTTTGCCTTCAATGCCTTGATAGTGCCCAGTAGCATAGCTGCGTGGGCATCGTGACCGCAGGCGTGCATTTTGCCGGGGTGCTGAGAGGCGTAGGATAGTCCTGTTTCCTCCTGGATGGGCAGCGCGTCGAAATCGGCGCGAATGGCGATAGTCTTATTGCCTACACCCTCGTTCAGTGTGGCAATAATGCAGGATTCTCCAATCTCCTGCGTATAAGGAATACCAATGGCATCCAATTCCCTGCAAATAATTGCGGTGGACTTGGGCAGGTCAAAGCCAATTTCGGGAACTTGGTGCAATTCCCGATAGATGTTCACGATATAATTCTTATCGATTTGCATAAAGGGCGCTCCTGTGAAAAACGTTTTCATCATTATAGCACGAATGCGGGAATAAAGTCAATTTCTCATTGCCTTTTTGCAGACAATATGGTAAAATACAAGGAACTTATGAAAACGAGGGAAATACAATGGAAGAAGTAGCAAAGAAAAGAATGTTATCCGGCATCCAGCCCAGCGGCGATCTGCACTTGGGCAACTACTTAGGTGCCATTAAGAATTGGAGCAGCCGCGCAGAGCAGTACGAGTGCTTCTACTTTATGGCGGATATGCACACCATCACTGTCCGGCAGACCCCTGCGGATCTTCGTCGCCGCACTTTGGAGCAGCTGGCTCAGTACATTGCCTGCGGCTTAGACCCGGAAAAGAATACCCTTTTTGTTCAGAGCCACGTCCACCAGCACGCAGAGCTGGGCTGGGTGCTGAACTGCTATACTATGTTCGGCGAGCTGAGCCGTATGACCCAGTTTAAGGATAAGTCCGCCAAGAATGCGGAGAATATCAACGGCGGTCTGTTTACCTATCCTGCATTGATGGCAGCGGATATTTTGCTATATCAGCCGGATCTGGTACCTGTTGGCCACGATCAGAAGCAGCACTGCGAGCTGACCCGTGACGTTGCCCAGCGGTTTAACAGCATCTACGGCGATGTGTTCAAGGTTCCCGAGCCCTATATCCCCGAAACCGGCGCCCGTGTTATGAGCCTGAACGCCCCTGACAGCAAAATGAGCAAGTCTATGCCCGAGGGCTGCGTGTTCCTGATGGAGCGCCCCGAGGACATCCAGCGGAAGTTCAAGCGTGCTATTACCGACTCCGACACAGAAAACTGTGTCCGCTTTGCACCCGATGAAAAGCCCGGCGTTGCCAATTTGATGAGCATTTATTCTGCCGTCACCGGCAAGACCTATGCCGAGGTCGAAACCGAGTTTGCAGGCCAGGGCTATGGCGCATTTAAGCCCAAGGTAGGGGAGGCGGTCATCGAGACCCTCCGTCCCATTCGCGAGGAGGCAACCAGACTACTGAAGGATAAGGCGTACTTGGAGAGCGTCTACCGCAACGGCGCAGAGCGCGCCTCTTATGAAGCCGAAAAGACCCTCCGCAAGGTCTATAAAAAGGTCGGCTTCCTGGCAAGATAAGCCTAAAAACGGTCATTGCGAGCCTGCGTAGCAGGCGTGGCAATCCCCTTCGTTTGAAAGTGAGAGTCATAGCGTGAAAATTTGGCAACATTTTAAGACCATCACCAAGCATCGTTTTTTGGTAATGGCAGGTTGTTTTAAGGTGGGACTTTATTGGCAGGGTCTGACCCACGACCTGTCCAAATATTCCCCCACAGAATTTCTAAACGGCGCAAAATTTTACCAGGGCACCCGCAGCCCCAACACTGCCGAGCGAGAAGAAAAGGGCTACAGCGAGGCGTGGATGCACCATAAGGGCCGCAACCGTCATCACTATGAATACTGGACGGATATCAGCCGGGAGACCCGCAATTACGAATCCCTCCATATGCCCCGTAAATATCTGATTGAGATGGTAATGGACAGACGCGCCGCCTGTATGACCTATCAGGGCAAGAATTATACCGACGGGGCGGCGCTCACTTACTTCCGTAAAAGTATGGAGCGCACCCGTATGCACCCCAACACCCAGAAGGAGCTGGATTACCTGCTGGAAATGCTCCGTGACAAGGGTGAAAAAAGAACCTTTTCCTATATTAAAAAGCAGGTTTTAAAGAACAAACCCTTCCCGTGGGAAGAATCCTGACTGTCATTGCGAGGGTGCGTAGCACCCGTGGTAATCCTCCGGCAAACCTACACCGCTCACCGTCATTGCGAGCCTGCGTAGCAGGCGTGGCAATCCCCCGGGAATAAAATGTTTTCAACAGGAAATACTACTTACGGACAAAACAGAAAAATACGCTAAAATGGAAAATAATGCTTGACTTTTTCTGTATTTTGCGTATAATAAGTTTCGTCCGTGTGATAGAGGATTAGTGTAACGGTAGCACACCGGACTCTGACTCCGTTTGCGGGGGTTCGAATCCCTCATCCTCTGCCAGAAAATAGCGAACACCAAATGGTGTTCGCTATTTTCTTTTGCAGAGATGAGGGATTCGAAAGGGCGACACCAGTGGGCACACTGGTGTAAAAATTGCGGATGAGCAATTTTTAGCCCGTGGGAGAATCCATTGATCGCAAGGCACGCCCGGTATGGGTGGGAATTGCGATCAATTATTTTGGCTTCATAGAGCTA
>JAFQCX010000009.1 GCA_017416245.1 Oscillospiraceae bacterium | reverse complement strand
TTTCTCTCCCTCCGTCAAAAATCAAATAGATTTTTGCCACCTCCCTCATCAGAGGGAGGCTTTCCGCTGCGGCGGGACTATGCATAGCTAAAGCTTTTTGGAACCACCTGCACAGCTGGTGGTATTCTTTAACCAATAAAACCCCCGCCGAGTCGATAACGACTGGGCGGGGGATTTGTTATCCTGTGTGGTTGTTTCTGTACTGCAGAGGTGTCATGCCGGTGGCCTTTTTGAATTCACGGCCAAAATACTGCACGGATGCAAAGCCGCTTTGCGCGGCGCATTCCTCTATGCTGAAAAAGGGATATTTCAAAAATTCCTTTGCCTTTTTCATCCTCACGGATTTGATATACGCAATGGGTGTAATGCCGTAATGCACCCGGAACAGCTTTCTGAAATAGACCTCGCTGATTCCGGCGCGGGAGGCAAGGGTCGCCACGGAAAGGTCGCTTTCGCCATAGTGGGCATCCACATATCCCTTGGCATCCTTGATGAGCTCTGCCGCTGTAGGCGCAATGTATTCTGTGGCTGCAGCAGCAGCTACCTGGGCGTAAATATGATATAGATCGCACATGGATTTTTGAAATGCGCTGGTTCCCTTGCCGTAATGCTTTTTAAGGGCCAGGAACAGATTCTCCGTGTCTGACGGATTTACCGGACAATAGACCTGGCTTCTTCGGGGTGCCGCATCCGCAAACTCAAAATCGCAGTAAATGCCCCTGTATAGGGGTGTCTGGATGTCCATTCGGTATACCGCATCCATAGCAAGATAGAGGATCTCTCCTTCGTGGGCAGTTACGGCATAGCCGTCCTCGGGAAACGTATATTGGCAGTTTCCCTCCAAAACATACACAAACGCATCGCTGTGTCTTCCGAATACCCGGATGCTTTTTTTATTTGTGAGCCTTGACGGCAGCACATTCTGTATCTTTTTGATCGCCAGTCCGGTATGGGCAATGTCGGTTTTCTCCATAGTCATTCACCTCTGTATCGTTATTATACAAATAGTATTTGAAAAAGTAAATGGAATTCCAATGTTTTGTTTCGAAAAGTGCAAAATAGCGTTTTTTAAAATTTACAACGGCAGCCTGCGTGACATATACTGAAATTAACGATCGCAGGAAGCGAATCTAAAAGGAGAAATGTCTTATGGGTTTATCGAGAGAACAACTGGAAGCCGTTGTTGCAAAGCATATCCCTATCAACGAAGAGATCGATGTGCTGGAAACAGGCTGCACGCTGATCGCGTATCTGCTTGACAACTGCCGGATCACCGTGCCCGAAGAAAACCGTTTCTTTGTAAGTGTAAACTGCGCAGGCGTTCTTGGCAGACTTTGGTGGGGAAGAAGCCGCTTTGTAAGAAGCACCTTTGCCACCGAAGAACACCAGCGGGGCGACGAAACCCTCGCCTATACCGGATGCCTTGACATCAGCCACACCACACCCAAATGGGAGAACGTGTTTTCTCTCGGCTTTTGCGGCTTGAAACAACGTGTTGCAGCGTATGCCTTAAAGGCGGACAATACGCCCAAGCAGCAGCGGTTTTATACCCAGGTATTAAAGGTTTACGATGCCATTGACCGTTTCCTCCTGCGGGCTGTGCAGGCAGCACGGGAACAGGGAAAGGAAGAAATGGCAGAGGGTATTCTGGTTATGACCCGGCGGGCGCCGGAAACCCTTTTCGAAGTAATGCAGACCAGCATCGCCTACTATGTTTTTCAGCATATGTTTGAGGTAACTTATCTGCGAAGTATGGGGCGGATCGATACCCTTTGGTATGATTTCCGCAAGAAAGAGTCTAAAGCGAACGCTATGCAGCTTATGGCGGATTATTTTGCCGAAGCAGACCGGCTGGAGGCGCCGGCAAATATGCCCTTCACCCTTTCTTGCTATGATGTTTGCCGCAATATTTCGGTTGTTGATTTGACCGATGAAATTCTGGACGTATATAGCGCATCCAACCTTACCAACACAAAGTTCCATCTTCTGTGTGGGGTAAACACCCCGGAAAGCATCATATCCAAAGCCTTTGCCTGTGTGCAGAAGGGAAAAAACAGTATCGTTTTTATGGGAAATGAAACGATAATAAAATCCCTGGAGAAGATGGGCGCTGCGCCTGCAGACGCAGCAAATTACCACGTAGAGGGCTGCTACGAAGCAGCCAGCGACGGGGAGCTCCCCTGCACCACCGGCGGACGGGTTTCCATTCCCAAGGCTTTGGAGCTCGCCCTGAATGGCGGCAGGGATATGTTGACTGGCGATCCGGTGGGCTTGGCAACAGATTCCAAATTCAATTCCTTTGAGGCCCTCTATGCCGAGTTCAGGAGGCAGCTTTCCCATTTATGCAAGAAGTCTATGGAGGTCACCGATCTCTTCGAGTCCCGGTATAAGCAGCTGCACTGCGCGCCGATTCTGTCATCCACCTACGATTATAATATAGAAAACGGCACTGACCTTTACTGCGATTACGGAGCAAAATACAACAACTCCTCTATCAACGCGCTGGGACTTGCCACAGCGACCGACTCTCTGATCGCCATCAAAAAGCTGGTTTTCGAGGAAAAACGGCTGACCCTTGCTCAGCTTGTTGACATTCTGAAAGCCGACTGGAAGGATCAGGAAGCCCTGCGGATCTATGCAAAAAACAAACTCCCCAAATATGGCATCGGCGACCGGGAGGCAGATTCTCTGGCAAAGACCATTACCGAGGATCTGACCGCCTTCATTGCCGGAAAGCCCAATGTAAAGGGCGGACAATGGCGCTTGGGGCTATTTTCCATCGACTGGCGCTGGTCCTTTGGTGAAAAATGCGCCGCATCGGCAGACGGGCGGCATCTTGGAGAGACCCTTTCCCAAAATGCCGGCGCCACCTTCGGTGCTGATCGGGAAGGGGCTACGGCCCACCTTACATCCGTTTGCGCAATTGATACAACCAACACACCCAACGGAACCAATGCAGATATCGACCTGCACGCCTCTGCCGTAAGGGGAAGCGCCGGAAACCGCGTCCTGTGCGCTATGCTGAAAACCTATTTTGATCTGGGCGGCTTTAGCGTCCATTTCAACGTCCTTGACACGGATATCCTGAAAAGAGCAAAGGAACGACCCCAGGACTACCCCACTCTGCAGGTGCGGCTTTGCGGATGGAATGTGCTTTTCTCCTCCCTCAGCGACAAAGAAAAGGATGAGTTTATAGCGAGGTCTGTAAAATGACAGGAACAATATTCGGTATCAAACGAATGGAAATGCACGACGGCGACGGCATCCGCACAACGGTATTTTTCAAAGGCTGTCCGCTGAAATGCATCTGGTGCCATAACCCCGAGGGCATTTCCTTTCAAAAGCAGGTTGCGCTCTTTCAAAACAAGTGTATGGGCTGCGGAAGCTGCGGCGGTAACACCGATGAAAAAACGGCAGCTTCCTGCCCTGCCGGCGCACAGGTTCTGTACGGAACGGACTACGATGCCCCAACCCTTGCCCAAATCCTCTGCCGGGACAAACCCTATTTCGATAACAGCGGCGGCGGGGTCACCTTTTCCGGCGGCGAATGTCTGATGCAGGCGGACTTTGCGGTAGCGCTGGCTAAAGAGCTGAAAAAAATGGGAGTTGGCGTTTACATCGACACCTGCGGTTATGTGAAACGGGCGGCTTTGGAGCAAATCATTCCCTATACCCAAAAGTTTCTTTATGATATGAAAGCAGTAAATTCCGCTGTTCACAAAGCCTGCGCCGGCCAGGATAACGGGGTCATTTTAGATAATCTCAAGTTCCTCATTGACCAAGGATGCGATGTGGAGATCCGCTACCCGTTGGTGGTAGGCTGGAATCACCGGGAAGCAGACCCCATTGGCGCTTTTTTGCGCCGGTTGAACTTTACAGGCAAAATAAAGGTCCTGCAATATCACAATTTTGCCGGTTCAAAGTATAGCGCTTTGGGTATGGAAAACACCCTTCCGGATACCACTACGACCCTTGATGACATAGACAAAGCCGTTGCCATTTTAAAAGGCTACGGACTTAACGCAATCAACGGCGCAAAAGAGGATTAACAAACAAAACGCAGGCTGGCAAATGCCAGCCTGCGTTTTTTTATTACCGAATGTCATAAACCGACCGCAGGGTAATGGTTTTGGGTGTTCCCTCCAAAATCCGGACCGTTTTCGTTCCTGCGTTCATATCAAAGTAATTGTCGCTCAGCACGAAATCCGAGTCGGGAGAATCGATCTCCACAGATTTAGCATACTTATCGGCATATACGGTGATCTCGTTACCCTTTACCTCACAACGCAGATTCGGCGCTTCAAAGGCAAAATACTTGGGTGCAGTGAACAGTACCGTTCCCTGGCTCAGGGTTTCCTGCCCATGAACAAGGCGGTAGGACAGGTAGGTGGTGTTCACGTCGCATTTGCAGAAGTCCATTTCCGGCAATGTCAAAACCGACATAGGCGCTACGGTGACCGGGGTTTCTCCCCGCTGCAAAATATTGCCGCAGACATCTCTCAGCTCCCAGGCTGCGGTGGCAACCAGCGACCCCAAGGTGTCGTTATGCACGGATAGCTGGGCCTTGGTCTGATAATCCACATTGCGCTCCATATTCACAATACTGCGGGTATCACGCTCCCCTGTCTCCCGGCAGGAGATCATAACAGGGTTGAAGAACCGCTTGGCATAATAGTGCAGGGCTTTATAGCGGCCATAGTAATCGATGCTTGCCCAGGATGCCCCCGGCCAGATATCGTTTAGCTGCCAGTAAAGCGTACCCATACATCTGCCCCGATTCCGTCTGAAATGCTCCACGCCGTATTTAATGGATTCTGCCTGCAACAGCTGAGAGGTATACAGAAGTGTTGCAAAGTCCGTGGGGTAACGGAAGGTGCTAGAAAGGTAGTTCATAATTTTGCCGTTGGCATTTCCGTTGCGCTGGTGCATTTCCATTATGCGGCTGAAAATATTTCTGTCCTCCGGCAGGGTAAAGCTGTTTACCGTCTTCTCACCGGGGAAGGATTGGAAGCCAAACTCGCTGAGATACCGGAAAAACTTCTTGCGATACTCGGTGAAGGGCTTGTTTCCGTGCCACACCTCCCAGTAGTGACAATCGCCGTAGTTTTCGTTGTTGGGCGCAATAAAGTGGCCACAGGTGGTGGGGCTGGAGGAAATATAGGGAATATAGGGGCAATGGGTTTGGATCAGCTCCGGCAGGATATCCTCAAACAGCTTCAGGTAAGCCGGGTGATGCGCCGCATACAGCTCATGACCGAAAATCTGCTCCACCTCGTTGTTGCCGGAAATGATGCCGATACAGGCGTGGTGGCGCATCCGTTTCAGATTCTGGCTGAATTCCTCGGTGACGTTCTCCATAAAGGCGGGATCGTCACTGACAAGGCAGCAGGCGAACATCATATCCATAAACACAACGATGCCAAGCTCATCGCAAAGATCAAAGAAGAAATCGTTGGGATAATATCCGCCACCCCAAATGCGTATGGTGTTGAAGTGGGCATCCACGCAGGCCCGCAGAAGCCTTTCGCTGCGCTCCGGCGTCACTCTGGACAAAACATTATCCTCGGGGATATAGTCTGCGCCCATGGCAAAAAACGGCACGCCGTTTACCTGATGATAGAAGCTTTCTCCCCATTTATCCCGCTTGCGGATGATTTCCAGGGTGCGCAGGCCGATCCGCTTGCAGCACGCATCTGTCACTTCCCCGTTTTCCAAGATCTCTGTCCGCACCTCATAAAGGGGCTGTTCGCCCAAGGTGTTGGGCCACCACAGCTGAGGATCCGCAATCTGCGTTTCCCGGTTGGCCGCAATTTGGCAAGCGTTGCCTGCCGGATCTGCCAAGGTCACACGCAGATCGCAGGGGCGGTCTGTTGTCACATAAGGAGTGATGAACACATTTCCGTTTTCGTGGCGCTGCACAATATGCACATCGCAGATCCGGGCGCTGTTTTGCTCCAAAAGATAAATATCTCTCCAAATGCCTGCATCGGGAAGCCGGGGACCCCAGTCCCATCCCATCATGCAGTGCGCTTTGCGGATGTGCGGAAAGCCTGACATACAATCCACGGGACCGGGAAGCGCCTCTTTTTCCTGCTTTTCCTTAATATATGGGTCAACCGGATGAAAGACCAGCCGGATTTCATTTTCTCCGTCTACCAATGCGTCGGTGATGTCAAACTCCCAGACCCGGTGCATGTTGTCTGTGTAGCCGATGTGCTTGCCGTTTATGTAGATGTCGCAAAGGGTATCCAGCCCGTCGCAGTGCAGAAGCACCTTGCTTTCCGGGCGGTAGGAAAAGGTTCTGGTGAAGGTAAATTCGTTGTCCATCAAGGCAAGGGCTTTCAGCTCATTATCTCTGTAGGACGGTTCGGGAATCAGCGCCGCATCCAGCAAAAAGGAGTACACCGAGCCGGGAACTGTGCCCTCGGTCTCATAGCCTCCGCCGCTGAGGGTCCATTTGCCATTTAATGATAATTTTTTCATAGACTACCTCCTGAAAATGATGACATTTGTATAATATCATGGTAAGATAGGTCTATGAATGGTCTTTTCCATTAAAAATTTATACTTTCTTACGATGAGAGGATACCTTATGCGGATTGTTTACCTTGGGGCAGAGTTCCCCCATGAAAAGGGCGAATTTTGTCAGCGCATCTGCCCTGACCTGTATGGTCTGTTTTGCTTCCAAACGCCCTTTCTGTATGAACGAAACGGGCAGCTTCTGCGGGGCAACGCCGGCGAGCTGCTGCTGACCGAGCCGGGGCAGGCGGTGTATCACGGGCCTGTTGATAACGCGCATAGCTTTACCAACGACTGGATGTATGTGACAAAGGATCTAGCTACGCTTTTAAAGCAGTATCCCATTCCCTGCGGCGTCAGTGTGAAAATCGGCAATCCCATGCTTATGCGCCATGCGATCTTAAAAGCAACGGAAGAGCTCACCCGGAAAGAAACCGGCTACGAGGAGAAGATCCACTGCATGTTAACAGAAATGGTTATAGACCTGTACCGGTCCCGGCTGAACTGCGGCAGTGAAAGCTGCACCATGCGGATCGCCGCCATCCACGATCAGGTTATGCAATCCCCCCAGCAGGACTGGACCCTTGAAAAAATGGCAAGCCTCTGCGGTTGTTCCGTGAGTCATTTCTCCTGGGTGTGGTCGGAGCGATACGGGTGCTCCCCAAAGGCTGAGCTTCTGAAAAAGCGGTTGGATATGGCAGAGCAGCTGCTGGTTTGCTCTTCCCTTTCCGTTGGCCAGATCGCAGAGCGCTGCGGCTTTCAGTCCATCTACTACTTTTCCAAGTGCTTCAAAAAATACCGCGGCCACTCTCCGCGAAAATTTGCCCAGCTGCAGCAGCTTTAAATTAGAAAATTTTTCAAAAATTTGAAAAAAATATATTGCATAATTTTGGATTTGTGCTAAAATAGGATTAGTACAAATTAGGAACGGTGCAAAAACCAGTTCCGCTTCTAAAAAATAACCGTGATTAGGAGGTGGAAATCCGTGGCCAGGCGGCGTATAAATACAACAAGGCACGAGATCATTCAAACCGGGACGATGCTGTTTCTGGAACGTGGCTACTCCGCCACAACACCCAAAATGATCTGCGATGCGTTGGATATCAGCACAGGTAACCTGACCTATTATTTCCCAACAAAGGAGCATTTGCTGGAGGTTCTTGCAGAGCTGCTCTGCAAGTTCCAAAGTAAGACCCTGCAGAGTATGGTGCAGGAGGAAGGCACAACATCCCTTTTGGCGGCGTGTCTGGAAATGGCGGTGATCGCAACCATCAGCGACGGGGACGAAATCGCCAAAGATGTATTCCAGGCGTTCTATTTAAGCCCCTTGTGCTTAAATGTGATCCGCCAGAACGACGTCCGGCGCGCCAAATATATCTACGGCGAGTTTTGCCCCGATTGGACAGAACAGCAGTATCTGGAGGCTGAGCTGCTGGTATCCGGCATTGAGTATGCCACACTGATGACCACCGATAATCTGATTCCTTTGGAGGATCGGGTCAGCGGCGCGCTGAATCAAATGATGACCATCTTCAATGTTCCCGAGGATATCCGCAGGCAGAAAATTGAAAAGGTTCTCGCTATGGATTATCAAGCCCTGGGAAGAACCACCCTGGAGCATTTCCGGCAATTCGTTGCAGAAAGCAATGAGCACAATTTTGAATTACTGCTCAGCGGCGCACAGGCTGCCAGGGCATAAGTATCCTACATTTTACTTCGAACCCTATTCCCTCAAGGAGGTAGCTTATTATGAAAAACAGTTTGTTCAAAAAACTTATCAGCCTGTTGATATGTCTGACGATGGTTCTGGCATATCTGCCGGCCGGCCTGCTGATCCAAGCAGATGCCGCCAACTCTTCCTCCGGCATTCTGTCTGACAAGACGGTAGCCGACCCCTATACCCTTCACGCGTGGAAGGATACGGCTTTTGACCCTTATAACCTGACCACCGAGCACGCCGGCGGCGTTTGGACGGACAAGTCCGTTTTGGAGAAAGGCGACATTGCCGCCGCCCTCCCCGGCGTTTCCGGTCTGACTGTCGCGGACAACAACTTCCTGGTTGCCCTGTCCGCCCTGGGCGCCAACAGTGTTGTCGCAGGTCAGGGCAGCACCCCCACCGATACCATCTTCGTTCTGGACCTTTCCAACAGTATGGAAAACGCTGATCTCCGGGAGATGGTAAACGCCACCAACGATTCCATCCACAGCCTGCTGACCGCCAATCCCGACAACCGGGTAGGCGTGGCGGTGTATTCCACCTCCACCGGCATACTGCTGCCGCTGGACAGATACACCCCGGTGCAGAAAGGCTCCGGCAGCAACCGCACCAATGCTTACATTGAAATGTCCGACTCCTACGGCGAGATTCGCACCGCCCGCACCGGTTACTTCTACAACACCACTTATGTGCAGGACAGCAACGGCGACGATGTAACCACCTCCATCAGCGCCTCCGGCGCCACCTTCATTCAGGGCGGTCTGTGGCAGGCCTATCAGATGTTTGACCGCGCCTCCGAAACCGACTCCCGCACCCCCGTGCTGGTGCTGATGAGTGACGGCGCTCCCTCCTACGGCAGCGAAGACTATAACGATGTCAGCTCCCGGGATGTGGGCAACGGCTCCACCGGCTCTGTTACCGACGGCCTTGCCTTTTTGACACAGCTGACTGCAGCTTACGTAAAAGAAAAGATCGCAGACAAGTATAACACCTCTGCTTACTTCTACACCGTGGGCCTGGGCGTCAGCGAGAGCTACGGCGTATCCATTGCCGAGGCTGTGCTGGACACCTCCCAGACCCGCAGTGACCCCGAGGGCTGGTGGAATACCTATCTCGGCCTTGCCAATCAGCAGAATCAGACGATGTCCTTCCGTGCCGCCGGCGAAAATGTCACCATTGCATACGACGACACCATCACCGCCGCCAGCAAGAACTATACCGACCGCTACTTCCCTGCTGACGACGCAAGTAACCTGAGCTCCGCTTTCCAGGGAATCGTCAACGAAATCAACCTGAAGGCAAGCTACAATGTTACCCGCATTGAAGGCGCCGATGCCAATTCCGGCGGCTATGTGACCTTTGTGGACGAGATCGGCACCGGTATGCAGGTCAAGAACATCAAGGGCATTCTGGTGGGCGACACTCTGTTCACCGGCCAAAGACTGGCCCAGGCATTGCTTAACCAGGAGTTCGGCACCGCCGAGAATCCCACATCCCTGGGTGATAATATGGTCTGGGCGCTGAAGCAGCGGCTGGGCATTACCGAAACCGCAACCGTGCACGATTTGATCCAGCACGCGTACGATGCCGGACAGATCGCCTATAACGCCACTACCGGCGAATACAGCAATCTCATTGGCTGGTTCAGTGATGCCAACGGCGACTACCTGGGCTTCTGGGATTACGACGACCCCAACTGCGCTATCCCCGCAGGTGCGGCCTATGCCAACGCCTCCTACGGTATGCTGGGCACTACCACCGATTCTCAGACTGCCCACGCCTCCGATATGATGTATGTGGCTGTAATGGTATCCAAGGAGATCACCCAGGTGGGCGGTCAGCCTGTTCTGGAAGCAAAGACCCCCCAGCTGGTCACCTTCCGGGTGCCTGCCTCCCTGCTGCCCACCGTTACCTATCAGATTGATGTGCAGGCAGCCTCCGGCGAGGAGATCACCGAACAGACCCCCGCTACCATTACTTATAATGAAGCCGAGCCTATCCGCCTGGTATACGAAGTGGGTGTCCACAGCGCATTGACCCCCGAAAACATCCAGGACTTCCTGCGGGAAGGCTATCAGGCAAAGGATGCCGACGGCAATTACTATCTGTATACCAACGCCTGGTACTGGGACGGCGCAGACAATCAGGACTGGAGCAACCCCGATAATCACCCCGACAAGGGTGACGCAGTCCTCTACGATACCGCCAAAAACCATATCTCCTATGCTTACTTTGAGCCCAGCGCAGAAAATGAGCATTATTACTTCACCGAGGACACTGACCTTTACATCAACAACGGAACAAGCTATCAGAAGCTGACCTCCGCCCCCGTTACCGACGGTTCTGTGACCTATTACACCCAGCACAGAACTTACGTATCTAAGAATGCAGCCACTCAAACCGGTGTGACAGTGGATGCCGAGGTAGATATCCACTACGGCGCAGTTTCCCAGAAGCTGCTCGCTGACAGCAATAACTATGCCGTGGACAACGACGGTGTCTACTACATTAAAGAAGGCACCATGCACTACCACACCATCCACGAGCACGACAAATTAAAAGAAGAAAACAACCCCACCGGCAGCTTTAAGTACCGGCTGCATCAGCTGGTGGACATCGCCGTGGACGGCCAGAACAGAGCTTCTCACCATTTTGAGCTTGCTTATCTGGGCAACAATGGCCGCATCACCTATTCCCCCGCCCAGGGCTTCACCCTGCGCAAGGTTATGGCAGGAAATGCCACCGCCACCGGCGATTTCATCTTTGACGTGACCCTCTCCGGCGACACTGACGGCCTGTACACCGAAACCGTAAACGGTGTCAGCATCCAAAAGGTATTGGCAAACAACGCCTTCACCCTTTATCTGGAAGCAGGCGAGCAGGTGACCATCACCGGCCTGGATGTAGGCGCTACCTACACAATTACTGAACGCGAGCGGGCGGGCTACACACTGGGTGGCATCGTTGCCCCCAACAGCACTGTCAACGGTGCTACCGCCAGCGGCACTGTGGCTGAAAATCAGCTCCACAACATCACCTATACCAACGATGTTCAGCAGTACGGCAGCCTGCTGGTGACCAAGGACGTTACCTATAACAAGGGCACCCAGCCTCAGGCCGTCAACCACAGCTTCCGCATTACCGTGGAGCTGACAGGTTTGGCAGGCAAGCAGGTCTATGTAAACGGCGTTCTCACCACGCTTGACCAAAACGGCAGAACCGTTCTGACCCTGAAGGACGGAGAGCAGGCGCTGATCACCGGCATCCCCGAGGGCACGGCATATACCGTTACAGAAGAGCTGACCGAGGGCACCACCAACATCCCCTACGGCTATACCGCCGACAGCGGCTACACAGTGACTGCCGGCAGCTTTAACGGAGCTATCGCGAAGGACACTGTCGCAACAGCAGCTGTGCAGAACGCCTATACTCCCGATGATGTGGTGATCGACGATACCGATCCTGCTATCACTTTGCAGGTAAATAAAGAGCTGATCGTGGATTTAGGCAGTCCCGCCTATTTGCCGGATGGCTACAACTTCCTTTTCCTGCTGAAAAGATATGATCCCGCTATCTCCGATTGGAAACCGCTTGAAAACAAAGCTACCATCCGGATCAGCCACCCCACCGACCCCAGCCATCCCGACTATGATGCCAACAACGACAACAAAGGTACTGCCGCAATCGACCTTTCCGGCATCCCCTTTGATTCCGTGGGCAGCCACTATTTCCGCATAACAGAGGATATTCCTGCCAATTTGAAGACCGGCTGGACCTATGACCGTACCCACCACGACTTTAAGGTGATAGTCACAGATACCGATCTGGACGGCAAGCTGGAGATCTCTTCTGTTGAAAAGGTGGATGAGACCGTAACCATCACTCCCACCGATATCGACAACGACACTGTTACCGATGTTTGGGCAGTACGCGCAGGCTTTACCAACAGCTATGTGACCCAGTCCACCAAGCTGACTATTGCCGCCAAGAAGACCTTGACCGGCGCCACCTTAAAGGACGGCCAGTTCGATTTCGTGCTGTACAAAACCGGCGCAGACTTTGTCATTCCCGCAAACCCCACCGCCTTCCCCGCAAAGAACGGCGCAAACGGTGACATCGTCTTCACCTCTGAGACCTATCCTTTTACCACCTCCGCAACCAATTACTACTATGTGATGAAGGAAACAAGCACCAGCGGCAACGGCTTCGTTGTGGATGACACCATCTATGAGATCCGTGTTACGGTGTCTCCCAATAGCAACAACGCAGCAATCACCGAGATTGCGTGGCGAGAGAATGGCGAGACCAACTACAATCAGTTGACTACAGTTCCTGAGAACAACATCTTTAACAGCATTTCCTTCGAAAACAGCTATACAGCAGCACCCGATACTCTGGAGCTCAGCGGCAATAAGACCCTGACCAACCTGACCCCCGGGGTGCAGAATCCCGATATGACCGCCCACATTGTGGCGGGAGAGTTCAAATTCAATCTTACCAAGGTCAGCGGTCCGGACAGCAATGATACTATCAAAATCAAAACCTCTCTGGATACCGTGAAGAATTATTCAGATATTACATCTGCTGTGCGCCCTGGCGGAGACGTTGTGTTTACGACCACTGAGGGTGGAGAAGAATGTGAACTCTACTTTGACAGCGTTGGCACCTATGTGTTCAAGCTCGTTGAAGCAGCAGGCAGCCAGTCCCACATCACCTATGATGATTCCGAGTATCTGGTGACTGTCGTTGTAACCGACAATGGTCTGGGACAGCTGAAAGCAACCGCTACCTATTCCAAGGACGGCGTTCCTGTAAACGCAATCGTATTCAACAACACCTATACCGCCTCCCCTGTCACCGATCTGAAGATCCACGCAAACAAGGTGCTGAACGTGGGTTCCTTCCAGCGTCCGCTGAATGCCAACGATTTCCACGTGACCCTGACCCACCCCGACGGCACCACCGAGACGGTATACAACGATGCCAACGGTATCTTCGCCTTTGCGCCTCTCTCCTTTGACTCTGTGGGTGTATACGACTACTCCATCAGCGAGCTTATCCCCCATGGCGCAGTGAACAACAAGTATAACGGCATCACCTATGACGCAATCGCCAAGACCTTTACCATTCGTGTGGAAGACGGCGGCAACGGCCAGCTTGTAGCGAAGCTGGATGGGCAGACACAGCCCCTCAGCAGTGTCAGTCGTCCGGTAGCGACCATCATTAACACCTATGAGGCAGATCCTGTTACCATCCATCTGCTGGCCCACAAGGATCTGGTGGGCAGAGACCTGAATGAGAATGAATTCAGCTTCCGGATCGAACCCATTGCCGGAGCACCCAGTCCTGCCAACGGCGTGGTCAAGAACGACGCAGAAGGCAACGTGGACTTCGGCAACATCACCTATCCCGCAATCGGCACATACCAGTACGAGGTCACAGAGCAGAAGCTGGATGAAAACGGCGATCCCATTACCCCCGACCCCGTCACCGGCGAATACGTCTACAAGGGCGTGACCTACTCCAAGAAGGTGTACACCGTAACTGTCACCGTCACAGATAACGGCTTCGGCAAGCTGACAGCCCAGATCGCCTCCGTTGACGAGGATACCCTCGCCCAGCCCGGCGGCATCGTGTTCACCAACATTTATAAGGCTACTTCTGTGACTGTCCAGGTGGAAGGCAATTCCGCAGCCACCAACGGCAAGATCTTCACCGACGAATCCAGCCTGCCGGAGAACAAGAAGGACCTGGATGATTACGCATTCCGGTTTGTCCTGACCACCCTTGGCGGCAACATTATACAAACCGTTTCCGACAACGGCGCAGGCTTCAGCTTTGACGCGCTGACCTTTGACACCACCGGTGTGTATCAGTACTTGATCCACGAGTGGGTCGATAACTTCCCGGGCGTCAGCTACGACCGCTCCGTATATCGGGTAACCGTTACCGTAACCGACAACGGCCTTGGCCAGCTCCAGGCGGCTGTCACCTACGAAAAGGCTTCCTCCGGAGAAAACGATGACTATACCGCGGTAGAAGGCATTGTATTCCAGAACTCCTACAAGGCAAAGGAAACTGCTGTTACCTTCACCGGCACCAAGACCCTCACCGGCGGCCGGAAGCTGAAGGCCAACGACTTCACCTTTATCCTGAAGGATGCCCAAACCGGCGCTGAGATCGCCACCGCCAAGAACGATGCTGACGGCAACTTCGCATTCGAAACCGTCACCTACAATTCCGAGGGCACTTACACCTACACCCTGGAAGAAAAGAAGGAAGGCGCTGCAGGTATCACCTACGACGCAACCAACTACACCATCACCGTTACGGTAACGGATGTGAACGGCCAGCTGCAGGCTGTCACCGCTGTCACAAAGGGCACGGAGACCGTTCAGGAAGCAGGCTTTACCAACATCTTCACGCCGGAAGCCGCTGTTGTTACCGTTAACGTGAACAAGGAATTGGTGAACAATTCCAGCAAGGACTTCAGCCTGGAGGGCTTCCAGTTCCTGCTGGAGCGGGAAGGCTGGAAGCAGACCTTTACCTCTGATGCAAACGGCAAGGCTGCGCTTCCCCTGACCTTCACTGCTGAGGATGTGGGCAAGACCTACACCTACAAGCTCTCTGAGGTGGTCGGAGATGTGGCGCATATGACCTACGACAAGACGGTTTATGAAATCGTCGTGCGTGTCACCCAGAGTGAAGACGGCCAGCTGCAGGTCGCTGTGGAACGAGAGGGCACCGACGCGTTTAAGTTTGTCAACACCTACTACAACGTTTCGGAGAACCCCAAAACCGGCGACGGTACGAATCTGTGGCTAACAATGTCCCTGATGCTGTCCAGCGTGGCTTGTCTGTTTGTTCTGCTCCTCTCCCGCAAGCACTTTGCAGATTGATACCCAGCAATTCTCTGGTAAATTTCCAAAAAAGAATTCCCGGAATGCATTCCTGCATTCCGGGAATTTTTTGTGAGGTTAAGCAGAACGGGGGCATACAACACCCATACTGCGTTATGGCGCTGTTGCGGGGGTCCTTTTTCCATTTACCGAGAATCCATCCTAAAAATATAAACAGATACAACACAAGCAGTTGTTCCAACAGCGCATTCATAAAATGCCTCCCTTCTCAGGGGTAATTATATATCTCCTGCAGGCATAATGCAAGGCAACAAACAAGCCCAAAAATATTTTTCCTATCTCTTATTGATTTGGCTGGAAAGATGTGGTAGTATGTGCGTGGTTTCGTTTGGAAACAGGAAGGGAAGCGTTTAAAATGAAGGTGAAAAACCCCGGAAAAGGCGGGGCAGGATTCCTGATCTTTTTGGTTTGGCTGGTGTATGCCACGTCCTATTTGGGAAAGGTAAATTACTCCGCCAACATTACGCAAATCATCGACTTTTATCAGGTGACGAAAGCGGAAGCGGGACTACCTCCCACGTTTTTCTTCTTTGCCTACGGCGTCGGCCAGGTGGTCAACGGCCTACTGTGTAAACGTTACCCCATCAAGCTGACCATCTTTGTGAGTCTGACCTTGTCTTCCCTTCTGAATCTGACAATTGCCGTCAGCTCTGACTTTGGCATTGTCAAATGGCTGTGGCTGGCAAACGGCTTTGCCCTGTCCCTTCTGTGGCCCACCTTGATCCGCCTGCTGTCTGAGTCGCTGGCAACTTCAGAATTGGGCAAATCCAGCGTTGTAGTGGGCACAACCGTGGCCTGCGGAACGCTGGCGGCCTACGCCCTTGGCGCACTGTTTGCCTTTTTGAACCGGTTTAAGCTCTCTTTTTATGCCGCCGCCTTTGCAGACCTTTTGGTGGCAGGGATTTGGCTTTTCTCCTATCAAAAGGCCACAAATATGGCTTTGATTCAAAAGGCCCGGGAGGATGCCCCCGAGGAGAAAGAGACTGCCAACGCCGGCAGCAAAGCGTCCGGGACGATGACAAAGCCGGTTATCCTCAGCATTGTCTTTTTGTGCCTGTTCGCAATCGTGACCAATCTGGTGAAGGACGGCTTGACCACCTGGGTCCCCTCTGTTCTCAAAGAGGAATATGCCCTGCCTGATGCTATAGCGATCCTGCTGACCCTTATCCTTCCCATTGTTGCCATTTTCGGCAACGCCCTTGCTTTGGCCGTGCACAAAAAAATACCGGATTACATCACCCACAGCTGTGTCTGCTTTGCGGCTATCAGCGGAATTTTAGGGGTCATCCTGTGGAGCTTGGGCGCAAAAATTATGGCGGCAATGCTGGTCGGTCTGATTCTCACCAACCTTCTAGCCTCCAGTATCAACAGCTTGATCTCCTCCATTTATCCTATGTTTATGCGAAAGCAGCTGAATTCCGGTATGTTTGCCGGCATACTAAACGGCTTTTGCTACTTAGGCAGCACCATAAGCTCTTACGGCCTCGGCTCTGTTGCCGACAAGCACGGCTGGTTTGGCGTTTTCTGGCTGCTTTTGGGTGTTTGCCTGTTCTGCTGCGTTATCTGGCTGATCTATGTGATTCTCCGGTCAGTAGTAACCGGCAAAGCGAAAAGCCCCGTAAATTAAAAATATACTGCCCCAGTCCAAACGGATTGGGGCAGTTTTATATGTTCTGATGTTAGTTTATTTGCAGGTCAAAAACCTTGCCATTCTCCCAGCGGAAGCTGACGGTTTTGCCACCGCGGGTTTTTAAGCCCCGCACATAGCCTTTTTCCCAGGCTTTGGGCAACGCCGGCAGGGTATAAATGCCGGTTTTGTCACTTTGCAGAAGCATTTCGCACACCAGCGCGGAAACACCGAAGTTTCCGTCGATCTGGAAGGGCGGGCAGATATTCAGCAGGTTGGGATACAACGTATGGGTGATCATTCTCTGAATACTCTCGTAAGCCTTTTCCCCGTCGGCAAAACGGGCATAACACAGCCCCGCCCAGATATTTGCCCAGCCGTTGTTGCCGCCGCCTCGCGCCATTCTGTCGTCCAGCGCCTTGCGGGCGGCATCATACAATTCTGTGCCCTTGGGAATGCTGCTGCCGGGATAGATGCCGTACAGGTGGGACAGGTGCTGGTGCATATCCTCGGTTTCGGGAAGTTCTTCACCGTATTCCAGCAGCTTGCCCTCTTGGGAGATCACCTGGGGGCGCAGCTTCTTTGCCATTGCGGCATAGCGGCAGGTATCCCCTCCCAGCACCTCCTCCAGCTCCTGCATATAGTTAAGATAATCTTCGATCATCTGCAGATCCATCGCCGCCGTACCGGTGACGGAGCAGACCTGCCCCTGATGCAGATACATGGTTTCAGGAGAGGTGGAGGGCGACAGAATCAGATATCCCTCTGCATCCTCTGTGAGTCGGTCTGCCAGGAAATCATAGACACCACGCAAAACAGCCATATACGTTTCCAGGAAGTCCTTATCCAAGGTGTAGCAATAGTGATCATAAATATGGCGGGCAAGCCACACGCCGCCCATATCCCACAGCCCATACATAGCGTAACGGGTCGCCATACGGTTGAACCGCCACAGGTCGGTATTGTGAGGCGTGCACCAGCCGGAAAGCCCGTAGGCATTGCCCCGCCGGGCCAGCTCCCGGGTCAGCTCTATCAAAGGCAGGTGGCACTCCGGCAGATCTACCAGCTCCGCTGCCCAGTAGTTCATCTGGGTGTTGATGTTTAAGGTATAGTTACAGTTCCAGGGCGCAAGGGCCTCCTCGTTCCAAATGCCCTGCAGGTTGGTTGCCTGTCCTCCGGGCTGGGAGGAGGAGATCATCAGGTACTTGCCGTAGTCAAAGAGCACCTGCGCCAGGGTCACATCCTCTTCTCCCCTTTGGGCTAATGCCAGCCGACGGTCTGTGGGAATGTGATCTCTGTTTTCGCCCTCAATACAGACTTCCGAGCGGTCGTGCTGGGATTTATAGCGGGCAATATGGCGGCTTTTCAGCTCCTCGTAGGGGATCGCCATTGCCTTTTCCAGGGTTTCCATACATTGCTTTTCGTAGTCCTTGCCCTGAGAGATAGGCTGCTTGTCATAGCCGTTGAAGCCGGTGGCAATGCTGAGGATCACCGTCACCTCTTTTGCCCCGTAAATGGCAGTTGTGACGCCCTCCCCCATCACCTGTCCGTCGGTTTGGATGCCCACGGCTACCGCGTAGGGAACACTCTCCTTGCTTTCGTCAAATTGCAGGCTGTTCTCCCAGTCGTACTCATCAAAGAAGGTAAAGCAGCGACCCTTTGCTGTGAGAGTTTGTCCTTTGTAGGTCACCGTACCCGGCAGCTGCAGATCCAGGCTCAGATTGGAGCTGATAGCCCGGTCGCTTTCCAAACGCACTACCAGCACATCCTCTGTTAAGGAAACAAAGTAGGTCTTTTTCTGGGTCATCACTTCCTGCCGGTCGTCCAAGCTGTTTTGCCGGCAGAGAATTTCCGCCACGGAAGACAGAATTCCCTGCTTTAAATCCAGCTCACGGCGGTAGGACAGTACACCCATCAGGTGATTATGCTTCAGTTCCCAGCTCAGCTTGCCCAAAGGCAGGTAGGTCTGAGAGCGAATGCCCTTCATCAGGTTTTCGTTTAAGTAGGTTTCCGCCTGGGAAAATTCCTTTTGGGCTATGAGCTGCCGCGCCTTTTCCAAAACGGCGCTGTCATAGGGTGGCTCTTCCCCGTAAGGCGCGCCTGACCACAACGTTTCCTCGTTGAGAGAAAGGGTATCCCGATAGGGATTGCCGTAGACCAGCGCGCCCACTCTGCCGTTGCCAACAGGTAGGGCTTCGTTTCGGTTCTGCGACCAGGATTCATACCAAAGCTTTGACATGACCATCTTCCCTTCTGTTTCTTTCTGATTTTCATTATACCATTGACTATGCAAAAGACAAGCCTGTAATTTTGACTTTTCCCCGGCTGCGTGCTATAATATCGTCACCAATTGCAAAGGAGTGTTTTTATGATTCCACAACCAGTATCCGCCGATTTTTATAAAGGCAAAACCGCCGCTTTTTTCGGCGACAGCATTACTGCCGGCGTTGGCGCAACCTCTCCTGACAAAAAGTATGTAGAGGTACTCTCCCGTAAGCTTAACTTAAAAAGCTTTCGAAATTGCGGCGCAAGCGGCACGACCTTGACCGAGGGAACCACCTCTCCCACAGGTTGCAGTTTTCGCTACTTCACAGAAGAAAATTGCAAAGGCGCAGACCTTGTTACCATTAAGCTGGGTATTAACGATTTTAATGGGTGTGTAAAAGATGTGCATACCATGGGTCAGTTTCTGGAGGACAGCCACAAAACTGTCTATGGCGCTCTGCGCAGATGGTGCGAAAAGGTAGTGGAGCTACAAGCTACCCCTTCCTGCAAGAACACCAAATTCTTCTTTATCACCCCCGTTCCCGGCGGGTGGAATCGCAGTGTGGACAACGCTGCCCGCAAGCTCTACGATCAGAGCAAGCGGAACATTAACGGCTGGACCTTGCGGGATTACTGCGAGGCGATGCTGAAAACCTGCGCCCATTACCGGATTCCCGTTCTGGATCTGAACAGATACGGCAGCATTTATTACAAAACCGCTGACGATAACACGATGGAAAACAATTTCAAGGACGGCCTGCACCCCAACGATGCCGGTCACGCGCTCATTGCAGAGGACCTGTATCAGTTTCTGCTGATGAACCCCACCTGCACAGAAAACGATGGGGACACCCCCTATATTGCCCCGGAATTTGCCCACAAGCTGATCGACCGCTTATAAAATTTGTCTACCAAAAACCGCCCACACCGATGGTGTGGGCGGTTTTTCTAAAACAGGTGAAGCAGTAGCATATAGCTGACTGTCCCCACCAGAATGCTCAGCAGGGTATTGCGCTTCCACAGGTGCAGGAGCGCCACCAGAGCCACCGCTACGATTTCGGGAATCCCATAGGGAGAACGTATCAAAGAAACGTTCTTCAGGCAGTAGATAACCAGCATGCCAATGATGGAAAAGGGCAGGTATTTTCCTAAAAAGGAGATGTATTTCGGGGTCTTGCCGTGGGTGAACAGCACAAAGGACATGCTCCGCAGAATAAACGTGATGCCCGCCATAATGCAAATGGCCAAAATGGCACGGGAATTATCCATCAGAGCGCACCCCCTTCTCCAAGGGCTTCCACAAGGCGGTCAGACCCAGGGTAATGGCAACCATCGCTGGAATGAGGAAATTCTCTGCCCCAAACAGAACAAGGCACACCAGCGCCAGAATCGCGCCTAACAGCGCAGGACGGTGTTCCTTCGTAGACTGCCACTGCTCTACAAAAATCGTAACAAACAGGGCGGTCATAGCAAAATCCAACCCTGTAGTATCAAAGGTGAGAAAGCCGCCGATCAGATTGCCAAGGACACAGCCTGCGATCCAGTAGATGTGATCCAGCAAGGACATGGCAAAGTAAAAGGCGTGGGGCTTTACATCTTCGGGGGCTTCTGTGGAGCAGACCAGAGAATAGGTTTCGTCGGTAATAGCGTGGATCATATAGAGCTTTTTAAAACCTGCCCCTTTATAGCGGTCAACGAGGGACAAGCCGTAAAAAAGATGCCTTGCCTGCACCAACAGTGTTGTGACGGCAACGGTGATCGCAGACGCTCCGCTTGCCAGCAAGGAGATGCCCACAAACTGCATAGAGCCTGCATAAAGAAACACGCTCATACACAGCGCCCACACAGGACCGTAACCGTTGACCCGAAACAAAATCCCGAAGCCTGCGCCCATCACCAGATAGCCTGCCATCACAGGAAGTGTTTTCAAAAATGCTCTTTTCCAGCCTTCTGCGTTCATTTTCTGTGCATCTCCTTTCTATGTTTTCTTAGATTGTATCACAGGTTGTCAACTTTTGCCATCACAAATACAGGCGAGCTGTAAATCCCGTTTTTTGCCATAAAAAAGCCGTTTTTGGTAATGACTTTTTAGGAATAATGCTGTATACTTGACCTATAATGACAATCCTAGGAGGGTTTATGATGGCTAATTATTATGGAAAAGCGGATATTTTTGCCTGGATGCCCATGATCGGCTTTGACCGTGAGAAGGAGGACAAGGGCGTTGGGGCGTTCTTGGAGCGTACACAGTTCACCCCCGACGGCACTTCTGTTTTCCTGTTCCACCCGGACTTCGTGCTGCAGCACGACGGCCTGGATAAGGAAATCAAACTGCATCCCGATAACTGCAGCTACTATGCAAGCCCCTATAATGAGGAGCGCTGCCGTCAGGATTGGACCAACCACGACATCAAAACATTGGTTGACAATCTGAATGAGCAGGGCATTGAGCCTTACGTGGGCATTATGGGCATCACCCTGGATGATAAATTCCATAGAGAATGGGTCAGCGACCATCCCGAGCTGTATTACTATGCCAAAGAGGGAAAATATGCCATCAATGTGCTGAAGCGCTTTAAAGATGGCACCTACTTCGAGGATTTCTTTGTAGAGCAGCTGACCCGTGTCATTAAGGACTACGGCTTCAAGGGCCTGCACGTGGCAGACCGCTTCTGCCCCGGTGGCTTCCATACCTACCAAACCGACTTCTCCAACGATATGCTGGACCAGTTCTCTCAGCATACAGGCATTACGATTTCTCAGGAGCTTTTGGAACTGGAGGACAACGCCCCCGAGACCTGCGAAAAGCGCTCCCAGTGGGTTTGGAAATCTTGCCGCGCTCAATGGATCCTGTTCACTGCCTGGCGCTGGACCGGCTTTTGGAAGAAGGTCTGCACCCGTCTGCACGAGCTGAACGCAAAGGCCTTCGTTTTGGGTATGTACTGCACAGACCCCTTCGAGACCCTGTACTATCTGGGTCTTGACCTGCGGAAACTGGTACAAGAGGCCGGCGTGGACACCTTGATGCCCAATATGGCTGCCAACGGCATTTCCCTCACAGGTCGTCCCTGGAACTACTATAAGCAGGCAAATATGATGCCTCTGACCGACGCCTTCACCAACGGCGGCAAAAAGCTGAATATGCTGGGCGTCAAGGACAGCACCGAGCAGTGGGATATGCTGCACCACGAGCCTGTTTTGCTGGAGCGTGATATCAGCTTCCTGCCCTCCTTTATGCGGCAGACACCGGGCGGTATGAAGCGTTGTATCGACGGCTTCAATATCTGCCTGGCAGACGGCATCTACAAGGACGAATGGTCCTGGCTGCGGGAGCGTTTTGACCGTTCCTTCACCAAGCTGCCTGTAAAGAGTCTTGCGCCCACCTATGTGTGGTCTGACGCTGCCTTCTATAATTTGCTCCCCGATTACATTCAAACCCGCCGCTGGAGTATGCACAAGTTTATGTATGAGCTGAGCAAGCTGGGCTCTGTGTCCAACTCCATCGTCCGTACCGAGCACATCACAGAAAACAGCGGCGATTTGGTGGTATTCAACTTCGACCTGCTGAGTGAAGAAGAAAAGCAGCTGCTTGCCAACTACCGCGGCGGCGCTGTGATCTGCACCGCCTCTGCCGAGAACGGATTCAGCCCCGATGCCTACGGCATTACCCCCGATATTTATTTTGAGGATCAGCATACCGCTTACAAAAACTGCGCCTTTGCCTACAATCTGGACATTGAAAACAAGGACGCAATTCTTGCCTTGCTGAGCGAAGACGATGATACCCCTGTTTTGGAGGATCCCTTCAACGCCCCGGAGATCCCCAACACCCTGCGTTTTGAGATGCCCTTCCAAAAGGTTTCCATCGGCTTCCGCAAGGCATTGGCTCTGCTGATGAAGGAAAACTACAAGCAGATCTTCACCTCCGCGTATACCGTCATCCCCTCCCGTATGGAAGACGGCGCTGTGCGTATGATGGTGATCAACGATGACCGTATGCACTATGCCAAGGCCGACATCACCATCAACAACCGCTATAGCATCAAGGAGGTCAAGGTCATTTCCTCCTTCCCCCTGCTGCCGGTGCAATTCTCTGATAAGGGAGTCTTCGGCTTCTTCGGAAACGCTGATCCCAAGAGCGGACATACCTTCCGTGTCCTTGTTCCCCAGGGCGGCATCTCCATCGTAGATGTATATTTGGAAGACTAACGCAAAAAATACCCGTTGGGCAACACTGCCCAACGGGTTCTTTTTTGCCGTTTGGTTAACATAATTTCAGAATTGCCTCTGCGGTTTTGTGGGCGATCTGCTCAAACTGCCGGTCTGTGAGCTTCAGCTTTAAAAAGCGCTGCATTTCTTCCGCAGGATCCCACATAGGATAGTCACTGCCGTAGACAAAACGCTCTGCGCCATAGCGGTTTACATAACTTTCTGCAACACCCTCGCCCATAAACATTAAGGAGCTGGATACGTCAAAGAAGCACTCGGTGTCCTTTAACTGATCGTAGGCCTCCTCATAAATTTCGTAAGCGCCGAAATGGGCGGCGATCACCTGCAGGTCGGGGAACATATCCAGCACACGGCGGAGCCGCTTAGGGTGGGAATAGTCAAAACGGTGGTCACCCATATGGAGGATCACAGGCAGCCTGTCCTGAATATGCTCATACACGCTCAGCAGCCGTTCATCGTCGATGGCAAACACCTGGGAATCCGGGTGCATTTTGATACCCCGCAGACCCTTCTGCATAATATAGTCTACCTCATCCATAATGTTCTCCATAGCTGCGTGGATGGTGCCAAAACCGAAGAATCTGGGCTCTTCTGCCACGGTTTGCAGAATGAAATCGTTGATATGGCGGGTGTTTTCCGGCCGCATAGCCACCGGCAAAATCACAAATCGGTGCGTTCCTGCAATATCGCCTCGCTCCAAAAGCGTTTTGACCGTGCCGTCCATCGCCTTTTCCCCAAAGCCGTAAAACACACGGATGCTGTCAGCGGCTTTTGGGGCTATGGCATTGGGATAAACGTGGGTGTGAAAATCGATAAATTCCAACGTAAATACCTTCAATTTCTGTTTTATGCAAATGTAGGGACCGGCGTCCCCGACGGTCCGAAACCCATTTGGGAACGGACTGTCCGGGAGGCCAGTCCCTACAAAAGCAATTTAAGCTTATTTGTAGATCAGGGACTCAGCGTAGCGGGTAGCGATCACGCCCTCGGGCTCGCCGGTGGTCTTGGACTCGGACAGGATATGCTCGATGGAGTTGTAGATATTGTCAACCTTCTTGAGAACCTCGTCCTTGTTGTAGGGGCCGTCCACCTCGGCTGCTGCATTGATAACGCCGCCGCCGTTGATGACGAAGTCGGGAGCGTAGTAGATGCCGCGCTCCTTCAGCGCGATGCCGGAAGCATCGTCCAGGATCTGGTTGTTGGCGCCACCGGCAACTGCCTTACACTTCAGCATAGGAATGGTGGTGGGGTTCAGGATAGCGCCCATAGCGTTGGGGGAGAAAATGTCGCACTCCTGTGCATAGATTTCCTCGGTGGGAACGATCACAGCGCCGAACTCCTCAATGGCCTTCTGAGCCATTTCCTTATTGGAGCGGTTGGCGATGATCAGCTTGGCACCGCTTTCGTGCAGATGACGGCACAGGTCATAGCCGACCTTGCCCAGGCCCTGCACAGCGATGGTCAGACCTTCCAGGTCGTCACGGCCCAGGGCAACCTTAGCGGTAGCGCGGATACCCTGCCATACGCCGCGGGCGGTGAAAGGAGAGGGGTCGCCGGAGTTCATGGGCAGACCGCAGATGTGCTTGGTCTTGCGCATCATCACCAGAGCGTCGTCGCAGTCGGTGTTCACGTCCTCAGCGGTGATATAGTCACCGCCCAGATTGTTCACAGCCTCGCCGAAAGCCTCGAACATAGCCTCGGTCTTCATAGAGGGATCAGCGATGATAACGCCCTTACCGCCGCCGTGGGGCAGGCCGGCAACTGCGTTCTTGTGGGACATACCGCGGCTCAGGCGCAGAACATCGAACAGCGCATCATCGAAAGATGCGTAGGGGAACAGACGGCAGCCGCCGATGGCGGGGCCCAGATTGGTGTTGTGAACGGCAATAATCGCCTTCAGGCCTGCCTTCTCGTTGTTGACAAACAGGACTTTTTCATGACGGTATTTGCTCATTTCGGTCATTGCATTCATAAATAGTTTCCTCCAATTTTTGTTATTTAACGTGCCTGTTATGCAGGCAAACGTATTTCAATACTGTAGGGGCGACCATCGGTCGTCCGCTTGCAGATCATCCGAATTGCGGTACCGGACGAGCAATGCTCGCCCCTACAATGTCGGCTGAAAATTACTTATATTCTTTGCCCAGGGCCAAAGCCTTTTTGTTCAGCTCCACAAGGGCGGCTTTCTTGGGGGGTACCAGCTTTTCAACCACAGCATCTGTGCCGTCAAAGGACAGCTCGGGGTGGTTCTGAAGCAGGTGACCAACGATGATCATATTGGCAAGGGTTGCGATCTCATTGTCCTTTGCCATTTGGGTGGCAGGGATGTAGAACACTTCCACATCGCTACGCTCTACCTTTACATCAATAAGGGCAGAGTCCACGTAAATCTGACCGCCGGGAACTACGGTGTCCACGTATTTCTGCAGGCTGGGCAGGTTCATAGCGATCAGCACGTCGGGGGCCGTGATAATGGGGCTGCCCACGGGGGTATCGGACAGGATCACGTTACAGTTGGCGGTGCCGCCACGCATCTCAGGACCGTAAGAGGGCAGCCAGGAAACCTGCATATCTTCCATTAAGCCCTTGTATGCCAGAAACTTACCGGCAAACAGAATGCCCTGACCGCCGAAGCCGGCAATCAAAATCTGAGTTGTTTTCATAATCACTCAGCCTCCTTTGCGGCAGTTCTGTCCTTGTAAACGCCGATGGGATAGTAGGGCAACATATCGCTTTCCACCCACTCCAGCGCCTTCTGAGGAGTCATACCCCAGTTGGTGGGACAGGCGGAAACAACCTCCACCAAGCTGAAGCCCTTGCCGGCGATCTGATTCTCAAATGCCTTCTTAATGGCCTTCTTGGCATTCTTTACGTTCTTCACATTGTTCACAGCCACGCGGGTGATGTACTCGGGGCCCTCCAAAGTGGCAAGCATTTCGCAGACCTTGATGGGCCAGCCGCAGTGGTTCACATCACGGCCGTAGGGAGAGGTCTGGGTGACCTGTCCGGGAAGAGAGGTGGGCGCCATCTGACCGCCGGTCATACCGTAAATGGCGTTGTTGACAAAGATAACGGTGATATTCTCGTTACGGGCAGCAGCGTGGACGGTTTCGGCCATACCGATGGAGGCCAGGTCGCCGTCACCCTGATAGGTGAACACCACATTTTCCGGACGGCTGCGCTTGATACCGGTGGCGGTAGCGGGAGCTCTGCCGTGGGCGGCTTCGATCATATCGCAGGTGAAATAATCGTATGCCATAACGGCGCAGCCAACAGGGGCAACACCAATGGTGCGGCCTTCGATGCCCAGCTCGTCAATGACCTCGGCAACCAGACGGTGGATAATGCCGTGGGGGCAGCCGGGGCAGTAGTGCAGAGGGATATCAGCCAAAGCCTTGGGCTTTTCAAATACAACTGCCATAATCAGAACTCTCCTTTCTGTGCCTTGCGGATAGCTTCCAGCACCTCATCGGGGCTGGGGATCATACCGCCGCACCGGTTGCACAGGGCAACGGGGCGCTTGCACCCCGTATAGAGCCGAATGTCTTCGATCATTTGACCCATATTCAGCTCCACGGAGATAAAGCCCTTAACCTTGTCAGCAGCCGCCTCAAGAGCCTTCTTGGGGAAGGGCCACAGGGTGATGGGACGGATCAGACCAACCTTGATGCCCTCGTTTCTTGCGGCGACCACCGCGTTCTTGGCAACGCGGGAAGCGATACCGAAGGCAACCACACAGTACTCTGCGTCCTCCATCATAAACTCTTCCCACATGGGCTCGTTCTCTTCTACCAGCTTATACCGCTCGTACCGCTGGAAATTCTTCACTTCCAGCTCGTCGGGCTTTAAGTACAGGGAGTTAACTACGTTATGTTCCCGTTTGCCCTTGGTGCCGGTGAGAGCCCAGGGTTTTTCGTAGGTTTCTACTTCAGCATCCTCGAAGGAGATAGGCTCCATCATCTGACCGATGGTGCCGTCTGCCAGGATCATAGAGGTCATCAAATACTTGTCAGCCAGGTTAAAGCCCTTGATGGTCAGGCTTGCCATTTCCTGCACGGAGGCAGGCGCCAGAACGATCATACGGTAGTCACCGTGTCCGCCGCCCTTGGTGGCCTGGAAATAGTCGGACTGGGAAGGCTGAATACCGCCCAAGCCGGGGCCGCCACGCTGGACATTGACCACCAGCGCAGGCACATCAGAGCCTGCAATGTAGCTCAGGCCCTCTGCCTTCAGGGAAATTCCGGGGCTGGAGGAGGAGGTCATAACACGCACGCCTGCAGCGGCTGCGCCATAGACCATATTGATAGATGCAATTTCACTTTCCGCCTGCAGGAACACACCGCCGATCTTGGGCATTTTCTTTGCCATATAGGCGGCAATTTCCGTCTGGGGGGTGATGGGGTAGCCGAAGTAATGGCGGCAGCCAGCCCGAATGGCGGCTTCTGCAATGGCCTCGTTGCCCTTCATAAGTACTCTTTCTGCCATTTTTGCGCCTCCTTACTTCTCCACCTTGATGATGCAGTCGGGACACATAGTTGCGCAGAATGCGCAGCCGATGCACTTGTCCGGGTGCTCCATCACGGCAGGGGAATAGCCTTTCTTGTTGATTTTGTCTGCGGCAATGGCAAGACAGCCCTTGGGACAGGCGTCCACGCACAGACCGCAGCCCTTGCACCAATCAGTGCGGAAGGTTACAGTTGCCATAAATTTTCTTCCTCCTTGGCGATTTATTATCCCCACAGAGGTCGGTTACCCGGCTTCTGGGAAGGTAAGTCGAAATATTTTTCCTGCAGCCGCAGGGAAATAACAGGGGTGAGTTTGCCTTTTAACTGCTCCGCCACTGCAGACTCAGCGGTATGGGCAAAAATGGGGAGTCCGCTTAATTTGCTCAGCTGTTCCATATAGGCAGTTGCGGACAAAACCGTTTCCGGGGTGGTTTCCGGGCCGAGATTTGCATTGTTCACAATATCGGTAAAGGCAAGGCCGCAGGCGGCCTCGATTTCCCGCATCACTTCCAGCGCTTCCTCCGGGGTACCGGTCAGGGGGCGGTAGCAGTTGGCAACGAACACCATACGATAGTTGCCCTCTGCCTTGATAGCCGGCACATATCTGCCCAAAGCGTATGCGCCGCGGTCGTCGCCGCCGATGTCCATAATGCCGTAGGTGCTTTTGTCCTCCACCAGCCGGTAGGCCTCAGCAGGCAGCGCCGGCAGATCCACGTTGGAGTTGGCAAACTGGGGAGAGATCAGCTCCACCCCCGCATCCTCCAGCACCTTTTTGCTGTCGGCAGTGCGGAAGTAGGGATTGACGATGTCCAAATCGCCGATACAGACCTTTTTGCCTTCGTTCGCAAGCATAACTGCATAGTTCACGGCGATATTGGTCTTGCCGCTGCCGTAATGGCCGGCAAAGAGGGTTAATCTTTTATGTTCCATAGTAAAGCCTCATAAGGCTCCCCTTGTCAGGGGAGCTGTCAGCCGCAGGCTGACTGAGGGGTAGTTCTCTCCCTCCGTCAGCTTCGCTGACACCTCCCTCATCAGAGGGAGGCTTTTACAGTTTCTTACGAATGATCTTGCCGCTGGTGGTCTTGGGCAGGGATTCCTTAAACTCCACGATACGGGGGTACTTATAAGGCGCAGTTCTGGACTTGACGTAGTCCTGGATCTGCTTTTTCAGCTCGTCTGTGCCCACAAAGTCCTTCACAAGCACAATCGACGCCTTAACTACCTGTCCACGTACCTCGTCAGGCGCGGCAGAAACGCCGCATTCCAGCACGTAGGGCAGCTCCATAATGACGTTTTCGATTTCAAAAGGTCCGATCCGATAGCCGGAGGATTTAATTACGTCATCGGCCCGGCCAACGTACCAGTAGAAGCCATCCTCGTCCATCCACGCCAGATCGCCGGTGTGGTAGAAACCGTCACGCCAGGTTTCGGCGGTAACTTCCTCGTTACCCTCGTAGGCATAGGCAAGGCCGCAGGGAAGACCGTTTTTAATATTGATACAGATCTCGCCGGTTTCACCGGGATCTACGGGGTTACCCTCGCTATCCAGCAGCACTACATCATACAGCGGCACAGGCTTACCCATAGAGCCCAGCTTGTGGCTGTCGCCGATCAGGTTGCCGATAATGAGGGTGCTTTCGGACTGGCCGAAGCCCTCCAGAATATCAAGTCCTGTAGCCTTTTGGAACTGGCGGTAGACCTCGGGATTCAGCGCCTCGCCGGCTGTGGATGCGTGGCGGATGGTAGATAGATCAAAGCGGGACAAATCCTGCTTGGCAAGCATTCTGTACATAGTGGGAGGCGCGCAGAAGGTGGTGATGCTGTACTTGGCGAACATGGGCAGGATCTTCTCTGCATCGAAGCGGTCGAAGTCATAGACAAACAGACCTGCCTCGCACAGCCACTGGCCGTAGAGCTTGCCCCACATGGACTTTGCCCAGCCGGTATCGGAAATGGTCAGGTGCAGGCCGTCGGGCACCACCTGATGCCAGTATTTCGCAGTGATAAAGTGACCCAGGGGGTACTTATAATTGTGAGCCGCCAGCTTGGGATAGCCGGAGGTGCCGGAGGTGAAGAACATCAGCATAGGATCATCACCGCAGGGGGTATCCTCTGCGCGGTTAAAGTGGCTGCTGAACATAGTGTATTCTTCATTAAAGTCGTGCCAGCCCTCCCGGCTGCCGTTCACAAGAATCTTGTGCTCTAAACCATTATACCGGGCGCAGGCCTCGTCAACGGATTTGGCCACCGCGCCGTCAGCAGTACACAAAATTGCCTTTACGTTAGCCGCCTCAAAGCGGTAGGCAAAGTCCTTGGTCAGCAGCTGATTGGTGGCTGGGATCACCACAGCGCCCAGCTTGTGCAGACCCAGCACCGCAAACCAGTACTGATAGTGGCGCTTCAGCACCAGCATCACCCGGTCACCCCGCTTAATGCCCAAAGACTTAAAGTAGTTGGCGCAGCGGGCAGATTCCCGCATCATATCCTTAAAGGTAAATTCACGCTCTGTGCCGTCTTCGGAGATATGCAGCATAGCCCGGCGGTCGGGCTTCCGCGTACCCAGAGCATCGATCACGTCAAAGGCAAAGTTGAACTTATCCACATTCTTAAAGGCGATGCCCGTCAGCTTGCCGTTTTCGTCCTCAGTGGGAATAATGAAGTCACGGTAGATACGCTGGCTGTCCTGGGTATCGATGGATTTTGCCTTGGTGACGGTGGCAACAGAGGCTGCCTGCTCGTTCTCACGGGCGGCAGAGTTAGAAAGCACGATTGCATAGAACGCGCAGTCCTCACCGCCTACGGCAATCATACCGTGAGGGGTAGCGGAGTCATAGTAAATACAGTCACCGGGGTGAAGGATCTCGCTCTTGCTGCCAATTTGGATTTTCATTGTGCCGCGGATGACAATATCACATTCCTGACCCTCGTGGCTGGTCAGTTCAATGCCTTCCGCCTCTGCATTGGGACGGTATGCAATTTCCATATAAAGAGGCAACGCGATACGGTTGCGGAAGCCGGAGGCAAGGCTGTAGCCCACCATATGGTGCGCCTCCTCGATCCGCTGACCCTCACCCTTGCGGGTCAGAGCATAGGAGCGCAGCTTGGGGCTGTGACCTTCCAAAAGGTCGCCCATATCCACGCCAAGAGTCAGTACGCAGCGATACAAAAACGCAATGGACAGATCCTGCGTACCTTCCTCGCAGCGGCGGTACTGCTCTACGCTTACGCCGGTACGGGCAGCCATCTCGTCCTGAGAAATGCCGGAGATCTCCCGCAGTTCCCGGATACGGGCGGCGATTTCGATATTTTTCAGATCCGCGCCGGTGATCGTGTGTTTCATAAGTTACCTCTCAAAAGCCATTGTGTTCCGGACAAATCCGGAAAATAAAATCATACCATATAAAGCAGGATATTGTCAATAAATGACGGGGTGTTTTATAAGTCCTACGTCATCCCGACCAAGCAAAGCGCGTGGAGGGATCTCCCGATGCAAGACAGATCTATACTACCGTGAGATTCCTCGACTCGCTCCGCTCCCTCGGAATGACAGGCATAATAGAAAAGGGGGATTGCCACGTCGCAGCAAGCTGCTCCTCGCAATGACCGAAAATCACAGCTTATTGCGCATAATTTTGCCGCTGATGGTCTTGGGCAATTCTGTGCGGAATTCCACAATACGGGGGTACTTGTAGGGAGCTGTATGGGCCTTGACGTAGGCTTGAATTTCTTTCTTAAGTTCCTCAGTGCCCTCAGTACCCGGCACCAGCACGATACAGGCCTTGACCACCTGTCCTCTCACCTCGTCCGGCGCGGCGCAAACGCCACATTCCAGCACGTAGGGCAACTCCATAATGGTGGACTCGATCTCGAACGGTCCGATCCGGTAGCCGGAGGACTTGATCACATCGTCAGCCCGGCCCACATACCAGTAGTAGCCGTCCTCATCCCGCCAGGCCACGTCGCCGGTGTGATACATGCCGTCGTGCCATACGGAATCGGTGGCTTCCTGATTGCGGTAGTAACCCAAAAATACACCACAGGTGGGGTTGGGGTCGGTGCGGATAACGATCTCGCCATTGATACCGTCTTCCACAGGGTTACCCTCGCTGTCCACAATATCAATGCCGTAGCCGGGAATGGGCTTGCCCATTGCGCCGGGCTTGATCTGGGTGCCGAACAGGTTGGCGATGCCCAGGGTCATTTCCGTCTGACCGAAGCCCTCGTGGATCCGCAGGCCGGTGGACTTTTCAAACTGGTAGAACACCTCGGGGTTCAGTGCCTCACCGGCGGTGGTAGCGTGGTGAATGGAGGAAAGGTCAAAGCGGGACAGATCCTGCTTGATGAGCATACGGTACATGGTAGGAGGTGCGCAGAAGGTGGTGATGTTGTACTTGGCAAACATGGGCAGGATCTTCTCTGCGTCGAAACGGTCGAAATCGTAGGTAAACACCGCGCCCTCGCACAGCCATTGGCCGTAGAGCTTGCCCCACAGAGCCTTGCCCCAGCCGGTTTCGGAAATGGTAAAGTGCAGGCCGTCGCGCTCGCACATATGCCAGTACTTGGCGGTGACATAGTGACCTAAAGCGTACTTATAGGAGTGCATAGCCATCTTGGGATAGCCGGTGGTGCCGGAGGTGAAGAGCATCAGCATAGGATCTTCGCCGCAGAGGGCATCCTCGGTACGCAGGTAACGGCGGCTGAACAGAGGGTATTCTTCATTATAGTCGTGCCAGCCCTCGCGCTTGCCGTTCACCATAATTTTGGTAAGCTGCATACCGGCAGTCTTTTCTGCCAGCTCCACCTGATGGGCGGTATCCCCGTTGGCGGTGCAGAGGATGGCAGAAACACCGCCTGCCTGGAAGCGGTACACAAAATCGTGCTCCATCAGCTGGTTGGTGGCGGGAATGGCGATGGCGCCCAGCTTGTGCAGACCCAAAATAGCAAACCAGAACTGATAATGCCGCTTCAGCACCAGCATTACCCGGTCGCCCCGCTTGATGCCCAAAGACTTAAAGTAGTTGGCGCTCTGAGAAGATGCGTCCTTAAAGTCCTTAAAGGTAAAGCGACGCTCGGTCATATCGTTTGCGATATGCACCATAGCCAGCCGGTCCGGCTCTTTCCGGGCAATGGCGTCTACGGTGTCAAAGGCGAAGTTATACTTGTCCGCATTGGCAAAGTTGATGCCGGTCATCACGCCGTGGTCGTCCTCACTGCCCCATACAAACTGGTTGCACAGAAGCTTTTCCTCCTGGGCGCGGGTCTTTTTGGCGGTGGGGTGACCCATAGCAGTATCGGTCTTGTCGCCTGCCATGATCATAGAAAGGAACACGCAGCTCTCCCCGTCAATGGCGATCATACCGTGGGGTGTGGAGGACTTGTAGAAAATGCTGTCGCCCTCCCGCAGGACTTCCTCGTGGTCGCCCACCTTGATGCGCATAGCGCCCTTCAGCACCAGGTCAAATTCCTGACCGTCGTGGGTTACGGTGTGGATGGGCTTGTTCTGCAATTCCTCGGAGTATTCATAGGTAACGTAATAAGGGGTTGCCAGTTTCTTGCGGAACATAGCCGCCATATCCTGAATGGTGATGCCGTCCTCGCTGGCGGTGACCATACCCTTGCCCTTACGGGTAACGGCATAGCCGGACAGTCTGGCGGAGTTACCTTCCAGCAGTTCTGCCAGCTCCAAGCCAAAAATCTTGGCGCATTTATGCATAAAGGTAAAGGGCAGATCCGTTGCGCCGGCCTCATACTGCTGGTACAGCGCTTCGGACAGCTCGGTCTTCTCTGCCATCTCGGCAATACTGTAACCCACGATCTGACGCATTTCCCGGATTCTCTGGGCAACGTCCATCAATTGATTGCTTGCTGCGCTCTGGTTACTCATATCAATTACCTCCTAAAAAACAAAAAACGTCTCAAGAAAAAATCTTGAGACGAGTAAAAGCTACCCGCGGTACCACTCAAATTGCGGCATTGCCGCCCCTTCAGACTCCAACAAGTCCTATCCCTTAACGCGGGCGCACGGGAGAAGTCTACTGAACAACCTGCCAGTTATGTGTCATTGCGAGCCGGTTCGCAAACTGGCGTGGCAATCTCCCTTTTAGATAGGGATTCCCACGTCGCTTCGCTCCTGGGAATGACCGGTACTGTTTATGTGTTGCCTTTTCAATTCTCCGGCTCGGAAGGGATGGGTACTTGGAACGGCAACTGTTGGCTTGCACCTAACGCCAACTCTCTGAAAGCTGCGCAACTCCGACCGTCTTCGTCAAAGCCTTTTCCTTATGATGAGCACATTATACAATGTCCACCAGTAAAAGTCAAATGTTTTCGTGACAAAAACTATCGGGTTTTTTCTGCCATTTTTGTGCAAAATCGCAAAATGCGTGTTTTTTACCTTTTTCTGTTGACAAACCTAAGGTTTTATGCTTAAATAAGCACATCCAAATAAGGAAAATGACTTTGAAGGAAAATTTGTCCCTCCAGATCAGGCTGCAGAGAGCCGGCGGTGGGTGTGAGTCGGTGCTGATGGGTTGGTCAATCTGGTTCCCGAGTTGATCTTGTAAAAGCTGAAGGGTGAGTAATGAGATCCGGGCTCTCCCGTTACAGAGATAGGGCTTGTTAGAGCCCGATGAGTGATTCTTCCCGTTGGGAGAGTAATCAGGGTGGTACCGCGAATCAACTGTTCGTCCCTGAGGTCAGATGACCTCGGGGGTTTTTTATTATGGTCATTCCGAGGCTTGCAACGCAAGCCTCGCAATGACCGATACCTTGTAATTATCTATTAAGGAGTTGGACACTATGGCAAACATCAGAATTTCCGACAGGACTATGAAGCAGACCGCAGAGGCTTTCCGTCTATCCTTCAAGGAGAAGATCGAGCTATCCAAGCTCCTGGATAAGCTGGGCGCAGATGTGATCGAGCTGGAGGGAATCAGCAATGCCCGTATTGACGCTCTGAGAATCAAATCCATCGCCGCAGCAGTTACCAACAGCACCGTTGCCGTGCCCGTTCCCCTGTGTCAGGAGGGTATTCAGCAGGTATATGCCGCCCTGCAGCAGGCGAAAAAGCCCCGTTTGCAGGTATGCGCGCCGGTAAGCTCTGTGCAGATGGAGTATCTGCATCACAAAAAGCCCGACGCTATGCTCGACGCCATCGAAAGTACCGTTGCCGCCGCCAAGGCGCTGTGCAGCGATGTGGAATTTATGGCTGACGATGCCACCCGCGCTGACGGAGAATTTTTGGTAAAGGCTCTGCAGGCCGCCATCACCGCCGGCGCAACCACCGTGACCCTGTGCGACACCGCCGGCACTATGCTCCCCGGGGAGTTTGCCGCCTTCATCCGCGGTCTTTACGAAACCCTGCCGGCGCTGAAGGATGTGACCTTGGGTGTTTCCTGTGTTAACACCCTGTCTATGGCAGATGCCTGCGCCATTGCCGCAGCCCAGGAGGGCGTAGGGGAATTGAAGGTAGCCGCCTATCCCATCGACAGCGCCAGCCTTGCCAACGTGGCACGGGTTTTGGCAGCCAAGGGCGACTGCCTGGATGCCACCTGCGGCGTAAACGTCACCCAGCTGAGCCGGATCATCGATCAGATCGCCTGGATGTGTCAGACCGGCAAGGTTTCCGTCCAGGATGCTACCCAGGAGGATACCGGCATTTTCCTCACCACTCACGATGACATTTCCGCCGTCGCCAAGGCAGTGGAAAAGCTGGGCTATGACCTGTCTGAGGAGGATGTTACCAAGGTCTATGAGGCCTTCACCCGCATTGCCGGAAAGAAGGAGCAGGTCAGCGCCAAGGAGCTGGATGCCATCGTGGCCTCCGCCGCTATGCAGGTGCCTGCCACCTATAAGCTGGACACCTATGTAATTACCTCCGGCAACACCATTTCCGCCACCGCCCACATGAAGCTGCTGAAGAACGGCCAGCCGGTGGAGGGCGTGTATATGGGCGACGGCTCTATCGATGCCGCCTTTAAGGCCATCGAAAACATTACCGGCTGCCACTATGAGCTGGACGATTTCCAGCTGCAGGCTGTGACCGAGGGCCGTGAGGCTATGGGTCAGACGGTGGTAAAGCTCCGCGCCGGCGGCAAGGTCTACTCCGGCAGAGGCATTTCCACCGACATTGTGGGCGCAGGCATTCACGCCTACTTAAGCGCCCTGAACAAAATCGTTTATGAGGAGGATGCAGAATGAAGCTCTCCTTTTCTACCAGAGGTTGGCCCGGCCTGAGCTGGGATGAAATGCTGGAAACCGCGCTGGATATGGGTTTTTCCGGCGTAGAGGTCTACAACCTCCCGAAATTCGACCAAATGCTGGACCGCAGCGGTCCGTTCCATAAGTACCAAACCGCCGCCACCGTGCGGCAGCTGCGGGAGAAAAAGCTGGAGATCCCCTGCTTTGACACCTCCTGCGACCTGTCCTGCGACCCTGCCGCCGTGGAGACTATCTCCGGTTTGATGGAGGTGGCGCGGAACACACAGGTTGCCTATGTGGTATGCTGCGCGCTGCAGGATAACGAGGATACCGTCATTGCTGCGCTGGAGGCGCTGCTGCCCAAGGCAGAGGCGCTGGGTGTGAGCATTTTGCTGAAAACCAGCGGTATCTATGCCGACACCGGCAGGCTGCGCAGTTTGCTGGACCGCTTTGCCAGTGATTATCTGGCAGCCGCGTGGGATGTGCACCACCCCTACCGGGATTACGGAGAATCCGGCGATACCACCATCAAGAATCTGGGCAGCTACGTCCGCCACGTGCATCTGCGGGATTCTGACGATGCAGGTAATTATCAGCTCATCGGCGAGGGTACTATGCCCATCGGGGATATGATCCGCGCCCTGTCCTCTGTGAACTACGATGGTTTTATCTCTTTGGAGTGGAAGCCGGAGTGGCTGGAGGATCTGCAGGATCCTGAGGTGATCTTCCCCTATTTCGTTAACTATATGCACCGGTTTGAAAACACCCGGGGCAAGAAAAAATCCCTCTATTTCAACCACGACGGCTCCGGCCAGTACGTGTGGAAAAAAGACGAGCTCATCGATCTGACCTTCTCTCAGGTGCTGGACAAAATGGTGGAGGAATTCCCCGACCAGTACTGCTTCAAATACACTACTTTGGACTACACCCGCACCTATGAGGAGTTTCGCACCGATGTGGACCGCTTCGCCCGGGCGCTGATCTCTATGGGCGTAAAGGCAGGCTCTAAGGTGGCGGTGTGGGCGACCAACGTGCCTGCCTGGTACATTACCTTCTGGGCAGCCGCCAAGATCGGCGCGGTGCTGGTCACCGTGAACACCGCCTATAAGGTCCACGAGGCGGAATACCTGCTCCGGCAGTCCGACACCCATACCCTGGTGATGATCGACTCCTGTCTGGACTCCAACTATCGGGGAATCATCAATGAGCTGTGCCCGGAAATTGCTACCGCCAAGGCAGGCGATCCTCTGCACTGCAAGCGGCTTCCCTTCCTGCGGAACGTGATCACCGTAGGCTTCCGTATGCCGGGCTGTCTGACCTTCGATCAGGCTATGAGCCGGTATGAGCTGGTCAGCCAGGAGCAGCTGAGCCGTATGGCAGCCGCAGTTCGCCCGGACGATGTGTGCAATATGCAGTACACCTCCGGCACGACGGGTTTCCCTAAAGGTGTTATGTTAACCCACTACAACGTGGTGAACAACGGCAAATGTATCGGTGACCGAATGGGGCTTAGCACAGCTGACCGTATGATGATCCAGGTGCCTATGTTCCACTGTTTCGGTATGACCCTGTCTATGACCTCCTCTATGACCCACGGCGCAACTATGTGTCCTATGCCCTACTTCTCCGCCAAGGCATCTCTTGCCTGCATTACCCAGGAGAAGATCACCTGCTTCAACGGCGTGCCCACCATGTTTATTGCCATGTTCAACCACCCGGACTACCGCAAGACCGATTTTTCCCATATGCGCACCGGCATTATGGCAGGCGCAGGCTGTCCTCCCGAGCTGATGCGTCGGGCAGCCCGTCCTGATGAGATGAATATGTACGGCATCGTCAGTGTGTACGGGCAGACGGAATGCGCCCCCGGCAACACTATGTCCGCCTGGACAGATTCTCTGGAGGTGCGTACCGACACCGTTGGCTACGCCTTCCCCCACGTGCAGATCAAAATCGTTGACCCGGAGACAGGCTTAGAGGTTGGCCCCGGTGTGAACGGTGAGTTCTGCGCCAAGGGCTACAACACCATGAAGGGCTACTACAAAATGCCCCAGGCCACCAAGGACACCATCGACAGTGATGGCTGGCTCCACTCCGGCGACCTTGCCTGTATGGATGAAGAGGGCAACGTGCGGATCACCGGCCGGCTGAAGGATATGATCATCCGTGGCGGTGAGAATATCTACCCCAAGGAAATCGAAGAATTCATCTACACCCACCCTCAGGTAAAGGACGTGCAGGTCATTGGCGTGCCGGACAAAAAGTACGGCGAGGAGGCCTATGCCGCCATCGTTCTCAAGGAGGGGGCAACCGTAACCGAAACCCAAATGCACGATTTCATTGCCGCCAGTATGGCCCGCCATAAAGTACCCAAGTACATCGCCTTTGTGGACAGCTTCCCCATGAATGCCGCAGGCAAGGTGCTCAAGTACAAAATGCGCCAGGAGGCAGCAGAGCGTTTGGGTCTTGTGGGCGACAGCAGTGATACCGCAGGAAATCCCGCCAAGTAACCCAATAAATGTTAATGCCGCGCCGTTACGCATAACGGTGCGGCATTTTCTTTTAAAAATCCGGGATGTAGGCACGGTCGCTGGCGCTTTTTTCCTGGGTAAAGCCCTGCAAATCGTTCAGATACATCCAACTGAGCACCGACTGATACTCCTGTTCGGTGATCGCTCTGTCAAAGGGCGCAGACGATCCCGGCAGCGGGGTATACTGGCGCATAAGGCTCACCAAAACCTCACCGGGGCGGAAGTTTTCTCCGATCCAGTCCAGCACCTTCAGGGAGTTTTCCACCTGCCCGGGCAGGATCAAGTGGCGGATGATCACACCCTTGACCACCTTTTCTCCCTGCCACTGCACAGGACCCACCTGCTGTACCATAGCCAGGATCGCCTTGGTTGCCACCGGGAAATAGTCCTCTGCTCCCGACAAATTTTTTGCCAGCGTTCCGTCGGCATATTTTAGATCCGGCAGGTAAATATCCACCAAGCCTTCCAGCTTGGAAATGGTTTCTACCCGTTCATAGCCTCCGCAGTTATACACCACAGGCACAGGCAGCCTGGGCTGCAGGGCAGGGATGATCGTCGGCAAAAACTGGGTGGGCGTCACCAGATCGATATTCTCCGCCCCCTGGGCGATCAGCTCCTCCATTGCCTTTCGGAGCTGGGCAGAATCCATTTTAACCCCTGTGGGCTTTGCGGAAATGGCTCTGTTTTGGCAATAGCTACAGCCCAGGGTGCAGCCTCCAAAGAAGATGGCGCCACTGCCGCCACTTCCTGCCAAGGCTGGCTCTTCCCACCTGTGGAGCATGGTTTTTGCCACCAGCGCCTGCCCTGAGCAGCCGCAGTAGCCGGTCTCCCCGGCGGCTCTGTTCACTTTACACTCCCGTGGACACAAGCTGCAATACGTATACATCTTTTCTGTCATATCAATCATCCAATAACATCTGGAATGCGCCATAGACACCTGCATCATTTTCCAGGGTTGCTAAGGCAAATTCCGTATCCCGGCAGGCGTGATAGGCATAGCGGGCAAAATGCCGCTTTACCCCCTCCAGCAGAGGCACGCCTGCCTTGCTGACACCACCGCCCAAAACCACGACCTCCGGATCGACCACGCAGCAGATATTGGCGATAAACTCGCCTAAGTAGCTGTAGACCTGCTCCAATACCTCTTTGGAGACCTCATCTCCCTGCGCGGCAAAGTCGAACACGTCCTTGCAGGTAAAATCCTTTCCCCGGAGGGCAGACTCCTTTTGGGTATTTACCAAATAGTCTTTTGCCATACGCACGATGCCGGTTGCGGAGCAATACTGCTCCACGCAGCCCCGTTTTCCACAGTTGCAGGGGCGCGTTTCCTGCCTGTTCAGCACCATATGGCCGATCTCTCCGCCTGCGCCGTTGGTGCCGAGAATCAGCTTTCCGCCCACCACAATGCCGCCGCCTACGCCTGTGCCCAGGGTGACCATCACCACATTTTTGTGGCCCTTACCGCCACCCATTCTGCATTCGCCCAGCGCCGCCACGGTGGCATCGTTGCCGGCCACTACATAAAAGCCGGTCAAATCTCTCAACGCCTTCGCAACATTGAACTTGCCCCAGCCCAAATTGATACAGCGATTCACCACGCCGTCATCGGTCACCGCCCCGGGTACGCCGATGCCTATGCCGATCACCTGTTCCATATTGTGGCTTTGGCAATAGGACTGCAAGGTCCGTGCAATATCCGGCAGAATATGCGCGCCGCCATCCTCTGTGCGGGTGGGAATCTCCCATTTATCCTGCATGACCCCATTTTCATCAAAACAAGCTATTTTTACGGTGGTACCGCCTAAATCCACTCCAAACCCAAATTTCATTCCAACGCCTCCTTTTTTAGAAATATTATACAAGTTTCCCGAGAAAATTACCATAGCTTTTTTATAAAATAATGAAAAACCTGATATGTTCCACTTGCGAAAACACGCGATGTGTTGTAACATATAAGTATAATCACGAAAGGACGGAACGCTTTATGATTAAGGTTGACATTTCTAACGTTTGGGGAGACCTTTCTTTGCCCGATCTGCTGGCGGCTGAGAAAGAGGTTTTTGATGCCCATTTGACCCTGTCCGAGGGAAATGGCAAAGGTAGCGACTTTTTGGGCTGGTATCAGCTGCCCGTGAAGGAAGAAACCGATGAGATCCGCCGCATCCGCGCTGCCGCAGAGAGAATCCGCAACAATTCCGATGTGTTCATCGTCATTGGCATCGGCGGCTCCTACTTAGGCCCCCGGGCTGCCATTGAGCTGCTGCAGGGCTGCAACCACAACATCGGCAAGGGCAAGGGCAATCCCCAGGTTTTCTTTGCAGGCAACACCCTGTCCACAAGAGCGTGGAACGAGCTGACCCGCCTGTTAGAGGGCAAGGATTTCTCCATTGCCATTATCAGCAAATCCGGCACCACCACCGAGCCTGCCATCGCCACCCGGGCGCTGCGCTGGCTTTTGGAACGAAAATACGGCACAGAGGGTGCAAAGAAGCGCACCTATGCCATTACCGATCCGGAAAACGGCGCGCTGCGGCAAATGGCCACCGAGGAGGGCTGGGAGAGCTTTGTGATCCCCCCGGATGTGGGCGGCCGGTACAGTGTGCTTACCGCCGTAGGCTTACTGCCTATGGCCGTTGCCGGCATTGACCCTATGGAGGTTATGCAGGGCGCTTACGAAGCCAAGCAGGCCTACGATGTCCGTTCCTTTGAGAATCCCGTATGGCTGTACGCAGCCACCCGGAATCTGCTGTACCGCAGAGGCAAGGCCATTGAGCTTTTCGAATCCTTCGAGCCCAGTTTTAAAATGATGGGCGGCTGGTGGCAGCAGCTCTTCGGCGAGTCCGAGGGCAAAGACGGCAAGGGAATTTTCCCTGTTTCTGTGGAGTTCACCCCGGATCTGCACAGCCTGGGTCAGATGATCCAGCAGGGCGAGCGTAACATTTTCGAAACTATGATCCGCTTTGATCCCCCCGCCCAGACCCTCACCATCGGCAGTGATTACAAAAATCTGGATGGGCTCAACTATCTGTCCGGCAAGACCCTGGACTTTGTGGATGAGCAGGCCTTCCAAGGCACACTGGCTGCCCACGTGGACGGCAATGTGCCTGTGATCACTATGGATATGGGCGCGCTGAATGCCAAAACTATGGGCGAGATGTTCTACTTCTTCGAGCTTGCCTGCGGCGTTTCTGCCTATATGCTGGGGGTCAACCCCTTTGACCAGCCCGGTGTGGAATTCTACAAGCGGAATATGTTCCGTTTACTTGGCAAACCCGGCTACGAGGCCTGATAAACAGTCAAAAACAGGAGCGCTGAGCGCTCCTGTTTTTTATTGCAAAAGAACACCGCGACCCCTACCTTGTCATTGCGAGGGCCGGTGAGAAAGCCTCCCTCTGACGAGGGAGGTGGCACGGCGCAAGCCGTGCCGGAGGGAGAGAAACAACACGCAAGAAATTCTCTCCCCCAGTCATTTGCTCGTTCCTCACAAATGCCAGCCCCCTCGTCAGAGGGGGCCTTTTAACGTAGCAAGCCCTCGCCTTGGTATTGCAAGGGAGCCGGGCTGTGATTATACTTTGTTATCCAGCAAATAATTCACCTGCTGCACGATTTGGCCATCCCGCAGATAGTATCTGGGAACACGGCGGCCAATGCCGCAGACGAATTCATAATTAAAGGAGCCTGCCGCGGCGGCGATCTCCTCCATGGAAATGGAATTCTTCCCGTCGGTGCCGATGAGCACCACCGTATCCCCCACCTTTACATCGGGAATGTGGGTAACATCCACCATCATCTGATCCATACAGATCCTGCCCAAAATCGGGGCTTTTCGGTCGCCGATCAGCACGTAGAATTTGCCGCTGAGCGCCCGTCTGTAGCCGTCTGCATAGCCCACGGGCACCGTTGCCACCAAGGTGGGTTTGGTTGTTACATAGTCGCCGCCGTAGCTGATCTCCCGACCGGCCTCCAATAGCTTCACGTGAGTCACCCGGCTGCGCCAGCTCAGGGCAGGCTTCAGCTGCAGATCGCGGGGATCTACCTGGTTGCTGGGGTACATACCGTAGGTGACGATGCCGCCCCGCACCAGCTCATAGTGCTGACCGAAGTTCATAATGCCTGCGGAATTATCCAGGTGGCGAATAGGAATCTCCACCCCGCGGGCTTTGAGCATTCTGTCAAACTTGTCGAATTTCTCCGCCTGCAGCTTTGCCTTTGTCAGATCCTCGCAATCGGCGGTGGCGAAATGGCTGAACAGACCCTCTGCAACAATGCCGGGCAGCTTGCAGATCTCTGCGCAAACGTCCGCATCCTCCTGTGTCGCCTGAAAGCCGATGCGGCTCATACCCGTATCCACCGCCAAATGGAAGGGAGCAACGACCCCCTCCTGCAAAGCCGTTTCGGATAACTTTTTCGCATCCTCCAGCCGGAAAATAGAAGGACGGATCCCGTTGCGAATGGCGGTAGCAAAGGCCTCCGGCTGGATATGTCCCAAAACAAGGATAGGGGTCGTAATGCCCGCGCCCCGCAGCTCCAGCGCCTCCAGCATAGAGGACACACCGAAAAAGGCGCAGCTATCCTGCAGCTGACGGGCAACCTGAATGGCGCCGTGACCATAGGCATCTGCTTTTACGATGGCCATTACCGGCACACCCGCCTTTTGGGCGATCGCCCGGAAATTGGCTGAGATCACATCCAAATCAATGGTTACATAGGTGTTGTCAAACTTCACAAACTTCAACTCCAAGAATATGGTTAAGCCTTTACTGTGCCGTCCGGATTAAACAGGGGCAGCTTTTCTAAGTAGATCAGATCAGGCCGTTCCTGGGCATCGCCCTCGGCCAAAATGGCCATACGTCCCACGATCTCGCCGCCGGCCTTCTCCACCAGCACCTCCAGCGCCCGCAGGCTCTCGCCGGTGGAGATCACATCGTCCACCAGCAAGATCCGCTTGCCCTTCATAAGCTGGGCATCCGCTGTGTCCAGATACAGCCGCTGCTCCTTGGCGGTGGTGATGGAATTCACTGCCACCTCAAACACGCCGGTCATATACAATTTCGGGGCTTTTCTTGCCAGAAAATACTTTTTGGCGCCGCTTTGGCGAGCCATTTCGTGGGCAAGGGGAATACCCTTTGCCTCAGCGGTAATGATATAGTCATACTCCGGCGCTTTCTCCAGCAGCGCCTTGGCGCAGGCCACGGTCAGCTCCTGGTCGCCGAAGATCACGAAGCCTGCAATATACAGGTCATCCGTCACCTTGCAGATGGGCAAATCCCGGTCAAGGCCGGCAATGTTCATACGATGATACATAATTTCTTCCTCCTAGCAACAACGCAAAATGGTATCCACCAGCCGGTGGAACAGATCGTGAACGCGGGCGGCGGTTTCCACCACCTCAGAATGGTCTAACTTTTGGGGAAGCACACCGGCTGCCATATTGGTGATGCAGGACACGCCCACCACCTGCAAGCCGCTGTGACCGGCAACCAAAGCCTCCGGCACGGTGGACATACCCACCGCATCTGCGCCCAGGGTGCGGAACGCGCGAATCTCCGCCGGGGTTTCGTAGTTAGGGCCGGAGCACATCAGATACACGCCCTCCTCCAGCGGGATATTCTCCGCGGCAGCCTGCTTTTTAATGGCAGTTCGCAGGCTCTCGGCATACAGGTCGCTCACGTCGGGGAAACGGGGGCCGAACTTCTCCAGGTTCTTGCCGATCAGCGGATTTGCGCTGGAAAAATTGATGTGGTCGGAAATCAGCATTAATGTGCCGGGCTTGTAGCTCAGATTCACACCGCCGGCTGCGTTGGTCAGCACCAGTGTCTTTACGCCGATGGCCGCCAGCACACGAATAGGCAAGGTGATTTCCTGCATAGCAAGACCCTCATAGAAGTGGACACGACCCTGAGCCACCACAACAGACTTTCCCTCCTTTTCACCAAACACAAAAGCGCCGGTGTGGCCCTCTACGGTGGGCTGGGGAAAATTAGGGATCTGGGAATAGGGAATTTTCACACTATTTTCCAGCGAATCTGCATAGTCGCCCAGACCGCTGCCAAGCACCAACGCAATGGTAGGACGCTGGGAGACCTTTTGTAAAATATATTCCGCCGCAGCGGTGATTTTCTCCTGTATGGTCATAGCAAAAACTCCTTTTTCTTTTATCATACCACAATTCACCAGTCCAGTCAATTTGTCACAAAAAAATGCCGGAAGATTTTCAGATTGCAGCAAACGGCCCCCTCTGACGAGGGGGCTGGCAAAAATTTTTGATTTTTGACTGGGGGAGAGAACGGCGGACCGTCGAGGACGCCGGTCCCTACAAAAACTTGCAAGGGGGATTCTAAAGGGGAAAGTGTAGTTTGCCTTTCCTGCAGATACATTTTCCGTGCCACTTTCCCCTTTAGCCGTCTGGAGGTCCGGAACCATACGGAAGGTTCCGGCGGCTCTTTGCATACTTTCTCGCCGGTGAGAAAGTATGATCGTTCTCAACACCTCATTACAGCTGTGACCGTCCCATATGATCCTCTTTCGACAAAAAACAGGGTGCGTTTTGCGCACCCTGTTTTTGTTTAATATATCCTGTAAAACAGCACTAAAAATACGATGGCAACCGCCATACACACGCCGCCAACGAGGAACAAAAAACCGTAGCCGGGAATCCGTTTCTCTTTTTTTCGTGTGACGTAATCGTAATATCGCTCGGTTTTGTATCTTGCTCCGGGAATCAGCGCCCGCCACGCCACATTCAGGCAGTAGCTCAGACCGTAGAAAAAGCCGTCATTGGATGCCCAAATCAGCACGCCTACACACAGGCAGAGCAGCCCCGGAATGGTAAAAGCATCGCACAATGTGCGGTATTTTTCCACCAAAGTCAACTGGGTAAAATCCCGGGCGACGCAGTAAAACACCGCTAAACACAGGCAGATTCCTCCTGTGATACCGTATTTTAAGAGACGGGTTTGCACATTTTTGCTCACAGCCCCAGCTCCTTTTTGTAGGCAGCCGCCTCGGCATCGTTGCAGTAGACGAAGTGACCGGGGGCAACCTCCTGCATAGAAGGCTTATCCACAGAGTAGTCGTGAGAAGCCTGCGCATCGTAGGCAATTCGTGTGCGGCGCTTCTCCGCGTGAGGGTCAGGCAGCGGAATTGCCGAAAGCAGGCTCTTGGTGTAGGGGTGCAGAGGGTGGGCAAACAGCTCGTCAGAGCTTGCCAGCTCCACCAGCTTGCCAAAGTACATGACGCCGATCCTGTCGGAGAAGTACTTCACAACGGACAGATCGTGGGCAATGAACAAAATGGTCAGATCCAGCGTTTCCCGCAGTTCATTCAGCAGGTTTATGACCTGCGCCTGAATGGAAACGTCCAGGGCTGAAATAGGCTCGTCGGCAATGAGCAGCTCCGGGTGCATAATGACGCTGCGGGCAATGCCGATCCGCTGCCGCTGACCGCCGGAGAATTCGTGGGGATACCGGCCTGCGTGCTCCCGCACCAGGCCTACCAGCTCCAGGATCTCATAGACCTTTTCATCGATATACTTTTGATCCTTAACACCCTGGATCACCAAGCCCTCGGCGATGATCTCCTTTACCGTCATACGGGGGTTTAACGATGCGATGGGATCCTGGAAGATCATCTGAATGTCCGTGACCATACCTGTTTTGGTCTGATCGTTGCGGGCTGCCTGGATCTCCTTTTTCAGCTGGGCGATCCGCGCCTTATTGGCTGCAGCATTTTCCGGATTTTTATCTGCCCGCAGGGCGGCAATTTCGTCCTTATAGGACTTGGTGCCGGCGCAAATGCGCTTGCCCTTGAAGTAGATGCTGCCGGAGGTGATATCATAGATCTTGATAATGCTGCGGCCGGTGGTGGTCTTACCACAGCCGGACTCACCGACCAGGCCGAACACCTCGCCCTTTTTGATGTCAAAGGACACGTCGTCCACAGCCTTGACCTTCCCAAAATACTGGCACAGGTTCTTTACCTGCAGCAGAACTTCCTTATTCTCCATCCTGCTCACCTGCTTTCTGCTTCATACGGGCAATGCGGTCGGTAATGATCTTGGGGATCTCCACCTTGGGGGCATCGGGGTGCAGCAGCCAGGTGGCTGCCCAGTGGGTAGGACTAACCTCAAACATCGGCGGTTGCTGCTCGAAATCGATCTGCATTGCGTACTTGTTACGGTCGGCAAAGGCATCGCCTACAGGGGGATAGATCATATTGGGGGGTGTGCCGGGAATGGCATCCAGCTTTTCCTTGGTGTCCAGATCCGGCATGGAGGACAGCAGCGCCCAGGTGTAGGGGTGACGGGGGTCGTAGAACACCTCGTCTACTGTGCCGTACTCCACGATCTTGCCTGCGTACATAACCGCAATATCATCCGCCATATTGGCCACCACGCCCAAATCGTGTGTGATGAAGATAACAGACAGATTGCGCTCTTTCTTCAGATTGTTGATCAGCTCCAAAATCTGCGCCTGAATGGTCACGTCCAACGCGGTGGTAGGCTCGTCACAGATCAGGATCTCCGGGTCAGCAGACAGGGCGATGGCAATAACGATCCTCTGACGCATACCGCCGGAGAACTCGAAGGGGTACTGGTTATACCGCATTTCCGGCTCTTTGATGCCCACCTCTTTCATAAGGGAAATGGCGCGTTCCTTGGCCATTGCCGGTGTAAGGACAAATTGCATCTTCTGCTTTTTATCTGCCAGATAATTGGTGATCGCGGCAGCTCTTGCGGCAATATCCACCGCATCTGCAGTAATCGCCTGCTGATAGCGCGCTTCCAACCGCTCCACCAGATGGACGATATTGCCCTTCAGTTCCTCCAGATCATAGACGTTCTTGGGTCGCACTTTCCAATCTGCCGTCTTGCCCTTAGCGATCAGCGCCTCCCGCTTTGCGGACTGGCGGGCAAATCTTGCCTCTTCCCTGGGGTTGTTGCGCACCGCAGCAAAATAGCGCTCAATGCCGCTATTCAGGCCGTGGCGCAGGGTATAGGCAAAGCTGTCCTTCACGATTTCCAGGCGGTCGATACTGTCTTCCACCTGGGTTGCCAATGCTTTGGCATACTTCAGCCCGGCCTCTTTGGAATACTGACCTGCAAAGAAGGTCTTTGCCTCAGCCAGCGCAGGCAGAACTGCTTTCTTCTTCTCCAGGGAAGCGCTGCAGGAATAGGCGATGGCCTTGTGAAGGGCATCCATATCCTGCAGGATATCCTCCGGGCAGACTTCCCCTGATAGCAACAGGTTTTTCCGCAGCAATGCCAGCATAGCGTTATAGCTCTTTTTGGCATCGCGACGGCTGGTTTTATTTTTCAGCAGCATCGCCTCGGTGATCTGCTTGCCGATCTTTACAATGGGATTCAAGGAGGACAGGGGATCCTGGAAGATCATAGATATCTCGTCGCCCCGGATCTCACACATTTCCTCCTCGGTGATCTTCAGCAGATCCTTGCCGTCATAGATGATTTCGCCGCCCTCCACAATGGAGTTGCCAGCCAAAATACCCAGAATCGCCTTGGAGGTGACGGACTTGCCGGAGCCGGATTCACCTACGATAGCCAGGGTCTTGCCCTTTTCCAAATTGAAGGAGATATCCCGCACGGCCTTCACCGTACCGCCGGAGGTGCGGAAGGAGATTTTCAGGTTTTTCACTTCTAAGATGTTTTGCATAATTTAATCCTCCACGCCTCTCAATGCCGGATTGAAGGCATCCCGCAGGCCGTTACCGAACAGGTTAAAGCAGATCATCAGCAAGGAGATCACCAGCGCCGGATACAGCATCAAATGGGGGTACTGGGTCCAAATGCCGCTGGCATCGGACAGCAGCGTACCCAAAGAGGTGGCCTCTGCAGAGCCCAGCTTGATAATGCCCAGGAAGGACAGCATACTCTCGGTGAGAATAACGCTGGGAATGACCAATGCGGAGGAAGTGATGATGGTACCCAGGGTGTTGGGGAAAATGTGCTTCCAAATGATCCGTCTGTCACGGGCGCCCAGGGTGCGGGCGGCCATTACATATTCCTGATTCTTAAAGCGGTAGAACTGGGTGCGGACACGGCCTGCCGTGCCGATCCAGCCTGTGAGCACATAGGCGAACAGCAGGCTGGGGATCGCCCCCACCTTCTGCGCCAGGTGAATTTGGAACAATGTGGCCACAACGATAAAGGGAACGCCTGACAGAATGTCTGTAATACGGCACAGCACGATATCCGTTGTGCCGCCATAGTAGCCTTCCACCGCGCCGTAGGCCGCGCCGATCAGGAAGTTGATCACAGACACGGAGATGGCCACCAAAAGGCTCATCTGAATACCGCCTGCGATCCGCAAAGCCAAATCGTAGCCCTGGGAATCGGTGCCCATAATATAGTTAGGCTCGCTTCCGTAAAGATATCGATAGTAGTTGTAGTACAGCACGCGGATCTTCATTTGAGCGGTGTTTTGGTCACCGCCGCCGGTGTAGGAGAAGTAGGCAACAGAGCCGTCAGCATTGCGCTTATAGTTATCCTCCAGCACCAGATCCTCAGAATAGGACAAAGATTTTGCATTGCCGCCAACGGTTGACACAGGAACTGCCTTTCCCTTGGTTTTATACCAGTAGTTGGCGTCCTCCGGGTCAAAGCAGTATTCGTTTCTGGTGTCTACCATGGGATAGATCACCTGAATGCCGGTCTGCTCCTGCCAGGCAAGAATTTTGTTATACTCCGCCTGCTCCACATCGGTGTACAGGAAGCCCACCTCCAGGTAGGTATCTACCTTTACGGGATAGTAGGTGGTCTTTTTGCCCATTTCCTGGACATAGGGCGCGCCTGTGTGCAAAATGGGCTGATAGGGGCTATCCATACCCTCTTTCAGGCTGACTGCTTCACCCTTTCCGCTGACTGCGCCTGCGCCGATGGCTACAAGCTTAATATAGCCTGCCTCATTGGTATTGCGGTCCACGCCGCCAGTGGCAATGCCAAAATCCCGCAGCCAGGTAACACGGCTGGGCTTTTTGGCATAGGTGCTGCACATAAAGGTGGCATCGTGGGAGGTGATCAAAAGCGGTGTCAGCACAGAGTAAAGCATAATGCAAAGAATGATAATTGCCGCAACCACAGATGCCTTACTCTTGCGGAAACGAATCCACGCGTCCTTAAAATAGCCAATGGGCTTATCTTCAAATTTTTTATCGGAAATCTGCTCGCCGTGATGGACAAAGGCGAACTTTTCCTTGGGAATGTTGTTCATATTCTCCATATTACTTTTCTCCCATTCTGATCCGGGGGTCGATAAAGCCGTAGCTCAGATCCACCACAATGCCGGCAAGCAAGCCCACAAAGCTGTAGAAAATACAATCGATCATAAACACATCGTAATCGAACAGGTTGATGGCCTGGATATACAGCTGTCCCACGCCGGGAATCGAGAAAATTCTCTCGATGATCATGGAGCCGCTCATAACGCTGACGAAAGAGCCGATGATCATAGGCAGAATGGGCACCATAGCGTTTTTCAGCGCGTGACGGGCAGTTGCCTGTCCACGGGTCAGGCCCTTGGTGCGGGCAAGGAGCATATAGTCGGAGGTGAGGGTTTCCGTCAGCTCCGCGCGGGTAAACCGGCACAGGCTGGCGATCTCACCGAAGGACAGGGCCAAAATGGGCGGGATCATAGAGTAGAACATCTTGCCTGTAAACCAGCTTCCCCCTGCGTCTGCCAGGGAGTATACCGTCAGCGGCAGCAGATCCAGCTTGAAGTACAGGAAATACTGCACCAGAAATGCATACACATAGCTGGGCACGGAAACGAACACCATAACCCCTGTGCTGATAAGGCTGTCCTGCCACTTATTCTTCTTGATGGCCGCATAAATGCCCAGCAAAATGCCCAGAGGCACGGAAAGCAGCAGAGAATAGGTGTTGACCAAAACCGTAGGCGCAAGCCGTCCCAAAAGCAAATTCAGCGCAGGCTCGCGGAACTGGATATACCAGGACGTACCAAAGTCAAACTCCGTAAAGATATTCCGCAGATAGATGGCAAACTGGGTCAGCAGCGGCTCATTATAGCCCAATGCCTCCCAGCGCTGGGCAATGGCCTCTGCCTGCACCTTATTCTGCGGCAGCTCTCTGGGCAGCAGGCGGATCAGCATAAAGCATATCGTTGTGACAACAAAGAACACAAAGAACATCAGCAGTATTCTTTTTATCACATATTTCGTCATTTTCATGGGAGATTTGCTCCTTTTCTACACAATGATAGGCGACTAAAAGCATTATTTCCTTGCTTCTGTCCTTCAACAAGGGTTATGGACCATAGCCTTTGGTGAAAAACAGGAGGATTTTTGTCATCCCGACCAAGCATGTTGCAGAGCGCAGCGAATCTTTCCATTGCCATGCTTGCCGGGGGCAAGCATACCTTGAAAACACGCGCGCGGAGGGATCTCTCAACGAGAAATTCCCGGTCGTCATCGGGAGATTGCCACGGGCCTGTGGCCCTCGCAATGACAGGAATTGGGGGGATTGCCACAGGTGCTGACGCACCTTCGCAATGACAGAGCTCCGGGGGATCACAGCGGGAGCAAGCCCCCGCCCTACACTCTGCGCTTCCCGCGTTTCTTGGGGATTCCATAAGGGGCAACCAAGCCAGGGGGCAATGCCCCCTGGCTGCTGATACAGTATCAGATAGTTACAAAAGGATTATTCGTAGCTCAGAGTGCCGCCTGCATTGGCAACGTACTCTGCCCACTGTGCATCGGTGTAGTTGTAGGTCATCAGTTCCAGACCACCGAAGCCGTACATAATGTTGTACTTCTCGGTGTAGTTCTTTACCTGATAGGACTGCAGGAAGGATGCGCAGCTTGCTGCCAGAGGAATACGGTAGTACTTGTTCAGGAACTCCTTCTCCATGGTAGCGGTAACCTGCAGCTTCACGCCGAAGTTAGCGTCTGCGTAAGGACCGGTGCCCACCAGTGCGCGGGACCAATCCTGCCAGGACATGGTGACCTTCTCGCCTTCGATCTCAATGGTCAGCTGCTCGCTGGCGGGATCCCAGCATCCCAGCTCGTTGACCTTGTTCTCCTCGGTGTCGCAGTAAACCTGCATATTACGGAAGGGATAGAAGGCTGCGCCGCCCCATCCGCCGTAGCCGATGGCATACTCGCCCTCGGGCACCTTGTCGTGACGGCCGGCGATATCGCCAACAGCTTCCAGAGTGATCTTGCCGAAGCCGGATTCTTCCATAGCTGCGTTCAGGTACTGGTTCATCTTAGCAACCTGGTTCTGCTCGGAGGAGCCCAGAGCGCCGCCGGAGTAGGCGATACGGATCTTGATCTCCTCGCCTGCCTTGTACAGGCCGGCAGCTACCAGCTCATCGCAAGCGGTCTTCATCAGATTCTTAGCCTCGGTCAGGTTGTAGCCGGTGAGGGAAGCGTGTGCCTCTTCCAGGTCGCTGTATACCTGACCATCTGCATAAGTCAGACCGTACAAATCAACCAGCGCCTGCTTTGCCGCGCCGGAGCTACGGTAGGTGGAGGTGGGATCGTTGTATACGTCGTAGTAATACAGATCGTTCATCAGGTAGAAAGCGGGCTTATAACCGGCAGTAGCGGTGACCCAGTCTCTACGGTCGATGGCCAGAGAGAATGCCTTACGGAAGTTGTAGTTGGTCAGAACAACGGAGTTCTGATTGCCCTTGGACTTGTCCATTTCCTTCAGAGCCTTCTCGTTGGTGTTGAAGAAGAAGGACATGGTGTAGGTCTCATCGACCTGATACATCTGCTCGGAGGTGCTGTAGGTAGCCATCTCGTCTGCGGGAGGAGTCCACTCGGACAGCTCGCCCTTCAGGAAGGCCTGCTTGGCAGCCTCGTCGGTCATAACGTCCACAACGATCTTGGTGGTCTGATATGCCTGCACGTTCTGGCCGTCTACCAGGTAGTCGGTCTCAGCATACAGGGTGCCGTCTTCCTTCTTCTCGAACTCGTAGTAGTTCTCGTTCTGAACGAATACCACCTGCTTTGCATCCTGCAGGGACTCGATCTTGTAAGGACCGTAGGACATGGTGGTGTCCTTGCTGGTTGCGTAGTTGGTGGTCACCAGCTTGCCGGTGGTGTCCTTACCCTTTTCGTACAGATCCTTGTACACCAGCCAGTTGGAGGTGCAGGAGGTCAGGAAGTAGTTGTAGTCGATCTTTGCCTGGGTAACGTAACGAATGGTGTAGTCGTCGACCTTGTAGCAGCCAACGGTTGCATCGTAGGTCTCGGCATAGTTTTCGTTGTAGTTCTCGTTTACCTTGTGGTAGTATACGGGATACTGACCGCTGGTGAACAAGCTGCTGTACTCACCCCACAGACCCTTGCCGGAAACGGAATCGCTGTTGTCAGCGTTTGCGTAAACGGTAGCATCATCGATGGTGATGTACTGGGGGATCTCGTTGCCCTTGGCATCCTTATAGCCCTGTGCGTTCCACAGCTCCCAAATGTCAACATAGGTCTTCTCGCCGGAAGGGATCTTGTCGGGAGTGGTAGGAATATACAGGTCCTTGGACAGGGCATAGTAGTAGTTGTATGCGCCGGCTACAGCGGATTCACCGTTGTAGTACAGGTTTGCGCGGTAGTTCATCATGGTGGGATCCAGCAGAGCCTTCATGGAGTAGATGTAGGTGTCTGCGTTGATGGCAGTGCCATCTTCCCACTTCATTTCGGGATTCAGCTTGATCTCGAAAACGTAGCCCTTGTCAGTTTGTTCAACAGTCTGACCCTTGGGCAGGGTGACCTTATACTTGGTCAGGTCGTCCTTGTGGTCGGCAGTTACGTCAGTAACGGAAGTTGCTGCCTTGAAAACCCACTGGTATACGCCGTTCTCGGAATCCTTAATGGACATGGTTGCCAAAGGCGTTTCCAGGTACTGCATAATACCGTTATCGTAGTCGGTCTCCCAAGTGTGGGGATTCCAGTTTGTACCCAACTGAACTGTGTAGCCGCGGTTGGTGTACTCTGCCTTTTCCTCGGGCTTGTTCTCGCCGGTGCTGGGCTGCTTCTTACAGCCGGCAACACAGGACAGAACCATCACCAGAGCCAAAAGCAGGGCCATAATCTTGGCGAATTTCTTCATGGTGTTTCCTCCTAGAAAAATTATGCTCTTTGATAATCTTTATCAAACAACATCTTGTAGTTGTCTTTCTGTGTTCCTTCCTGAAATTTCCACCGTTTAAAAACAAATGGACTTCTCCGGAAGACACTTGAAAGGTTTAAGTATTATAGCATATTTTCCCCTCAAAAGCAATAATTATCTGCGCTTTTTATTTTATTTTCCGGAACCGCAAGGGACACATCCATCCTTTGCAAACAAAATCACACCGGCAGATTTAGCTGCCGGTGTGATGATCCTGCTTATAGGGGACTCTGTTTGATCTTTGCATAACGGCGGGGATACTGCTTAGGGGTAGGCGCTACCTTTTTCAGCACGATCACTGTGTGGGCAGTGCCGTCTACAGGAAATTCCGCAACACGCTCCAGGGATAACCCCAGCTTGGCAATGGCATTTTTGGCCTCCGCCAGTTCTTCCCTGGCGGCCGTTCCCTTCATCGCCAGGACCTTGCCCCCCACCTTTACATAGGGTGCGGTCAGCTCCAGCAGAATGTTCAGTCTGGCAACGGCGCGGCTGGTGGCATAATCATAGCTCTCACGACGGTTTTCCACCGCCTCCTCTGCCCTGGCGGTCACACATTCTGCCTCCACACCCAGGGTGGGAAGCACCGTTTCCAGCCACTGCATACGCTTGCCCAAGGAGTCCAGCAGCGTGAGTTCTACCTCCGGACAGGCGATCTTCACAGGCACACCGGGGAAGCCTGCCCCGCAGCCCACATCGATCATCCGCTTTCCTGCCAGCTCCTCCAGCGTCAGCAAAGACAGGCTGTCCAGCAAATGGAGCTTTGCTACCTGGGTAGGTTCTGTAATGGCGGTCAGATTCATCACCTTGTTCTGCTCCACCACCGCCTCCCCAAAGGCGCACAGCTTCTCCTGCGCATCTTCAGGCAGGGCTAATTTTAAATTGGGCAAACCCTCAGATAATGTTTTTCTCATTGTGTTCCCCCGATTTATGCGTTGGGGTGGTCGCCCAGATCCACCTGGGACTTATCCAGCGGGTCAAATGCATTTTCCTTCTCCACCTGTGTGGGCAGGATGATCTCCTGAATATGCCAGCTGGTCAAAAGGTCGCAGACCTTCGCATCCTTCATCTCCGTATTGCCGTAGAACCGGTCGCAGATCTCCCGGTCGCGCTTGACCTGGGGATCTTCCTCTGCCAGCACCCGGGCTGCCGCGCCGGCATTGGTGACCTTATCCAGCGCCTCCAGAGCTTTCAGACAGTAGCGGTAGCCCATAAGGGCGCCGGAGTACTGAAACTGGACGCTGTCGTTATAGTTGCAGCCCAGCCAGGCGGCAAAGCTGGCATCCTGCTCAATAGCAATGCTGGCCCGGCGGGCCATCTCTCTGCACATGGCAAAGGGCAGCATCACAGCAGGTGTCTGGGGATTCACCGCAGCCTCGCCGGTAATGCCCATTGTGACACCTGTTATGCCCCGGGCGGTATAGCGGCCTGCCCAGCCCAGCTTCTTCACCGGCTCCATAGGGCCTGCAAACACGGACAGAGATTCCTCATATACCATCTTTTCAAAGCCTAATGACGCCTGCTCAGCCAACTCCTCGAAGGTAGCAAACACCACATCGCCCTGCGCGTTCCGCTGCACCTGCTGGGACAGCGTATTGGCCTGATCGCGATAATAGGCGGTTGCCTTTTCCAGCTCGGCGATGGTATAGTCGGTTTCCTCCAGACGGATATCCTCCGCCAAGGGGCCTGAGAACTGATTTAGGCTGTAAAGACCTGTATTTAAGAACAGGATGATCGCCACCACGGTGCAGACCCAGCCGCCCCAGCGAATGGGATTCCATTTCAGAATGATCATCAGCACGATGCTGGCAATGCCAAAGGCAATAAGCGCCAGCAAAAGACCCTGCCACAGGCAGAAATCCACGCCGCTGCTCCAGTTTGCCAAAAACGCCTGTGCCATTCTGGTGACATAGGGATAGATCATATCCACCAAAACGCTATGGGCTTTGGCAAATTCCCGCAGCGCCCAGGTGCAGGCGAGCAGTATGGCCGCTGTCAGATAGCCTCTCCAATATTTCAAAAGGCAACGCCTCCTTCATCCTTTTTTTGCTGTAGGGCGGGGCCTCGGTCCCGCCGCAAAACAAAAAACCACCCGCGGCGGGAGTAAACCCCCGCCCTACAAGGGCATTATCCTAGTTTATTAGTATATCACAATGTTTTCTAATTGTCCAGTCTGCCCAGTACGCCGTCGCCGTAGACTTCGGTGACCGTCACCTGGCAGACCTGATTATGCAGATCTTTGCCCAGTGCGTACACCTTTACATAGTTTGGCGCGTGTCCTACATAGTATACCCCATCTTCTTCCTCGAAAAGCACCGAAACAACAGAGCCTGCCATTGCCTGCCGATAAGCAAGGGACATTTTCTCCGCCACCGCCATAGCGGCGCGGCTTCTTTGCTCCTTGGTGGCATTGCTTAATTGCCCCTCCATTTTGTCCGCAGGCGTGCCGGGACGGCGGGAGTAGGGAAAAATGTGCATATCCGCAAAGGCGCATTTTTCGATGAATGCCAGGGATCGGGCGAACTCCTCCTCTGTTTCACCGGGGAATGCCACGATCATATCCGTAGTGACCGCGCAGCCGGGGAACCAGGCTTTCAGCAGCTCTACACTCTGCAAATAACGGGTCGTATCGTACTTGCGTTTCATACGCTTTAGCACCGAATCGCAGCCGGACTGCATAGACAGGTGAAACTGGGGACACAGGTTGGGCAGCTTTTGCAGCCGCTGGCAGAATTCCTCCGTCACGATCCTTGGCTCCAACGAGCCAAGGCGCACCCGCAGCTCCGGCACGGCAGCGCATATTTCCTCCAACAGGGTGATGAGGGACGGCTTGCCCTCTAAATCCACGCCCCAGGAGGCGATCTCAATGCCTGTGACCACGATCTCCCGATACCCCTGCGCTGCCAGGCCCTTTGCCTGCTCCACCGCCAAAGCGACGGGAGCAGAACGGACAGGCCCTCTTGTGTAGGGGATAATGCAGTAGCTGCAGAAATTCATGCAGCCGTCCTGCACCTTCAGCATAGCTCTTGTGCGGCCCTCCAGACCTCCTGCGGGCAGCACCTCAAACTTTCTGCGCTTCAGCGCCTCGTCCAGCACCTTTGCTTTCGTCTTTGTCTGAATTGCAGACAGCACCTGCTGCAGAAATTCCTCCCGCTTGGCGCTGCCACCCAGCACGTCAATGCCCAAGCCCTCTAATTTTTCTGCTGCGTGTTGGGGATAGCAGCCGCATACCGCCACCACCGCCCGGGGATTTTCCCGCCGGCAGCGACGGATCACGGCGCGGTTTTTCTTATCCGCCACCGCAGTCACCGAGCAGGTGTTGATAATATAACCGTCACACACGCCGTTAAAGTCGCCGATCTGGTGACCCAGCCCCACCAAAAGCTGCTCCATAGCCTGTGTTTCATACTGATTTACCTTGCAACCCAAGGTGTGAAATCCAATTTTCATCGTCTTATTTACCAATAATCACTTTCTGTTAGCTGTTTTTTTCTTACTTTTTCCCATATTGATATACCGAAAGTTTTTCCGTATAATACAAACCGTTGTCATTATACTCGAAAAATTTGTTTTTGTATAGCCTGAACAACATAATCCGAACCCGTTTCTGAGCTGCGCGACCGCCCTGATGCTGCGTTGCAGCTTTTTGAAGGGCACAAAGCACATCTGCAAAGCTGCGCCTTGCCTCAGAACGGTCACACGGCTCAGAAATCTGTGACCTAAGCGGGATGGATGATTGGGTCAGGCAATCTTTAATGAAGCAGATGGGCTGACGCCCATCAATGAATAAAAGGCAGACTGAGCAAATCAGGCGCCCGCTTAGGCGGATTCAGATTATGTTGCTCAGGCTAGCATCGGAGGCTATTTTCTATGCTTTTTCACATTCAATTAACCTCTTTTGAGCAGATAAAGACCTTTGTCGCGCTGGCTGCCCGGCAACCCTTTGAGGTGCGGGTGGGTAACGACCGGCAGAGCATCAATGCCAAGCATTTGATGGGTATGTCCTGCCTGGATTTCTCCCGTCCCCTCAATGTGCAGGCGGATTGCTCCCCCGACGAGGGCGCAGCATTTTACAATGACGCTATCGCATTACAAACCTGATATGACCGCCCCGAAGTTTTTCGGGGCGGTTTTTTATAAAAAACAGGTAGTCAAATAAAAACAAATGTGCTACAATAATAAAAATCGGAGGTGATGGCATTGCGGATTTTGGGAATTGATCCGGGGTACGGAATTACCGGCTTCGGTCTGATCGAGGCGGAGCGAAATCAGTATAAGCTCCTGCACTGCGGCGCCATCACCACTCCCGCGGGTATGGATTTTTCCGCCCGTTTGGAGATCGTTTATAACGATATGGCAGAGCTTTTGCAGGTGGCAAAGCCGGATCAAGTGGCCATCGAGGAGCTGTTCTTCGGCCAAAATGTCACCACCGGCATCGGAGTCGCCCAAAGCCGGGGCGTGATTTTGCTGGCCGTCCGGCAGGCAGGTCTGGAGATCGCCCAGTACAAGCCTATGCAGGTCAAGCAGGCGGTGGTGGGCTACGGAAACGCCACCAAGCATCAGGTGATGGATATGACCAAGCGGATCCTGAATCTGTCCAAAATGCCCAAGCCAGACGATGCCGCCGATGCCATTGCCATCGCCCTTTGTCACGCCCGGTCAGCTACCTCTCTGCTTGCCAATTTGAAATAAGGGGAAGCCTATGAATTTAAAAGAAATGCAGCTTGCCCTTCGTATGGAGCAGCTTCCTGCCGAATTTTCTGATATTTACAGCCACCTTGCCGATTCCTGGAGGGCTCGCGCTGAGCTTATTCTCTCAGAAGCATATATCACCAAAACCCTGGACGATTGTTTTGCCCTTGTTCCCTACCGCAAAGAGGTGCTTACCGCCGCGGAAGAGATCCGCAAAAATCCGGCAATGCAGCTTCTTGTCTGCCTGCTGGAGCAATGGATCCGGCAGGGCGGCCGGCCTGTGGCCGATGTGTACACACCCCCTGCAGGAACAGGCCTTGCCTATGATTTTCTCCACCTGTTTCCCGCCATTCCCACAATGCCGGAAAGCGTGGCCTATCTGCGGTCACGAAAGGTGCCGGAAGCTGTCATTGCCGCCACGCTGCAGGAATATGACGAGTCTGTGCAGCTGCGTCTTTTGGCGGTGGGCAGACCCTGCTTTACCGCAGACCGTCTCAACTGGCTGCGTTGTGTCATCTTTAACCGTATGCTCCATATCGGTCGGTTTAAATACGATTTCCCCGGCAAATGTCTGACAGGTGTGCGGGTATACCGAAACGCCCGGGGGGAATTTGCCGTTTTGGCAGATAATGTCACCGTCCACGCCTCCGGCTACCTTCTGGGAACGGCAGGCTACGAGGATGCCGAGGGTTCTTTCCTGGCGCAAATTCAAGAAACCGACACCGCCTTTGTAGGGTATCCCGCCCAGGGAGCGCGGGTATTATCCCAAACCGTGAGTCTTCCCAAACAGCAGTGGCAGCTGTGTCTGTGTCCCGACGACCTGCTTGTGCGTATCCACATTCCCCGCAGCGGTGATTTCGACAGGCAGACCATTTTGGACTCTTACCGGCAGGCAAAGGAGGTTTTTCAGACCTGCTATCCCGATCTGCCCTTTAAAGCCTTCCTCTGCACCTCCTGGCTCATGTCGCCGGATCTGCGGAGTATTCTGAAGCCCACCTCCAACATTTTGGGCTTTCAGGACACCTTTACCCACATTCCCTTTTCCAGCAGCGGACGACTGGTATTTTCCTTTGTGTTCCCCGGCTTTGCCTATGACCCGGCGCAGTTTTCTCTTTTGCCGGAGGATACCAGCCTGCAACGGGCTGTGAAGCAGCGCTATTTGGCGGGGGATTATATCCGTGACGGCGCGGGATTTTTCTTCTAAAGGAGTATTACTATGCTATATTACGTTTCCGGACAGGTTGCCCTGTTAGAGCCGGGCTTAGCTGTCATTGACTGCGGTGGTGTGGGCTACGGCTGCCGTGTCACTGCCTATACTGCTGCCCAACTGAAATTAAATCAGCCTGCCAAGCTCTATATTACCGAATCCATTCGGGAGGACGCTTACGATATCTACGGCTTTATCGACCGGGAGGAGCAGCGGTGCTATGATCTTTTAACCTCCGTCAACGGCGTTGGCCCCAAGGCGGCGTTGGCGATCCTGTCCGCAGGCCCGCAGAATTTTACGTTGGCAGTGATGACCGGCGACGAAAAGCTGCTGACCGCAGCCCAGGGCGTGGGCAAGAAGATCGCCCAGCGTATCATTCTGGAGCTGAAGGACAAAATGGGCGGCGCAAACACAGAGATCGACTTTTCCTCCCCTGTGGCAGCTGCTCCTGTTCAGGGAAACAATGCTGCTTTGGCTACCCAAGCCCTCAAAGAGCTGGGCTACTCCCCTGCCGAAATCACCACCGCCCTCAAGGGTGTAGACCCCAACGCCTCCACCGAGGAAATGGTAAGGCACGCATTACGGGCTATGGTAATGAAGGGCTGATATGGATACCCCTAAACGAAAGCCCAACCGTCTGCCAAATTTTGATTACAGCGCACCCGGTGCGTATTTCATCACGATCTGCACCAAGGACAAGCGAAATCTGTTCTGGACAAATGTAGGGGCGAGCATTGCTCGTCCGCAGCTGACGAGATGGGGAGAAATTGCAGCCAATGCCATTTGCAATATATCCAAACATTATCCTGCGATTTCTGTAGACCGCTATGTGGTTATGCCTAACCACATTCATCTGCTGTTGCAAATTAACACAGATGAAAACGGACGACCAATGGTCGCCCCTACAATTTCTGTAGTTATACAGCAATTAAAAGGGATCATTACGAAGCAAGTTGGCCAATCCGTTTGGCAAAAACTCTTTCACGACCATATTATCCGATCGGAAGCGGATTATTTTAAGATATGGGAATACATTGAAAACAATCCCGCAAAATGGGAAGATGATTGTTTTTACAAAGACTTTGAATAGCGGACGAGCAATGCTCGCCCCTACAATATCCTTTTGGAGGATTTTATATGAGCCTTGAGTTTTCTGAAGAATTGGATACTTCCCCCATCGTTTCCCCCACCTTTGCGCCTCAGGACGCAGGGGAGATCGGTCTGCGACCCAGACTGCTGTCCGACTACACCGGGCAGGAAAAGGCCAAGGGGAACCTGTCTGTGTATATTGAAGCCGCGCGGCTTCGGAATGAGCCCCTGGACCACACCCTGCTTTACGGCCCTCCCGGCCTGGGCAAAACTACGCTTGCCGGTGTTATTGCCAACGAGATGGGCGTGAATATCCGCATCACCTCCGGCCCGGCCATCGAAAAGCCCGGTGACTTGGCGGCGCTGCTGACCAATCTGAACCCCGGCGACATTCTGTTCATCGACGAAATTCACCGCTTAAACCGGGTGGTTGAAGAAATCCTCTACCCCGCTATGGAGGATTTCGCCATTGACATTATTGTAGGCAAGGGCCCTTCTGCCAATTCCATTCGTCTTGACTTGCCGAAATTCACCCTGGTGGGCGCTACCACCCGCGCAGGTCAGCTGTCCGCCCCGCTCCGTGACCGTTTTGGTGTAAATCTGCGGCTGGAGCTGTACACCCCTGAGGAACTGGCGAAGATCGTCACCCGTTCGGCAACCATCTTGGGTATGGACATCGACCCCCAGGGCGCAATGGAGATCGCCTCCCGCAGCCGTGGCACGCCCCGTATCGCCAACCGCTTTTTGCGCCGCGTCCGGGACTTCGCCCAGATCTGCTGTGACGGCGTGATCACCAAGGAGGCCGCCGACCTTGCTCTGCAGCGGCTGGAGGTGGACGAATTGGGTCTTGACAACATTGACCGCCGTATGCTCACCGCCATCATTCAAAACTATGGCGGCGGCCCCGTGGGTCTGGAAACCCTGGCCGCTACCATCGGCGAGGAGGCTGTGACCCTGGAGGACGTGTATGAGCCCTATTTGATGCAGCTGGGCTTTTTGTCCCGCACCCCCCGTGGCCGCTGCGTCACTGCCGCCGCCTACCAGCACCTGCACATTCCTTATGACGGACAGCTGCAATTCGATATTTGATGTAAAAGTTGCATAAAACAGAAAAAAACAGCAGAAATATTCTTATAAAGGATTGACAAAAGTTTTTTACTTGTGTATAATCCCCCTTGTGGCGACCTGTTGCCACAATATTACTATGACCCTGCGTTATACCAGTCCGTTTTGGCAGGCTTTCACGGGGCACAACAAACCGAAGAGAGGTAAAATCAATGTACGAAGATAAGACTTTAGTTTGCAAAGAGTGCGGCAACGAATTCGTTTTCACCGCCGGTGAGCAGGAATTCTACGCAGAGCGCGGTTTCCAGAATGAGCCCCAGCGCTGCAAGGCTTGCCGTGACGCCCGCAAGGCTAACGCCCGTGGTCCCCGTGAGTTCTTCACCGCTACCTGCGCACGTTGCGGTGGCGAGGCAAAGGTTCCCTTCGAGCCCAAGTCCGACCGTCCCGTATACTGCAGCGAGTGCTTCGCTCAGATGCGCGCAGAAGGCTAATACAGCAAACAGAAAGCAGCACCGGTTTTCGGTGCTGCTTTTTTGTTCACATTTTATTTGCAAATTGTTCTTTCTTTTGTCATTTGCCGTTCAAAACAACGCTGTATGGTATAGGTGTGGAAGGCGCAATGCCGTATGCGCCTCCTCTTTTCTCCCTCTCTTCTTTTTAACCCTTTTGCGAAAAAGCCGCTGCCTTTTGGCAGCGGTCTTTTTTGTGTTGACTTTCAGAAAGAAACCGTTCATAATGGAACTATACTTATTTAAAAGAGGTGTTTTTTCGTGAACGATGTGAAATCTATCAAAAAAATCGATATCCACGCCCACGCCACGCCCTTCCGGCAGTATGCCCCTCTGCGTGATCCCGACAATCCCGATTCAGTCCACCTTTCCCCCGAGCTGCTGTTCGTAGAATACGACAAGCTGGGCATTGAAAAAGGATTCCTTATGGCTGGACTTCCTCCCGAGTGCATATTCCCCAGCGTTCCCAGCGAGAACTGCAAATATATGGCAGATCTGCATCCCGACCGGCTGGGCTGGTTCTGTAACGTAGACCCCCGGATCGCTCCCAAGAACGGAAAGAGCCTGTACGACACCTTCGTCAGAATCCTGAACCACTATAAATCCATTGGCGCTAAAGGTGTTGGCGAGATCACTGCCCACATCGACGCCGATGATCCCAGGCTGGACACACTATTTGCCGCCTGTGAAGCCTGCGATATGCCTGTGACCATTCACATTGCGCCGGTACGCGGTGGCACCTATGGCATTTACGATGAGTTAGGTCTTCCCCGTATAGAGAAAATTTTGCAAAACCACCCCAAGCTGAAGGTTTTCGGTCATTCCCAACCCTTCTGGGCAGAGATCTCCGGTGATTTGACGGAAGAAATCCGCTTTGACTACCCCAAAGGGCCTGTCATAGAGGGTGGCCGTATTGTGGAATTGTTCCGCAAGTACCCCAACCTGTACGGCGACCTGTCCGCCGGCAGCGCCTCCAACGCGTTGATGCGTGACCCGGATTTCACCGCAAAGTTTATTGAAGAATTTGCCGACCGACTGATGTACGGCTGTGATATATGCGCGCCCTCCCCTGTTTTCCCCTACAAGTTCAGAGATTTCCTGGAACAAATGGTAGAAAGCGGCAAGATCAGCCTTGAAAACTACCGAAAGATCGTAAGAGAAAATGCCATCCGCATCTTAAAGCTGGAAGATTAAAAAACGGAACCCCGCCACTTGATGTGGCGGGGTTTTATGATCTTATTACCAAAGGCCCAAATAGCCGATAACGATGCCTGCCACGGCAGACAAAACGATCAACAGAATGGGATGCACCTTTTTCATCGCCAGCACAAGCATCACAGCAAAGATGCCGGCAGACAGGTAAAATGCCGGGGTAGTAAGGGCGGCTGCGCTCAGCCCTGCCGGGAAAAACACATCCAGCGCCACCGACAGGATCGCTCCGGCGATCAGACCTACCACCGCAGGCTTCAAGCCGGTCATAACGCCCTTGACAATGGAGGAGTTGCGGTATTTATCATAGAATCTTGCCACGATGAGAATGATGATAAAGCTGGGCAGAACAACACCCATCGTTGCGGAGGCAGAGCCTAAAATACCCGCCACCTCAGAGCCCACATAGGTGGCCATATTCACCGCAAAGGGGCCGGGGGTAGACTCGCTGACCGCAATGAAATTGGTGATCGCCTCCTGCGGGAAGAGATCTCCCCAATGAAGCGCCACCTGCTCCTGCATCAGCGGCAGCATGGCATAGCCGCCGCCAATGGTCACCGCGCCGATCATAAAGAAGGTCAAAAACAGCTCCAAATAAATCATTTCTGCGCCCTCCTCTCCATTACCTTAGCGGTAACAAGACCGAACACGGCGCAGCCAACCAGCACCGGCAACACACTCACATCCAATAGGCCTGTAAGGATAAACGCGCCCGCCATAACGATATAGGATGCCCAGTTCTTCTGATTCTTCTTATACATACCCCACAGGGCCTTGCACAGCAGGGCCAGAACGCCTGCCCGAATGCCCTGGAATGCATACTGCACCGCCTTTAGCTCCTGGAACTGGCGGAGCACAAAGGAAATGGCAAAAATGATCACAAAGCTGGGCAGAACCACGCCCAGGGTGGCCGCCACAGAGCCCATAACGCCTGCGGTGCGGTAGCCTACAAAGGTGGCGGAGTTGATGGCGATGGGGCCGGGGGTAGACTCTGCAATGGCAATGATCTCCAGAATATCATCATCGGTGACCCAGCCGTTTTTGTCCACCGCTTCCTTCTGGATCAGCGGGATCATAGCATAGCCGCCACCGAAGGTAAATGCGCCGATCTTAAGGAAGGTGGTAAATAACTTCCAAACCTTTTTCCAACGGGTTTTCACGTACTTCATTCCTTTCTTCTTACATACCCCTATACCATACCCCAAAAAGGCAAATTTTGCAACCGTTGTTTGGCGCTTTTGCAGAGTTGCCGCCCAACAGCATTTGCACCGTGGGCGCAAAGGAGAATGCAGTGTTACTTTTATGTCAGGTAGTCCTTGGGGGCTAATCCCATATATTCCTTAAAGACCCGGTTGAAATAGCCAATGTTTTCAAAGCCCAGCTCCGTTGCCACCTCATATACATAGTACTCCCGGGTAGCCAGCATTTGGCAGGCCTTTTCGATCCTGTTTTTGTTTCGGTATTCTGTGGGTGTCATACCGGTCTCCTCCTTGAACAGCCGGTACATCTGCGCCTTGCTCAGCCCGCACAAAGAGGCAAGGGTGCTGCCGTTGATGGGCTCCAAAAGGTTACTGTTGATGTAGCTGATAGCGGGAGCGACCTTCCTGTTGGCCATATTCTTTTGCGCGCAAAATTCTGACAAAAACAGGGAAATTGCGGCAATATTTTTGAAATTATCGGCGTTTTCCAAATATTGTTCAGTCATGCGGTGGATATGATCCATAAAATAATTGCCAATGTGCCTGGATATCAGCAGGGGCTTTTCTGAAAACAAAAGGATGTCACCCTCCTGATCCTTCAGCACAAAATTGATCGCCGTGTAGCAGATGTCCCCGCGGATCACCTCCATCTTATGGTTAGAGCCCAGGGGCAGGTATAAAAGCGAGCCGGGGCGCAGGTGAACGCTCCCGCCCTCCCAGGAATACACGCACTCCCCCTCCTCCAAAAGGTAGAAGCCGTTGACGCGCCGATTCTCCATAACAAGGCCTTTATAACCGGGCCGCCGCTTCCAAACACGGCCGGAGGACACGGAAAAGACTTTGGTGGAAATTTCGGACAGGCTGATAATTTTCATCCCAACACCTCATTTCTTTCGTGAAATGCAATCTTTTCGTCATCATAGCACAGGTTTTTCAAAAAGGCAAATTTTTATGCAAAATGAGATTGTAGTGTAAGAAATTGCTATTTCCGTGTCTTTCCTTTTTCCCCTTTGTGTTATATGATAGCGTTAGTTTCATATAAACGACAATCAACAAGGAGGAAATACAATGACTTCACAAGAAATCAAAGAACTTGCCATGCGGCTTGGCGCAGACGAAGTTGCCATTGGCTCCATCGACCGTTGGGAAGGCGCTCCCTCTCAGCAGGATCCCCGTATGATCATGCCTAAGGCAAAGTCTATTATTGCTATGTCTTTCCGCGTGTTCCGCGGTTCTCTGCGTGGTATTGAAGAGGGTACTTACTTCTCCAACTACTCCGCTATGGGCTACGGCGGTATTACTTATCTGTATATGCCCATGACCATTATTAATATGTGTAAGGCCATCGAGGACGAAGGCTACGAGGCAGTTCCCTACGGCCACCAGAGTGACTGGCGCGCAGTGGACAACAAGGGCTATATCATCCCCAACCGCGCCCGTCCCGTTGCACCCGGCAAGCCCGTTCCCGATATCATGGTCAACCTGCGTATCGCAGCATTCCTGTGCGGCTTGGGCGAGATCGGCTACTCCAAGATGTTCCTGTCCCCCAAGTTCGGTCCCCGTTGCCGCGTGGGCATCATCATCACCGAGATGGAGCTGGAGCCCGATCCCATTATGGAGCCCGGCACTCTGTGCAACCGTTGTATGGCCTGTGTTCGTGAGTGTCCCGGCGGCTGTATCCCCAAGGATAAGACCGTGAAGGTCACCCTGGGTGGTAAGGAATGCGAGTGGGCAGATGTGGATATGGACAGATGCTCTATGGTCTTTATGGGCGCTGAGAAGGCTGGCGAGGGCGAGCGTGACGACTATCTGTGCGGCCCCAACGGCAGCGGCAGAAAAGGCTATAAGCCCACCTGGTTCAACCCCTTCTATCAGAAGCCCAAGCAGTTGTATAAGACCGGCAAGGCCATCTGCGGCGCAGCCGGCTGTACCCGCGCTTGCTACACCAGCCTGGAGCGCCGTGGCGTTCTGACCAACAAGTTCAAGGAGCCTTTCCGTGACAAGGGTTGGAAGCCTTGGCGACTGGACTGGTCTGAAGGCGCGATCGAACTGGACGAGCCTGCACCCTACACTCCCCCCTACGAAGAAAAAACTGAAGAGAAGTTTTACGCTGACTGATTATGAAATTTGCAGTAGGTTATCAAGTACGTACCCCCGAGGGTACTCCCTTTACGGAAATCGTAGAGCAGTATAAGGACTCCATCAGCGAGGTGTTCTTCCCCTGGCAGGATTTTGCCTCCGGCAGAAGTGGCGTGGCTACCCGCCACGGCTACACCGACTGGACGGCCCAGCGCCAGCAGGAAGAGGATTTGGTGGCCCTTCGCAAAATGGGTATGAAGCTGGACCTGGTCCTCAACGGCAACTGCTACGGTCAGTATGCCATGTCCGAAAAGCTGGCCAACCAGGTGTGTTCCATTATCGACCACCTGGAAACGGTCTGCGACGGTGTGGACATCGTGACCACCGCCTCCCCGGCCATTGCCCATACTATCCGGCAGAACTATCCCAAGATCGAGCTGCGGGCATCGGTGAATATGCGCATCGGCACAGTCAAGGGTATGGAGTATATGGCGGAGTATTTTGACTCCTTCCATATCCAGCGGGACTATAACCGGGATTTAAAGCGCATCAAAGAGCTGAAAAGCTGGGCAGATAAAAACGGCAAGAAGCTGATCATGCTGGCCAACAGCGGTTGCTTCTCCTTCTGCTCCGGCCAAACCTTCCACGACAATCTGGTATCCCACGAGTCAGAAGTCTGCGAGGTGGAAAACATGAAGGATTTCACCCCCTATGCCTGCTGGCGGATGCTGAAGGACCGGAAAAACTGGCACTATTTTATGGAAAACACCTGGGTGCGCCCGGAGGATCTGCATTACTACGATGACCTCTTTGATACCGTCAAGCTGGCCACCCGGATGCACGACCGCCCGGACATCGTCATCAGCGCATACGCCAACCGGAAGTTCTACGGCAATCTGGCTGACCTGTTCGAGCCGGGCTTCGGCAGAGCGTTCAAGCCCTATATCGTAGAAAACCGGAATATCCCCGAGGAATGGTTCCAAAAGGTGCTTAGCTGCAACAAGCAGTGCCACGAATGCCACTACTGCGAGAAGATCTTTGAGCAGTCCCTGGTGAATACAGACGATTATTTCTTCTTCTAAAAAGAAGCGGAGCAGGAAGTATCCTGCTCCGCTTTTTTCGCATACTATGGATAAAGCCGCCGTTGTTTGACACATCGGAGGGATTGTGGTAGTATTATTTGCAAAAGGAGGGATTCCCATGGACCGTTACAGCCGCACCCGTTTTTTACTGGGGCAGGACGCTATGGATAAGCTGAAAAATGCCCACGTGGCCGTGTTTGGTTTAGGCGGCGTAGGGGGCTATGTTGCAGAGGCGCTTGCCCGCAGCGGAGTTGGGGAGCTGACCCTGGTAGACCACGACACCATCAGCAAATCCAACATCAACCGGCAGATTTTGGCTACAGAAGCTACTGTTGGAAAAGATAAGGTAACCGTTGCCGCCCAAAGGGCAGCTTCCATCAACCCCCAAATCCGGGTAAATCCCAGAAAGACCTTTTATCTGCCGGAAACAGCGGGAGAATTTGACTTTTCGGCATACGATTATGTGGTGGATGCCATCGACACCGTCACCGGAAAAATGATGCTCATTCAGGCATCAAAGGCGGCAAACACCCCCATCATTTCCTCTATGGGCACAGGCAACAAGCTTGACCCCACCGCCTTCCGGGTTGGGGATATTTCGGAAACCTCTGTATGTCCGTTGGCAAGAATTATCCGCAAGGAGTGCAAAAAGCGGGGCATTGAAAAGCTGAAGGTGGTCTACTCCACAGAAGACCCCATCAAAAACCCTCTGCCCCCCGACGATCCTGCCTGGGCAGAGCTGCCTGAGGGTAGAAATGCCCTGCCCGGCTCGGTATGCTTTGTGCCGGCGGTGGCTGGTATGATGATTGCCGGAGAAGTTATTAAGGATATTTGTAAATCATAACCACCGGCCGTGCCGGTGGTATGCACAGGCCCCCTTAGGGCCTTTTACCAGCCGAGCCTATAGGCTCATCGAATTTTCTTTCGCTTGCGTGTTCTGCCCTACTACCGCAGATGCGGTTATGTGCGCACCGAAGGCCCCCTCTGACGTGGGGGCTGGATTTTGCTAAGCAAAAGACTGGGGGAGAGAATTTTCTCTGCTTGTTTCTCTCCCTCCGTCAAAAATCAAACAGATTTTTGCCA
>JAFQCX010000008.1 GCA_017416245.1 Oscillospiraceae bacterium | reverse complement strand
GTAACCTTCAAACAAAGCCATTGTATGTTCCTCCTTCTCTTATTCGTGACGGGGGTCGATGTACTTGGCAGCGTCAGCAAAGCGGCCGTAGGAGCCCTTAGCCTTCTTCAGTGCCTCGTTGGCATCGTCGCCCTTCTTGATGAAGTCCATCATCTTACCCAGGTTGATGAACTCGTAGCCGGTGATCAGGTTGTCCTCATCCAGAGCCAGACGGGTAACATAGCCCTCTGCCATCTCCAGGTAACGGGGACCCTTGGCAGCGGTGGCAAACATAGTGCCAACCTGGCTGCGCAGACCCTTACCCAGGTCTTCCAGAGATGCGCCAACAGCCAAGCCATCCTCAGAGAAAGCGGACTGGGTACGGCCGTAAACGATCTGCAGGAACAGTTCACGCATAGCGGTGTTGATGGCGTCACACACCAAGTCGGTGTTCAGAGCCTCCAGCAGAGTCTTACCGATGAGGATCTCGGAAGCCATAGCTGCGGAGTGGGTCATACCGGAGCAGCCCAGGGTTTCTACCAGAGCTTCCTCGATAATACCCTCTTTTACGTTCAGGGTCAGCTTGCAGCAACCCTGCTGAGGAGCGCACCAGCCGATACCGTGGGTAAAACCGCTGATGTCAGAGATTTGCTTGGCCTGTACCCACTTGCCCTCTTCGGGAATGGGAGCGGGGCCGTGATAGGCGCCCTTGGCCACGGAGCACATATGCTGTACTTCTGCACTATAAATCATGGCAAATTTTTCCTTTCTTTTCTTAAAGCTTTAATAAGCATTTTTCCGCAACTATTATACTGGTTTGTCGCATAAAAGTCAATTAAAAACCACTGGTATACAAAAGAAAAAATCAGCCATAATAGTGATATCATCAAAAAAGGAGGATAAGACAATGGATTGCAAAGCAAACAAGAGCATTGAATGCACCGTTCACCAGTGCGCTAACCACTGCCAGGATGCAAACTACTGCGCTCTGGACCGTATTCTGGTCGGCACTCACGAAGGTAATCCCACTATGGACCAGTGTACCGACTGTATGTCCTTCCGCAAGAAGTAATGACTCCTCTTTAGGGTGCGCAATCGCGCACCCTGTTTTGTTTTATATCGCAGTTGTGGACATTTTTGCAAAGACGTGTTAAAATACAAATACATTGATTGAAGGAGCGTTTGCCATGGACACATATAAGCTTTCGGGATTAGAGCCCCAGTCGGTCTTTTACTATTTTGAAAAGCTCTGCTCTATCCCCCACGGTTCGGGAAACACAAAGCAAATCAGCGACTATTTGGTTTCCTTTGCGAAAGAACACAACATTCGCTATGTGCAGGATGAGCTGAACAACGTGTTGCTGTTCGGTGAGGGTACTTGCGGTTATGAGGATCACGAGCCGGTGATTATCCAGGGACATATGGATATGGTCTGTGAAAAGGATGCAGATTGCACCATCGATATGGATAACGATGGTTTGGATGTTACTCACGATGGAGAATATATCTTTGCCAAAGGAACGACACTTGGCGGCGATGACGGTATTGCTGTTGCCTATGCCTTGGCGCTGCTGGCTGACAAGTCTATCCCCCACCCGCCTCTGGAAGTAATTATCACCGTAGATGAAGAAACCGGAATGGATGGCGCTACCGGAATTGACCTTTCTTCCTTAAAAAGTCGCACAATGCTGAATATCGATTCCGAAGAGGAGGGAATTTTTACTGTTTCCTGCGCCGGCGGCGCAAAGACGACTATTTCTATGCCCATTACCCGTCGTGCGGTGTACGGCCCTTGCGTAAAGCTAACTGTCGAGGGCTTGCAAGGCGGTCACTCCGGCGTGGAAATCCACAAGAATCGCGCCAACGCCAATAAGGTTATGGGCGAGCTGCTGGGCCGTGTGCAAAAACTGATGCCCGTGTGCATCACCAAGCTGGAGGGCGGTGCTAAGGACAATGCGATCCCCCGCTCCTGTGAAGTAACATTCGTTGCGCTGGGTATGTACATTGAGCGAATCAATGAGATCACAGAGCAGCTGCAAAAAGAGATCCGGGAGCAGTTTGACGAGCCGAATGTGGTTATCCAGGGCGATGATGTGGATGCTTTGGGCGGCAACGCCCTCACCAGTGAATGCTCCGCCAAGGTGATCGGTCTATTGAACGCTGCACCCAACGGTGTGCAGTCCTGGAGCGAGGATATTGACGGCTTGGTACAGACCAGCCTGAACTTGGGTATCTTGAAGCTGGATGATGCGCTGCATCTGACTTGGGCAGTACGCAGCAGCGTTGAAAAAGAGAAAGAGGATCTGCTGAACAAGCTGAAAGAGTTGTCCGCTTTCTACGAAAGTGAGTGCAACATCCGGGGCCAATACCCGGCTTGGGAATACAAAAAAGATTCTAACCTCAGAGATACTATGATTCGGGTTTACACCGAAATGTACGGCAAGGCGCCGGAGGTCGTTGCAATCCACGCAGGTTTGGAGTGCGGACTACTCAGTGAAAAGCTGCCGGGTTTGGATTGTGTATCTATTGGCCCGAATATGAAGGACATTCACACCAGCCGTGAAAAGCTGGAAATTGCGTCCACCAAGCGCACTTGGGAATTCCTCTTGGAAGTATTAAAAGCATTATAAACAGTTATCGGGACAGAGAAGCCTCTCTGTCCCGATAACTGTTTATTGTAGCCTTTGTTGAAGCTTTCTAAAATCTTCCTTATCCCTTAATATGTCGAAGACTTTATTATCAAGGTTTAACCGCAACAGATCCGTTTCTGTACCTTCCCAATTTTTACCCATTTTTTTAGGATCACAAAAACACCTATTTATCAATATCGAGCGGTAATTTGTTCGTTCTCCTGCGTTTACCCATGCATCATAACCTTTTGCTGATTGTTCTGCACGTAAAAGGGTCTCTATCCCCTTTTCCACGTCATTCTGCTTACAGAACAGTTGTGCTAATTTAAGATATTGCATTACAAAGGTATGGTTGTGGGCATTTATATCTTCATCATTCTTAAAAACACAACTAAACAAATTTATTGCAATTTCAATACATTCGATCTTCTGCTGGTTTGTCAATTCTTTTCCCATAATGTCATTGGAAACCAGCATCCAAATAATTCCTGCACATCCATCAAGGCTGGCGAGCAGCATCTTTTGAAGTTGTTTAATCTGTTCTTCTCCATCATAAATGTGAGATAACAACTGATCTCTGCAAATGAACATATCCGGCATTTCCCAAGCCAGCTTTAACGCCAAATCCTTTTTACCAATCTTGGGATATTCGTAGCAAAGAATTTGTATTGCGCTGTGTCTGATAGAATCAATTGTACAATCTTCTAGTATGCGTTCACATATTTGAATTGCCTCACCGCAAAAATCATGTTCTTTGCTATAGTTTATTTGTTCTTCTGTAACTTGATATTGAATCAGCGGGTATGCCAAATTTAGCATCCATTGGAAATTGCGAGGATACTTCTCCAAAACCTTGCGGCTTAAAGCTATGTTATCGAGCATCTTTCCCAATCGATTGTTTTCGCTGTATATTTTCTCGAACTCCTTGAGTTCTTCTGTTTCTTCCGTGTCTTTCATGCCCAGCAGTTCATCGGCAGATACGCCAAAGAAATTTGCAATTCCGGGAATGAGTGTTAAATCCGGCAGTGCTGTTCCGTTTTCCCACTTACTGACCGCCTGGTAAGAAATGTTCAAATACGCTGCAAGCTTTTCCTGGGTAACATCCTGCTTTTTTCTTAACGCTTTAATTTTTTCTCCAATATTCATCATAGTAAAACCACCTTGTTATAGTTTCAAAGTACTTTGCAACTGTATTATAGCAGGTATGAAAGCATTTTTGTATAACAGGATGGTTTTACCTTTTGCAACCACAGGTTGAGTTTGCAGGCGAAAACTTTGCAGACGAAACCCTCCCGGCAGAGGATTCTGCCGGGAGGGTTATTATATATTATTTATCTTGGATATCCAGTACCACAACGCCGCCTAATTCGTCAGCAGCGCCAATTGCCAAATATCGGCCATTGGGGCTGAGCGCCAGTGTGGTGGGTCGATAACAGGTCACGATCCGTCCATAGTTGGGCATACGAACCTCAGGCACGATACCACGGAGCACCAAGCCCTCATCCTTAGAGTAGCTGAATACCTGTCCGCAGGCTTCCGCATGTCCTGCTACGCCCCATACTTTTCCGTCGGCAGTGCAATCCAGAGAGTGGACACCGCCACCGGAGCAAACCTGACCCAAGCCAAACACCTTATCGCCTTTGATCAGGCAAACCATTGTGTCCTTTGTGCCAACAAAGATGCTGCCATCGGGCATTTTTACGCTGGATTCTGCCTCGGCTAAATATCGGCGACCGGGCACAGAGGCCAGTTTTACATCAGGAACAGGCGTCTTCAGTTCCGTAAATTCCGGAACAGGCGCTTCGGCCAGATCCAAAAGGTCAATGTTTCCTTCCTTATTCAAAGCGCACTGCGCCTTAAAGGACTTATCCTTGCCGCACCAGAAGGTAAAGTGGGTGTCATCCTGCCACTGGATGTTTGCGATAGCCGCATTTTCTCTGCCTACCTTTTCCCAAACGCTGACCGAAGCGGTGCTATTTGCAGCAACACGGCAATTGTTCTCCTCTTGGAATTGCTGCACGCGCCCTGCTTTCTCCTTGCGATGCTGATCCCAAGAGGCCTTACGTTCCGCAAAATCGTCCATAGGATAGTACTTGCTGCATTCTGCAGGGAACGGCAGATAATTTATGTAATCGTGGGACATTACTCTGGGAGCCGTTTCCAAAGCAGGGACAAACTCCTTCAAGTCAATTACCAAAATGCCACCGGGCACGTCTTTAATACCCACGTGGTTACTGTCGGCAATGTACAGCACATCGTCGCAAATATGCATCTCAGAGGGAATGCATATAGTCTGCTTCTCAGTTCCCAGAAATCCGCAATCAACAGGTTCTTTACCGTTGAGGAAATCCCACATATAAAGCTTTGAACCAGCCTGACCAACACCGGGAATCTCCAGCATACAGCTATACCACAGACGCTTTTTGCTGTCGATTGCCATACCGTAGGCGTTCAGATATACAGATGGGTTATCAGACATTGACGCAGCCGTGGGCACAGCGCGGCCAACCACAGACAGCTTCCGTGTTTTCAGTTCGTAGGCATACAGCTCCTGTCCTGTGCCGAAAACACCGCAAGGGCCGGTTGTGAAATACAGTACGCCGTTCACCTCTACCGCGTGGCGCATCAGATCGGGAGCAGACACTCCCAGATATTCCACATCGCGAATGTCCGTGTTATAACGGAACAGAGCGCCGGAGGAGGTAGAGCCGTAAATGTGTCCGTCAGAGCAAGGGAACAGTCTGGATGTATGGCTGTCGGACACCTGACCCAGGCAACGCACTGCGCCTGTGTGGATATTATATACATAGCCAATACCGCGCATCCAGGTAATGCTGAAATAATCGCCATTCTTGGGGTCGTATGCGCCGCCGTATGTGGTGTCGTGCGGTGTGAACATACCCAGGCACTTACTCTCACCGGTGAGGTAGTTATACTCCATCAGCATAGAGCCGGGATACTCCTCATAGGGGTGTCCTGCATAATTGTAGGGCATCCAATCGGGATGAGTGGGCGCAGGGGATGTGGTATGGGTGGTTGTCAGCATCCGGCCGCCACCGATAAAGGACATAGCGGTATGCAGCTTGGACGTGCGAATTGCGTTGGGATTGGTCATCACACGGTCATCGTAGGCAAAGTGACGGATCAGACTCTTATTCTTCTTGTCATACTCATAAAGCCGGAAATACAAAGAAATATAGCTTTCACCACAGGCCGGGAAGAATACGCGGCCCTCGGGGGAAATCGCCATATCCCACACTGCATTATGCTCAGGATCCTGCGTGCAGTGCAGATGGGTAACACCAACTTGGGGAATCAAATGAAAGAATTCTGCGGGTTGCTCTTTAAGGCATGCATAAACATCGCTCATAAGTATCACCTCATTATATTTTTGGTGCCTTTGCTTTGCTCATCTTATCACAGTGCATTTTAGATTGCAACCCCAAATAGCAAATTAAATGCTGCAAAAAACTCCCGACAGAAATTTCTGTCGGGAGTTGAATAAAACCATTATTTTCCTTGGATATCCAGCACCACAACGCCGCTCATTTCGCTAGCACCGCCAATAGCGAGATAACGATTATCGGGGCTCAACGCGATGGTAGTGGGACGATTACAGGTGACATTACGGCCGCAAGCGGAGAATGCTTCGGGCACCAGGCCACGGAGAACCAGGCCCTCCTCAGCAGAGTAGGTAAACACCTGACCGAGGGCCTCAGCGTGACCAGCAACACCCCAGATCTTTCCATCTGCAGTGCAATCTACAGAGTGAACACCTCCACCGGAGCAGACCTGACCCAGACCGAATACCTTCTCGCCATCAATGATACCAACCATAGTATCCTCAGTACCTACGAAAATCTTTCCGTCTGGCATCTTTACGCTGCACTCAGCCTTAGCAATGTAACGACGGCCGGGAACGGCAGGCAACTTTACATCGGGTACAGCAGTCTTCAGCTCGGAAGTTGCAGGCAGTTCAGCTTCTTCCAGCTTCAGAAGGGCAATCTTGCCGTCCTTCAGCTGGCAATCAGCGCGGTAGGTCTTGTCGTTGCCGCAGTAGAAGGTGAAGTTCTCATTATCCTTCCAGGAGATGCTCTTAATAGCAGCATTCTCACGGCCAACCTTCTCCCAAACAGTGACAGCGGCAACAGAGTTGCAAGCAACACGGTATGCGTTATCGATTGCAAACTGAGCAAAATAGCCAAGCGTTTCCTTGGAATACTTATCCCAACGGGCATAGCACTCAGCAAAGTCATCCTTAGGATAGTACTTGTGGCACTCCTCGGGATAGACAATGTAGTTCATGTAGTCGTGGGAGAAGATACGAGGAGCAGTTTCCAAAGCGGGAACAAACTCATCCAGATCAATTGCCATAATACCGCAGGTATAATCACGGTCAGCCATATGATTACTGTCGGAAATATACAGAACATTGTCTACAATGCGCATTTCTGTAGGGATAGCAATTGTATTCTTAGTAGTACCCATAAAGCCGCAGTCAACGGGATCCTTTCCGTTCAGGAAGTCCCACATATACAGACGAGCACCGGCAAAACGAATGCCAGGAACGTGTGTCATAACACCATACCACAGACGATTCTTGCTGTCCATAGCCATACCATAGGCGTTCAGGTATACCCAAGGATCGGTAGAGTCAGTTTCCATTTCGGGAATGGGCTTGCCAACGGTGGTCAGTTCGCGAGTCTTAAGGTTGTAAGCATATAACTCCTGACCAGCGCCAATGATGGAGCAGGTACCGGTGGTGAAGTACAGAACACCGTTATGCTCAACTGCATAACGAAGCAGTCCGGAAGCGTTTACACCTAGGTACTCAACATCACGAATATCGGTGTTGTAACGGAACATAGCACCGGAGAAAGTAGAACCGTAGATATGACCGTCAGAGCACAGGAACATTCTGGATGTACGGGTATCCGATACCTGGCCTAAGCAACGGAGGTTGCCGGTATGGACGTTGTATACATAGCCGATACCACGCATCAGGGAGATGGAGAAGTAGTCGCCGTTCTTGGGATCGTAGGTACCGCCATAGGTAGTATCGTGGGGAGAGATCATACCAAGGCTCTTGGACTCACCGGTGTTGTAGTTATACTCAATCAGCATAGAGCCGGGGTATTCCTCATAGGTATGACCGGAGTATTCATAAGGCATCCAAGTAGGATGGGTAGGTGCAGGAGAGGTGGTATGTGTAGTTGCGAAAATTCTGCCGCCTCCGATAAAGGACAGAGCTGTATGGAACTTGGAGGTGCGAAGGGCTGTGGGGTTGGTCAGCATACGATCTTCAAGGGCGAAGTGACGGATCAGCTTCTTCTGCTTGTGATCGTACTCATACAGACGGGCATACAAAGACAGATAGCTCTCACCGCAGGCAGAGAAGAAAACACGGCCCTCGGGGGATACTGCCATATCCCATACTGCATTATGGTCAGGATCCTGATCGCAGTGCAAATGGGTAATGCCTACTTGAGGAATTAAATGAAAGTACTCAGCAGGCTTTGCTTTGAAATACTCATAAGGGTTATTCATAAGTTTGTCTCCTTACATATTTTGTTAAGTATATCCTACTATATTGCACTATAATCCTGCTTGACAGGAAAACTGTTAGATTATACATTTTCAACGATTGCAAAAATATTCTGTACCAAACAGCGTTTTTATGCTATAATTCTAAATGACAAGCACTACCAACGAAGGGAGGCTAAGCAGTGAACATACCGATTCGATGGAATATGCAGGATATGATGGATGAACGGCGGCAGCCACACCGAAGGGCTATCAATGAAAGCAGGCGGGATCTGCCGATTTGTGATGCCAGCAAGGTAACAGGAAGAAGTTCAAGCGTACTGCACGGACATCAGTATTTTATTATGACGCTCATTACCCGCGGTAACGGCATTCAATCCATAAACGGCAAGGACATTCCCTTTTGCCCCGGAGATCTGTTTCTGCTCTCCCCTGCGGATTTCCATTACAACACCCTTACAGAGGGTGATACCTTCGACTACTTTCGGCTTTGCTTTTTATATGAGCTGATGGATGCAAGGCTCTCTGCCCTCTTTCCGCCGGACAAGCTGCCACTGCATTTGCATTTATCTGACGACTGCGCGCCTCTGGTAGAAAACATTTTTGCGCGACTGATTGAGGAATGCGAAGCCGGCGACGAAAAAATCGGCCGAAATGTCTATTTGCAGGCATTAACGGAGCAACTGCTGATTCTCATTTTGCGTCAGCTGCCTCCCTCTCACACACCTGTATCAAGCGCGCCTGTCAATCGCGCTTTGGGATACGTTCACGCCCATTTTCACGAGCCGATCAATGTTGGTGATGCTGCTGCGTTTGTGGGCTACACACCAAACCATTTCAATTTCTGCTTCCGCAATCAAATCGGCATTCCATTCGGCGAATACCTGCGAAATATGCGGCTGACCTACGGTGAAAATCTGCTAAAGGCAAGCAATATGCCCGTAACTGAAGTCGCTTTTGAATCCGGCTTTAATTCCTTATCACACTTCTCCCGCAGTTTTCGGGAGAAGCACGGGTGCTCGCCAATGGAGTTCCGTAACAACGCGCAACAAAGCAAAGAAAAATGACCCGCTGAGCGGGTCATTTTTTTCGTAACAGGCCTTTTATCCAGCGGACGTCCTCCATATTTACAATTCGGAGCAACACAAGAAGACTTCCCAGCAACAGCGCAAAGGCAACTATTTTCGCGGCGGCAAATGTCAGCAGTCCTGCAAGCAATATAGATACCCCTGTCGCCGCCAGCAACAGCACCGGCACCACAGGCGCAATCAGCCTGCCTGTAAGTTTCAGTAATCTGCGGATGCTTAATGCAAAATTCAAAAGATGTGTTACAAGAAAGCTAATGAAATAACCCTCGATCCCATAATGGGGCAGAAGCAAAAACAGCAGTATGACATCCATGCCTGAGGTCAGTATATTGTAACGTACACAGGCCGTCTGCTGCCCTAACCCTTTTATCATTGCGTCGGTGATCGAATCGCAGTAAAGCATAGGAGCAAGCAAGGCAAATCTGCGTAAATATAAGCCGGCTTCTTGATTATGATACAGCCATACACACAATTCATCGCTTAAAAGAAACAAAACGCCACAGAAAAAGCAGCCGTATAACATTGCCAAGCGCAGGCTACGCATTGCCAAATACCGTATCCGTTTTTGACTTCCTGCAGCCGCGCACCGGGCAAGCTCGGGAATCAGGAGTTCCGCAAGGCCAAACAGAATTGCCATCGGAAACATCAGCACCGGGAAGACCATTCCGCATACCATACCAAACGCCGCAAGAGGATCGCCGATTCGGTGGCACAGAGCTAACCTTTTTGGCACCATTAAATTCTCTGCAGTGGAAATGCCCGATTTCAAATCATCCGCTAACGCCAGTGGAATCGCCGTTTTGAAGAGTCTATGTCTGACACTGATCGGCTTACCCGCGGGCGCGCATTCTCCTCTATGCAGGTACAGCAGGCAAAGTAGCGTAAAGCAGGCGCTTAACCCACTTCCCATAACGACCCCGGTACAGGCGCGTACAGGGTCGCCGCCAGCCCAAAAATGAAGCAGAGTGACCGTTAAGACCATAGAGCAGGCCTGTTCACCAACCTCAACTGCGGACAGCGTGCCGATTCTGTTTGCTGCAGTGAAATAACCGACCATTACACCGCATAAGCAGTTTATGGGCAAGAAAAAAGCAAAAAGCCTGACTGTTCCCACTGTAGCAGGCTGCCCGATCCAATCTGCCGCTATGGTAGGCGCAAGAAGATATAACAATATTGTGATCGTGCCACTGCACACAAGACTGTATTTCATACAGGCTGAGAGTACCCAACGCACATTCTCCGGCCGCCGTTTTCCCAACTCCTCAGCCGTCAAATACATAGTCGCTGTGCGGACACCTGCCATTCCCGCCGTCAAAGCCAATCCACCAACAGACAGCACAAGCTGCAGTAGCCCAATACCTGCTGCGCCGATTTTTCCCGACAAATACACCTGAAAACCTGTAGATACAAAACGCAGGAGCAAATTTACAGATGTCAGAAGCAATGCATTATAGAAAATCGGAAGTTTTTTGCCCAAACAAATCCCCCCTTGTCCAAGTGTATTCGGACAAGGGGGATATATTAACCTTTGTTAATTTCATCGCAATAGATCGCCAGAGGGCACTCCGAACATTTTGGCGAACGGGCTGTGCAGATTTCCCTACCAAACAGGACAATGCGGTGACAGAAATCACTGCTCTCCTCCGGTGGCAGAATGGCTCTGAGCTGCTTTTCAACCTTTTCCGGCTCTCTGCCTTTGGACAAGCCCAAGCGTTCACAGATCCGCATACAATGGGTATCGCATACCACACTGCCCGGCTCCTGATATAAGTCACCCAGCAGGAGATTGGCTGTTTTTCTGCCTACGCCCGGAAGCTCCAGCAATTCATCCATGGTACCGGGTACTTTTCCATTATGCTTAGCAAGGAGCATTTGACAGGCCTGCACAATATCCTTTGCCTTTTGCCGGTAAAATCCGCAAGAATGTATGTATCCTTCAATATCTGCGATCTCCGCATTTGCAAGGGACTCCAGCGTGGGATATGCCGAAAACAGCGCCGGTGTCACTAAATTCACACGGGCATCCGTGCACTGGGCAGATAACCGAACTGCAATCATCAGTTCGTAATCCTTTGTATAATGCAATGCGCACAGGGCATCCGGATACTGCTGCTTAAGGGTATCTATGATCTTTATTGCCTTTTCCTTCATACTGTCACATCCTTTGTTCCCATTTTAGCACAGATTTTTCTTGCTGAAAAGAGGAAATATTCAGGAACAAGACAAACTTATGTCGGATATGATGGTATATGTAATCGTCAGGTTTTCTACCTGCGTGGCTTTGGCGCGGTGGGGAGACCCACCGCCCGGCTTGGCTAATACATATCTTCTTCCACGATTTCTGCTGTGAGCGCAGATATTTCATAGGCTGTACGTTCCTGCAGACCCTCGTCGGTAAGCTTTGTATAGATCCTGCTCTGTAATCTGCCGTGAATGGATATCACATCCCGCGTGTGACATTTGGACACCTCTTGGGCTACCCTGCCCCACAGAATACAGGGCAAGTAATCAGCGCGGTGAAAGGCTCTGGGAACTGCCAGCATCGCATCGCAGATCTCCCGTCCAAGCGGTGTTAAGCGAAAGGTCGGCTCTCTGCACAAGGGTCCCTCTAGGATCACATCATTCACAGGCTCTCCGTCCTCCACAACCACCTTTGATGCAAAGACAAAAATCAGCAGATGCCGCACACCGTCTGTGCGTTGGTTATGTGAGCGCACCTGACCGGTTACAGTAATCATCGCCCCGGCAGTTGGGTCAAGCTGATCAAGCAGTGTCTTCTCCGCCACGACAGGAAGAGAATCCACCGCACCTGACAGGCGAGGCACATCCAGTATAAACCGGTAAAATTGCTTCCCGTGATTCTCGTGGGAAAATGCGGGAAGATCTTGTAGTGTTCCCCGCAATGTAATTTCGTTTGTTATATGTTCCATAGTACCACCTCGAATTCCAATGTATGAAATAGTCTATGTTCCAAAACAAAAATAAGACCTGCATAATATAACGTTAATCCTACATTTAAATAATATTATGGAATTTGACGGTGTCATTTCTTGACAGACTATGCTATGATATTACATAGAAATATCCATTAAAAAGGTGGCAATAATATGGAGTATTCCATTCGTGCGATTGCAACAATGCGTAGTGATTTTCCAACTAAATTCGGCATTCCCCGTCAAAGCGGTTTGGTGGACAGCCTTCGTTCCACAATAGTGTTCGAGCCGGAATTCCGCAACCCCGACGCGCTGCGCGGATTGGAGGATTTCTCCCACATTTGGCTGATCTGGCAGTTCTCTGAGGCTGTCCGCACAGATTGGACACCCACCGTTCGTCCGCCACGTTTGGGCGGAAACACCCGTATGGGTGTGTTTGCCACCCGTTCCCCTTTCCGTCCCAACTCTTTGGCGCTCTCCTGTGTCAGGATTATTGGATTGGAGCAGACAGAAGAAAATGGCACAGTGATTCACGTTGCCGGCGCTGATCTCATGGACGGCACACCTATATTTGACATCAAGCCATACATACCATATAGCGACAGTCACCCGGAGGCTTTAGGTGGATTTACTTCAACTGCAAAGGATTATCTTTTGCAGGTAGATTTCCCGCTAGAGCTTCTTGAGGTGCTACCGAAGGACAAGCAGGAAGCTGCTATAGAGCTTCTATCCCACGACCCCAGGCCTTCCTATCAGACGCAAGCAGATAGAGTATACGGTCTTTCTTTTGCCGGATTCGATATTCGCTTCTCTGTAGAAAACAGCACATTGTATGTAAAGGAAGTAATTGCATTATGAAAAGAAATATCGACATGCTGAATGGGCCATTATTTAAAGGTATTCTTAGCTTTGCAATTCCTGTTATCCTCACAAATCTTCTGCAAATTCTGTTTAATACCGCAGACTTGATCGTGGTCGGTCAGTACTGCGGCAGCTTGTCTGTTGCTGCCGTCAGCGCCACAACCTCTCTTACCCATCTGATTGTCAATTTCTTTATCGGTTTCTCTGTGGGTACAGGCGTTGCAGTTGCACGTTCTTTGGGCGCCGGTAAATCGGACGTTGTCCAGCGCACTGTTCACACTGCAATCCCCACCGCCGCAATCTGCGGAGGTATTGTTTCTTTTGTAGGTGTGCTGTTTTCTCCCACATTCCTAAAGTGGATGGATACACCGGAAAATGTGTTGGCTCTCTCGTCCGTATATATGCGAATCTACTTTGCCGGTATGATATTCAATATGCTGTACAATTTCAGTGCGTCCATTCTCCGGGCCGCCGGAGAAACAAAGCTGCCCCTTTTCTTTTTGACCGTGTCCGGTGTTCTGAATGTTGCTTTGAATCTGTTCTTTGTCATCGTTCTGAAAATAGATGTTGCCGGCGTAGCCTTAGCGACCACCATTTCTCAGGCTGTTTCCGCAGTTTTGACCATAATGGCGCTGATACGCAGAACGGATGCGTGCCGTCTTCTCCCAAGGAAAATACGCATTTATCCAAAGGAACTTTCTGACGTTATCCGCCTTGGCTTGCCTGCAGGCTTGCAAAGCTCAATGTTTCAGCTTTCCAATGTGCTGATTACTTCCTCCATTAACTCCTTCCATTCCGATGCGGTTATCTCCGGAAACGGCGCAACCCAAAGCATTGAAGGGTTGTTATCCTCCGTTACAGGCGCGTTTAGCACAACCGTTATCAATTTCATCGGTCAGAATTCAGGCGCACACAGATTTGACCGAGTTAAAAAAATCTATCGTACCTCTATGGCTTGTATGGCAGTAATCGTCATTACAACAAGCACCCTTATCTATCTGTTCCGTGAACCGCTTCTGTCCTTATACATCACCGACAATCCGGATGCTTTGATCTACGGTGTCACCCGTATGCATTATATTTCCTGCCTGTATTTTTTGTTGGGACTTATGGACATCTCCACCGGTGCGCTACGTGGTCTCGGATACTCGTTCGTACCTATGATCGTTACCCTGATGGGTGCCTGTGGCTTGCGAATTCTGTGGATCTATACCATTTTCCAAAAGCATCATACACTCGCCTGTCTCTATCAATCCTATCCGGTTAGCTGGATTCTTACCTTCCTGGTAGAGGCTGCGTTGTTCTTATTTATCTGTAATAAAAAACAAAAAGCAGAAAACACACTACCTCAAAGGAGTACCCTATGAATATTTTAATTTGTAATGTAGGCAGCACATCCCTCAAGTATCAGCTATTTGATATGGATGATGGCGAAAAAGTACTGTGCGCCGGCGGTGCCGAGCGTGTGGGTGCGGAAAAGAGTCTGTTTTACCACAGAAATCATCTGACAGGTGATGCTGTTAACCAAGAAGCCGTATTTCCCTCCCATCGAGAGGCCATCTGCGCTATGCTGGAGCAGCTTTTGTGTGGCTGCATTGAATCTCTTTCTGAGATTTCCTGTGTAGGATTCAAAGTTGTTCACGCAAAGGGTGTAACCGGCGTGCAATATCTGACGGAAGAAGTACTGCGGGCAATGGCAGATTTTAATTCCGTTGCGCCTGCCCACAACCCTCCCTATATTGCCGCCATCCGGCAGTTTAAGAATCTGATGCCGGATACACCGATGATTGGCTCCTTTGAAACTGCATTTCACGCCAATATGCCCCCGGAGGCCTATTTATACTCCATTCCATTGGAGCTGAGCAAAAAGCACGCAATTCGTCGGTACGGCTTCCACGGCGCATCCTTAGAATACCTCTCCACGTGGACAGCGGAAAAGATGGGTCGAAAGGATTTGAAGTTGGTGTGCTGCCATTTGGGCGGCAGCGGCAGTCTGTGCGCGGTAAAGGATGGTGTCAGCATTGATACCACCATGGGTATGGGTCTGCAATGTGGGGTTCTACAAAACAACCGCATCGGTGATATCGACCCCTATATCATCTTCCACTTGGTTGAGGAATGTGGTATGGAGCTGAGCGAGGTCAAGACAATGCTACAGAGCAAGAGCGGTCTATATGGCCTGTCCGGCGGTGTGTCCAACGACCTGCGGGATATTCAGGAAGCCGCTAAAAACGGCAACGAGGATTGCCAAAACGCCATTAAGGCTTATGCCTACGGTATTAAGAAGTATATCGGCGCTTATGCAGCCGCAATGGGTGGCTTGGATGCCATTGTGTTTGGCGGCGGCATCGGCAGAAAGAGCGATACTGTCAGAGCAATGAGTTTGGACAGTTTGGAGTTCCTTGGCGTCAATTTAAATGCAGAAAAGAATGCCAACGCTGAAGGTGGCGATGACATTTCAGTAGACGGCAGCCCTGTGCGAATTTTCGTTGTGGATACCAACGAAGAAATCGTAGTAGCAAGAAAAGCAAAAATGCTGTTAGAACAATAATAAAACCCGGAAGGCGATTGCCTTCCGGGTTTCTATTTACCTATTAGCCCTTAAAGTACTTAACCGCAGCTTCAAACATGCGAATATCGTAGTTTCCGGGTACGTTCTTGTAAAGGCCTGCGCCGATACGCTCGCTGTGACCCATCTTACCGATGACTCTGCCATCGGGAGAGGTAATGCCCTCGATAGCAAACAGTGAGCCGTTGGGATTGAATGCGGTATCCATGGTGGGATTGCCGCTTAAGTCCACATACTGGGTAGCGATCTGACCGTTTTCTGCCAGTTTCCTTGCCAGTTCCTCAGATGCGTAGAAGCGACCCTCGCCGTGGGAAATGGGAACATTCACAATGTCGCCCACGTTCATCAGACTCAGCCAGGGGGACTGGTTGGACGCGATCCGGGTACGGACGATCTTGGACTGGTGACGGGAAATGGTGTTGAAGGTCAAGGTGGGGCAATTCTCGTCAGTATCGATGATCTTACCGTAAGGCACCAGGCCCAGCTTGATCAGCGCCTGGAAGCCGTTGCAGATACCACACATCAAGCCGTCACGCTCTTCCAGCAGTTTTGTCACCTGCTCCTTGATGGCAGGGTTGCGGAAGAAGGCGGTAATGAACTTCGCAGAGCCATCCGGCTCGTCACCGCCGGAGAAGCCGCCGGGAATGAAGATCATCTGGCTGTCTGCAATCTTCGCAGAAACAGACTCCACGCTCTTGGCAACATCGTCAGCGGTCAGATTGCGGATCACCACGATCTCAGCATCAGCGCCGGCTGCCATCACAGCGCGGGCGGAATCAAATTCACAGTTGGTGCCGGGGAACACAGGAATCAGCACCTTGGGCTTTGCGCACTTCACGGCAGGTGCTTTTGCACCGCTGCCCGTATAGCTAAAGGTAGGAATCTGACCCTTATCCTCGGGAACAACAGTAGTATACACATCTTCTAAGATGCCTTCGTTGATTGCCAGCAGTTCTTCGATAGATGCGCTGTCGCCGTCCAGCACGATAGCAGTCTCAGCAGTAGTTTCACCGATCTTCAGCACACCGGGCAGGTCTACTTCCTCGGTCAGCTCAGCTACGATAAAGCCATAGAAGTTCTTATGCCAATCTTCGCCCACAGTGCCGTTGGACTTAAAGCCGATACGGTTACCAAAGGACATCTTCATCACAGCCTCGCCCAGACCGTTCTCAACAGCCCAGCCGGACTTGACCTTACCTGCAAGGTGCAACTCATGGAAGTATTCCCAGGCCTGCTTTTGGCTTTCAGCGGTCTCATCAGTAGGTCCGAAGACATAAACAGGATTACCGGCTGCCTTAAATTCGGGTGTGAGCACCTGCTCCTTATCAATGGGAGCAATGGCAAAGGAAATCAGCGTGGGAGGTACATCCATATCCATAAAAGAGCCGGACATAGAGTCCTTGCCACCGATGGCAGCTGCATTCAGTTCCAGCTGCGCATCCAAAGCGCCGAGGAGGGCCGCAAAGGGCTTGCCCCAACGAGCAGGCTCAGTTTTCAGTTTTTCAAAGAACTCCTGCAGCGTTAAGTAAGCCTTCTTATAGTCAGCGCCGGCTGCAACCAGCTTTGCCATAGAGGTGTAGATTGCGGCGCGAGCGCCAGTGTAGGGGTCCACACTCATCATATCGGGATCTAGGCCCCAGGCCATCACACTACCCTGGCTTGTTTCCTGACCGGGCAGGACAGGCAGTACAGCTGCCATCGCTTGCGCGGGAGTGGTTTGGGTCTTGCCGCCGAAGGGCATCAGCACAGAGCCTGCGCCGATACTGCCGTCAAAGCGCTCTACAAGGCCTCTGCGGCTGGCGGTCTTCAAATCCCCTGCCATTTCACGCAGAGAGCCGTAAAGAGCATTGCTCAGCACAGACAGATCCTTTTCAGTTACATCCACCTTGGTGTGCTTACTGGCGCCATTGGTGTCCAGGAATGCGCGGGAGAGGTTTGCAATGGTCTGACCCTTCCAAACCATAACCATTCGTTCTTCCCCGGTGACAACGGCTACACGGTATGCTTCCAGATTTTCCTTCTGAGCGGCTGCAATGAAGGTATCCGCATCCTCAGCAGCAACCACGACCGCCATGCGCTCCTGAGATTCAGAGATAGCAATTTCAGTGCCATCCAGGCCGTCATATTTCTTGCGGACAGCATCCAAATCGATCTGCAGGCCGGCAGCCAGCTCGCCGATAGCAACAGACACGCCGCCTGCGCCAAAGTCGTTGCAGCGCTTGATCAGCCGGGTGACAGCGCTATCACGGAACAAGCGCTGGATCTTCCGTTCTTCGGGTGCATTACCCTTCTGAACCTCAGATGCCATCGTGGTCAGGGATTTCATATTGTGGCTCTTGGAAGAGCCGGTTGCGCCGCCAATACCGTCACGGCCGGTACGGCCACCCAGTAGGACCACCACATCTCCGGCAGCAGGACGCTCACGACGGACATTATAGGCAGGAGCAGCGCCAACCACAGCGCCACACTCCAACCGCTTTGCAGCATAGCCATCGTGGTAGATTTCCGCAACGTGACCGGTAGCAAGACCGATTTGGTTACCGTAGGAGGAGTAACCGGCTGCTGCTGTTTGACACAGCTTCCGCTGGGGCAGCTTGCCGGGAATAGTCTCATTCAAAGGCTTCCGGGGGTCAGCAGCGCCGGTGACACGCATTGCCTGGTGGACATAGGCACGACCAGACAGGGGGTCACGAATACAGCCGCCGATACAGGTAGCTGCGCCGCCGAAGGGTTCGATCTCGGTGGGGTGGTTGTGGGTCTCGTTCTTGAACATCAACAGCCAATCCTGATCCTCGCCGTTCACCTTGGCGGTAACGTGAATAGAGCAGGCGTTGATTTCTTCACTTTCATCCAGTTCGGGAAGCAAACCGCGCTTTTTCAGAGTCTTTGCGCCGATGGTGGCGATGTCCATCAGAGTCTGAGGACGCTTTGCAGCCTTCTCTTCCCCATAGACCTCCACACGGGCATCCAAATAACGCTGATAAGCGGCAGCCACCGCAGGGTCATCAACCTTCACCTCGTCGATGATGGTGGAGAAGGTGGTGTGGCGGCAGTGGTCAGACCAATAGGTATCCACCACGCGGATTTCGGTGATAGTGGGGTCACGCTTTTCCTCGTCACGGAAGTAGTTCTGCAGGAACTTCAGGTCGTCCAAGTCCATCGCGAGGCCCAGCCTGTCCAGCAGGTCGGTCAGGCCTTTTTCATCCAAAGCAATAAAGCCTTCAACGGTGGCTACGGACTGAGGGATAGCATAATCCGCCTTCAGAGTCTCGGGCAGGTTCAGCTCTGCTTCACGGCACTCCACAGGGTTGATCACGTGCTTTTTGATAGCGGTGATATCTTCCTCTGTCAGTTTGCCGTACAGGCCGTAGACCTTAGCAGAACGAATGATCGGGCGCTCGCCCTGAGAAATGATCTGGATACACTGAGCCGCAGAGTCAGCCCGCTGGTCAAACTGACCGGGCAGGGGCTCCATTGCAAACACAGTAGCGCCTTCCAAATCATATTCAGCAGTAGCAATATCCAGCTGGGGCTCAGAAAAAACAGTGTCGATGGCGTAATCAAACAGTTCTTTTGTAATATTCTCTGCATCATAGCGGTTAAGCAGGCGAACATTTTCCAGTGACTTAATACCCAGCAGGTTGCGGGCATCGTTCAAAAGAGCCTTTGCCTCGTTGGCAAGTTCTTCTTTTTTCTCTACATATACTCTATAGACCAACGTTAGTTCCTCCCGGCTTTCATTGCCTTCGCGCCAATATCGTGGCGATAGAAGGCATTGTCAAAATGAATGGTTTCTACCATTTTATAAGCTTCGTTAATAGCATTTTCCAAGGTATCCGCAACTGCGGTTGCGCCCAGCACACGGCCGCCGTTAGTCAGGAGCTTTCCGTCCTTCAGTGCAGCGCCGGCCACATAGACATGATTCCAAATATTCTCGGGAATGGTCATCTCAAAGCCCTTTTCGTAGGCTGTGGGATAGCCCTTAGATGCCATGATCACGCAGCAAGCATTTTTGTCAGCAAATTTGACCTCGGTTTCTGCCAAATTGCCGTTGGTGGTTGCCTGCATAACGGTCAGCAAATCGCTTTCCAGCAGAGGCAATACAACCTGGGTCTCCGGGTCACCAAAACGGCAGTTATACTCGATGACCTTAGGGCCGTTGGGGGTGAGCATCAATCCAAAGTACAGGCAGCCCTTAAAAGTACGACATTCTGCGTTCATTGCTGCGATTGTGGGCAGGAAAATGGTTTCCATACACACCTTGGCAATATCGGCAGTATAGTAGGGATTGGGAGCAACTGTACCCATACCGCCGGTGTTAAGGCCCGTATCGTTATCCCCCGCCCGTTTATGGTCCATTGAGGAAATCATAGGCTTCACTGTTTTGCCGTCGGTGAATGCCAGCACGGACACCTCAGGTCCGGTGAGGAATTCCTCGATAACAATTTGATCGCCGCTCTTGCCAAAGACCTTATCAGACATCATAGACTTGACTGCTTCCTTGGCAGCCTCGCGGGTCTCAGCGATAATGACGCCCTTACCCAAAGCAAGACCGTCAGCCTTGATGACTGTGGGAATGGGAGCGGTCTCCAAATAGGAAATCGCAGCATCCATATCCGTAAACACTTCGTATTCAGCGGTGGGGATATTGTATTTCTTCATCAAATTCTTGGAAAAAACCTTACTGCCTTCGATAATGGCAGCATTGGCGCGAGGTCCAAAACAGGGAATCCCCTTCTCCTCCAATGCATCCACGCAGCCCAGTACCAGCGGGTCATCAGGAGCAACCACCGCATAGTCGATAGCGTTTTGTGTTGCAAAGGCAACGATTTTCTCAATGTCCTTTGCGCCGATATCCACACAGGTAGCGTCCTTAGCGATACCGCCGTTTCCGGGAGTCGCAAAAATTTCTGTAACTGTCTTATTTTCTTTCAGCTTTTTAATGATGGCATGTTCTCTTCCGCCACCGCCAACAACCAAAATTTTCATAGATACTCTCCAAAATGATTCATTCTTAAAACAGACCGATTGCCACACCGCAATATACGGTGTGGCAAGGGTATTTTAGTGGTGGAACAGACGCATTCCGGTGAATGCCATAACCATATTGTTCTTGTTACACTCAGCAATCACAAGGTCATCACGGATAGAGCCGCCGGGCTCGGCCACATAGGAAACGCCGGATGCCTTGGCGCGCTTGATGCTGTCCGGGAACGGGAAGAATGCATCAGAACCCAGCGCAACGCCGGTCTGCGCATCCAGGAACGCACGCTTTTCAGCCTCGGTCAGAGGCTCGGGACGGGTGGTGAAGTAGTTCTGCCAGATACCCTCAGCGCAGACGTCCTCTTCGTTGCCGTTGATGTAGCCGTCGATGGCATTGTCACGACCGGGACGGCCCAAATCCTCACGGAAAGGAAGATTTAAGGTCTTGGGATGCTGGCGGAGGAACCAAGTATCAGCCTTGCCGCCTGCAAGTCTTACGCAGTGCACACGGGACTGCTGACCTGCGCCCACACCGATAGCCTGTCCGTCATAGGCAAAGCAGACGGAGTTGGACTGGGTGTACTTCAGGGTGATGAGGGAGATGATCAGATCCGTCTTTGCTTCCTCGGTGAAGTTCTTATTATCGGTAACAATGTTCTCCAAAAGGGCATTGTCGATCTTAAAGTTGTTACGGCCCTGCTGGAAGGTGATACCAAAGACCTGCTTGGTCTCCTGCTCGGCAGGAACAAAGTTGGTGTCAATAGCAACCACATTATAGTTGCCGCCACGCTTGGTCTTCAGGATCTCCAAAGCCTCGTCAGTATAGCCGGGGGCGATCACGCCGTCGGAAACCTCACGGGCGATCAGCTTGGCAGTGAGAGCATCACAGGTATCAGACAGAGCTACCCAGTCACCAAACGAGCACAGACGATCTGCGCCACGGGCACGTGCGTATGCACAGGCCAAGGGATTTTCATCCAAGCCCTCAATATCTTCCACAAAGCAAGCCTTCTTCAGCTCCAAGGGCAATTTCTTACCAACAGCAGCGGAAGTAGGAGAAACGTGCTTAAAGGAAGTAACAGCGCACATACCGGTAGCTTCCTTCAGTTCCTTCACCAGCTGCCAGGAATTAAAGGCGTCCAGGAAGTTGATAAAGCCGGGACGGCCGTTGAGAATCTGGATGGGCAGGTCGCTGCCGTCGTGCATATAGATTTTAGCAGGCTTTTGGTTGGGGTTACAGCCGTATTTCAGTTCAAACTCTTTCATCTTCCCTACTCCTTAGTTGTGTTTATTAAAAATCTTCTGCTCGTAAGCGCCGGTCTCCAGATCGGTATAGCGAACAAACAGGGAGATCTTATTGTCTTCGTTCAAATTCTTCCACAGCATTTCGGCGAAGGCATCCATATCGTTATCCATTGCCACACGCTCCGGCTCACCCTGGAAGGTGGGGATCACAGGATTGCCGTCGCACACATAGGTATGGATAAAGTGACCCAAACCGGCAATGGCAGGATACTCGTAGAAGAAACGTGCACAGGCAGAGCCTTCAGCATCAGCAGACTTCAGAATGGACATCTTATAGCTGCCGTCACCTGCCAGCAAGCCGGAAATACGAGGCGTCCAGTTAGGGCCGTCGTCCTCAAAGCAGCGGGTACGCAGAGCGGCTTCCCAGCTTTCGCCCTTAGCAAGATATTCCCAAACGGTGTCAGTCTGGTCACCGTTGGTGACGATCAAGCCGCAGCCTGCCTCACGGACAGGATGGTAAATGATCAGGTGGGGATCCTTCATCAGGCTGGGGTCGTGTGCTTCGGTCCGGATACCGTCCGGCTCCTGCACAAACACACGGTTGCGGCTATTGACGCTGCGGCCCATAATGAAATAGGCAGCAACGGACTTGGTACCGTCGGGGGTTACGCCCAGCACAATACCACGGCCGGGATATACATTGGTAGACAGCTTCTCAGCAAGAGAGCCTACTTCGTAAACGTTCATATTCTTATTTCCTTTCTCAAAGCATACTGCAAACCTGCTCTACAGCTGCAGGTAAAATCTTCCATTCGGCTTGTTCCATAACCCGTTTTTGCAGAGTTTCCGGAGTGTCATCCGGTTGGATCTCCACAGCCTTTTGGAGAATGATCTCACCGCCGTCGGGAATCTCATTGACAAAGTGGACGGTTGCGCCGGTGACCTTTACGCCGTAGTTAAGCGCTGCCTCGTGGACACGCAGACCGTAAAACCCTTCGCCACAGAAGGACGGGATCAGGGACGGGTGGACATTGAGGATCCGCTTGGGATAGCAGGAGGTAAACGTCTCACTCAGAATAGACATAAAGCCGGCAAGGACAATGATGTCGATCTGGTAGACCGTTAACAGCTCTTTGATTCTCTCTTCAAATGCGGCTTGACTGCCCAGCTCCTTTTTTAGAACAACCTCGGTGGCAATCCCTGCTTTTTCTGCTCTTTGCAGTGCGTAGGCGCCCGCATTATTGGAAATCACAAGGGTTATTTCTCCACTGTGGATAATCCCACTGCTCTGCGCATCGATCAGCGCCTGCAGGTTTGTGCCGCCGCCGGATACCAGCACGGCAATTCTCGCTTTCGTCATTTCCTACCTCACACAATGGTAATCTTCTCGTCAGAAGCAACGATCTTACCTATGACATAGGCATTTTCACCGTGGGCAGTGAGGATCTCCAACGCCTTGTCTGCTTCCTCAGGCTTTACCACAACGCTCATACCAACACCCATATTGTAGGTATTGAACATATCACGCTCGGGGATGTTGCCGGTCTTGGCAATCATATCGAAGATAGGCAAAACTTTCACAGCAGCCTTATTGATCACCGCGCCCAGGCCATCGGGGATGGAACGGGGAATATTCTCATAGAAGCCGCCGCCGGTGATGTGGGAGATACCCTTTACATCCACCTGCTCCAGCAGCGCAAGGATAGACTTTACATAGATGCGGGTAGGCACCAGCAGCGCCTCGGCAACGCTCTTACCGCCCAGCTCTTCACGGGCAACATACAGCTCGGGAGGGTTATTATCAATGTCAAACACCTTGCGGCACAGGCTGAAGCCATTGGAGTGAATGCCGGTAGATGCCAGCGCAATCACCACATCGCCCTCTGCCATACGGGTGTTATCAATAATCTTCTTCTTATCAACCACGCCCACAGCAAAGCCTGCCAGGTCATAGTCCTCCAAAGGCATCAGGCCGGGATGCTCGGCAGTTTCGCCGCCAATAAGTGCTGCGCCGGACTGGACACAGCCCTCAGCAACGCCGCCGACGATTTCCGCGATCTTCTCCGGGTAGTTCTTGCCACAGGCAATGTAATCGAGAAAGAACAAAGGTTTTGCGCCGCAGCAGATAATATCATTGACGCACATAGCTACTGCATCAATACCGATGGTGTCGTGCTTATCCATCAGGATAGCCAACTTCACTTTTGTGCCGCAGCCGTCAGTACCGGAGACCAAAACAGGCTCTTCCATACCGGCAATGTTCAGACCGAAGCAGCCGCCAAAGCCGCCTACATCATCCAAACAGCCCTCATTCTTTGTGCGCTTGATATGTTTCTTCATCAGTTCAACAGCCTTATAGCCGGCGGTAATGTCTACACCGGCAGCCGCATAGCTGGCAGACTGGGAATTCTTATGTTCCATAGCTCTCTCCTTATTTATTCTTTACCGTTCCAGCAGTAGGTACACAGCTTGCAGGGATCCATACCGATGGCCTTAACAACGCCATCTACAGTTTGGAATCCAAGAGATGCAAACTTGAATTTTTCGCAGATGGTTTGGCGCATTTTTTTACCACGCTCTGTATTGCCGTCGGCATATTCCTCTATATGCTTGAAGCCTTCCTCCCCTTCCAGTTCCATAATCACCCGACGGGAAATAAGGTCCATATCAGAGGTAGAACGGGAGAAGTTCAGGTACTTACAGCCATACATAATAGGCGGACAGGCAGAACGCATATGTACTTCCTTTGCGCCGTTTTCATAAAGGAATTCGACAGTTTCCTGAAGCTGAGTACCACGGACAATAGAATCATCCACAAACAGAAGCTTCTTTCCCTGAATTAATTCGTGTACGGGGATTTGCTTCATCTTGGCAACCTTTTTACGGTCAGACTGCTTGGCAGGCGTAAAGGAACGGGACCATGTGGGCGTATATTTAATAAATGCCCGGGCAAAAGGTCTGCCGGTACGGTTGGCATAGCCAATAGCGTGGGGTGTGCCGGAATCGGGAACACCGCCTACATAGTCAATGTCCATACTACGGCCTTTTTCCATATCCCGTTCAGCAATGGCTGCGCCGTTGCGGTAGCGCATAGCCTCTACATTGATTCCTTCATAGGTGGAGGTGGGATAGCCATAGTAGCTCCACAGGAAGGCGCAGACCTTCATCTTGTCGCCGGGAGCAGCCAGCTGGGTCATAGAATCAGGAGTCAGCTCCACGATTTCTCCGGGGCCTAATTCGCATACCTTTTCATAGCCCAACTTTGTGAAGGCAAATTCCTCAAAAGAGGCGCAGTAGCCATTTTCATCCTTGCCGATCTGCACAGGGATCCTCCCCAATCGGTCACGGGCAGCAATCAAACTGCCCTTATCGGTAAGGATCAGAATATTTGCCGTGCCGTCAATAACAGATTGAGCATACTGAATGCCGGCAACAAAGTCCTCTTTGCGATTGATCAGCGCCGCCACCAGCTCGGTGGAGTTGACTCTGCCGCCGGTCATCGCGTCAAAGTAACCGCCGTGGCTGTCCATAACCTGCTCAATTAGCGTATTGGCATTGTTGATAATACCAACGGTAGAAATAGCATAGGTTCCCAAATGGGAACGAATCAGCATAGGCTGAGGGTCTGTATCGCTGATACAGCCGATTACAGAGGTGCCCTGCATTTCGTCAAAAATATGCTCAAATTTGGTGCGGAACGGGGAATTCTCAATGCTGTGAATCTTCCGCTGCAAACCAATCTCCGGGTCCCACGCAGCCATACCGCCGCGACGGGTACCCAGATGGGAATGGTAGTCCACACCGAAGAATACGTCCATCATACAATCGGACTTGGATGTAACTCCAAAAAATCCTCCCATGGGGCAAACTCCTTAATTAGAATTAGGCAAAGAACAGCTTGTTCAGAGTCATAGGATCAATATACTGACCGTCCTTATACACACGCATATTGCCGGATGCGACCTCATCGATGAGCATCACATTGCCCTCGGGGTCGTAACCGAATTCAAACTTGATGTCGTACAGATCCAAGCCCTTGGCTGCCAGATCGTCTGCAACGATCTTGGTGATAGCCTGAGTCTGCGCCTTCAAAGAATCATACTGCTCGCTGGTCATAACGCCCAAGTCCACCAGACCGTCCTTGGTGACCAGAGGATCGCCCAATGCATCGTTCTTGAAGGTGGTCTCTACGTAGTAAGGCAGGTCCTGACCCTCAGTGCAGTACTCATTGTAGCGACGGAAGAAAGAGCCTACGGCCTTGCGGCGGCAAATAACCTCCAAACCCTTACCAAATACCTTTGCGGGCAGAACTTCCATAGTAGTATTTGCCAAATCAGCATTTACATAGTGGGTGCGAATGCCGGCAGCGTTGATCTTCTCAAAGTAGTAAATGGACATACGCAGATTTACATCGCCCACACCCTCAATAGTCAGGCCGACAGAGTTCTCGCCGGGATCAAATACGCCGTCCTTACCGGTGCAGTCGTCCTTAAACAGCAACAGGCAGTTGCCGTTGGGCAGTTCGTATACGTTCTTGGTTTTACCGGTGTAAAGCAGTTTGTAATCCATAATCAATTTCTCCTTTATAGTGATGAGTATATAACTCAAGGTTTACAGATTTGCAGCGATGGAAGCATCCTTCTGCAGGACTTTTTCAGCATCAGTCTTGCGTTTTGCGTCCAGCTTGGCAGATAGTTCCTTGTCCTCAACGGCAATAATCTGCGCAGCAAGTAATGCGGCATTACCGGCGCCATTAATGGCAACGGTGGCAACAGGAATGCCCGTGGGCATCTGAACAGTGGCAAGCAGCGCATCCAGACCGTCCATCATACCGCCCTTGCAGGGGATGCCGATGACAGGCAGAGTCGTATTGGCGGCAATGGCGCCGGCAAGATGGGCTGCCATACCGGCAGCGCAAATAATTGCGCCAAAGCCGTTGGCTCTTGCATTCACTGCAAAATCCCGGGCCTCTACAGGTGTTCTATGGGCGGAATAGATGTGAACCTCGTAGGGTATCTCCAAGCTTTTCAGCATATCCACAGCCTTTTGCACGATAGGCAGATCACTGTCGCTGCCCATAATAATTCCAACTTTTTTCATTCGTTTCCTCCTATCACCTAAAAAGGGCGCACTTGACCCTAAACCTTAGTCAAATGCGCCCAGACGGTCGGCTACTCCATTCTTTGTTCCCTTGTGGTACTCCACATTTCCGTCAGTCGCAAAGAACGATATTCAGTTCTGTAGATAGTTTATCACGGCAATGTTTTGGTGTCAATCAAAAGCTGACGGTTTCTCTGTTTTTTACACGAAAAACCCAGTTTGAAACCCTTGTTTTGTGAAAGATATCAACCAAGTGTTTTCTTTGCCTCACAATAGATGCAGCGGTAGATTCCGCGCTGGCTATCTACCAGCTTAAACCTGTGGGGAAGCTCCTGCTCCGTGGAAGAGATGCAGCGGGGATTATCGCAAATCAAACGATCATCTTCGATAGCGTTAATTTCCTCCATTTGCTTGCCCTCTTCTGCCTCTTTCAGCAATTTCAGAATCAGAGCCATACGCATATATTTTGCATTCAGCGCCTGGCGGAAGTAAGCAGCGCGGGGGTCGTCGTCCACCTTAACGCTGATCTCGTTCACTCTGGGCAGAGGATGCAGCACACGCATAGTAGGCTTGCCTGCAGCCATCTTTTCAGGTGTCAGAACATAGCTGTCTTTCAGCCGCTCATACTCATCAAAGTTATCAAAACGCTCCTGCTGGATACGGGTCATATAGAGCACGTCCAGCTGAGGCATTGCATCTTCCAGGGATGTGGTTTCCACATAGTCCATGCCATTCTTATCCAGCACCTCATACTTGACGTACTTGGGAAGCTTCAGCTCCTCGGGAGAAATCAAAACAAATTTGATATTCTCATATCGGGAAAACGCGGAAATCAGAGAATGCACCGTTCTGCCGTACTTCAGGTCGCCGCAGCAACCGATGGTCAGGTTATTCAGTCTGCCGTTTTCGCGGTAGATGGTCAGCAGATCTGCCAGGGTCTGGGTGGGGTGACAGTGTCCGCCATCACCGGCATTGATCACCGGGATGGATGCGTTGGTAGCGGCCACGTAGGGGGCGCCCTCCTTGGGGTGACGGATCGCCATAATATCCACGTAGCAGGAGAGCATTTTGGCGGTGTCTGCCATACTCTCACCCTTGGATGCAGAAGAGGAATTGGCGCTGCTAAAGCCAAGCACATTGCCGCCCAGCTCGTACATAGCCGCCTCAAAGCTCAGCCTAGTACGGGTAGAGGGCTCAAAGAACAGGGTTGCCAGCTTCTTGCCCCGGCAGGCATCTGCGTATTTTGCGGGGTTTTCGCTGATGTCACAAGCGGTTTCCAGCAGCTGCTGAATCTCATCTACAGAAAAATCTACAATATCGATCAAGCTTCTCATTATTTTGCTCCATTCACAGCCAGATAGTTTTTGATGCGGGTAACATTTTCCTCGTTTGCAGGATCTTCCTCCAGGTATTCAATAATGTCATAAACATCTACAACGGAGTACACGGGGAAGCCAAATTGCTCTTCAATTTCCTGCATAGCGCCCTTCTCGGTCTGCCCCTTTTCCTTGCGGTCAACCATAATGAATGTGGCGATAACCTTCGTATCATTCAAGTGACTGAGAATTTCCATAGACTCACGGATCGCAGTACCGGCGGTGATCACGTCTTCAATAATGACGATCTCCTCACCGGCCTGAGGAACATAACCAACAAATGTGCCGCCCTCACCGTGGTCCTTCACTTCCTTGCGGTTAAAGAAGAAAGGCACGTTAAGACCGTTCCGTGACAGAGCAACGGCGGCGGAAATGGACAGAGAAATACCCTTATAGGCAGGACCATACAGGACGGCCTGCTTTTTGCCCAGCTTGTCAAAATAGGCCTTTGCATAAAACTCACCCATTTTGGTGATCTGATCGCCGGTCTTAATCATACCGGCGTTGACGAAATAGGGAATCTTACGGCCGGACTTGGCGGTAAAATCACCGAATTTCAAAACACCTGCCTCCTGCAGGAATTCAATAAATTCTCTTTTGTAGGCTTCCATAATGGTTCTCCTTTGAAGATAAATGTGTAGGGACTGGCCTCCCGGACAGTCCGTCCGCAAAGCGGACATCTGCAATAGGACCGTCGAGGACGCCGGTCCCTACAATTTTAGTCGCAGAATTCATCAATGCAGCGCTCGTAGGCAGCTACGGGGTCGGCAGCAGCAGTGATAGGACGGCCCACAACAATGTAGTCAGAGCCGATCTCCTTTGCCTGCGCAGGGGTCATAACCCGCTTCTGATCGCCCACATCGCCGTCAGCAAAGCGGACACCGGGGGTAATGGTCAGGAAGCTCTTGCCGCAGGTATCGTGTACCTTGCCTGCCTCCAGAGGAGAGCATACGATGCCGTCGAGACCAGCCTCCTCAGCGCATTTTGCATAGTGCATAACCACTTGATCAATAGGCTTTTCAATGAGCAGATCCTTTTCCATACTCTCCTGATCGGTGGAGGTCAGCTGAGTAACCGCAATCAGCAGCGGACGGGTGCCGTCTTCGCGAGTCAAGCCCTCCAAGGCAGCGCGCATCATATTCTTCGTGCCGGCGGCGTGAAGATTGGTGATATCCACATCCAGATTCCGCAGAACTGCCATAGCCTTCTTAACGGTGTTGGGAATATCGTGCAGTTTCAGATCCAGGAAAATCTTATGGCCTCTTGCCTTGATTTCCTTCACGATGGCAGGGCCTTCTGCATAATACAGCTCCATGCCGATTTTCACAAAAGGCTTCCGGCCGGTGAACTTGTCCAAAAACGCAAAAGTCTGCTCCGCGCTGGCAAAATCACAGGCCACAATTACGTCCTTACCCATTATTTCGCACCTCCGATAATTTCACTTAATGTATTGATTCTGTATTTATCCATAACTGCAGGAAGCTGCTCAATAATATCCCGGCAGATGTAGGGATTCACAAGGTTTGCTGCGCCTACCTCAACAGCAGTTGCGCCTGCAAGCATCATTTCAATTACATCTTCGGCAGTACTTACACCACCCATTCCCACAACAGGGATATTCACAGCATTGGCAACCTGATAGACCATACGCACTGCTACAGGGAAAATGGCAGAGCCGGAAAAGCCGCCCATTTTGTTGGCGATCACAGGCTTGCGGGTCTTCAGGTCAATGCGCATACCCAGCATAGTGTTGATCAGGCTGATACCGTCTGCCCCTGCTTCCTCACAGGCCTTTGCGATGGAAACGATATCCGTCACATTGGGAGAAAGCTTTACGATCACAGGTTTGGTGGTAACAGCCTTGACTGCCTTGGTCACCTCTGCGGCAGCTTTCGGATCTGTACCGAAACTCATACCGCCGCCGTGGACATTGGGGCAGCTGACGTTTACTTCCAGCCAGCCCACCTGCTCCTCTTTATCCAGTTTTTCGCAGGTATAGGCATACTCCTCTACCCCAAAGCCGCTGATATTTGCCATAACAGGCTTGTGGAAACATTTTTTCAGCTTGGGAAGTTCCTCGGAAATCACCTTTTCCACACCGGGGTTCTGCAGACCAACTGCGTTGATCATACCGGCAGTACACTCGGCAATCCGGGGTGTGGGGTTGCCGAACCGGGGATCCTTGGTCGTTCCCTTGAAGGAGAACGTACCAAGGCAATTGATATCATACAGCTCGGCATACTCATAGCCATAGCCGAAGGTGCCAGAGGCGGGAATTACAGGATTATCAAGGGTAATTCCGCAAAGGTCAACGCTTAATCTTCCCATAATATCTCCTCCTTTTTCATCACAGGGCCTTCCTTGCAGATGCGCTTATAGCCGGTGAGAGTCTTACAGGAGCAGCCCATACAGGCGCCAAAGCCGCAGCCCATTCGCTTTTCAAAGCTCATCTGGCCGGAAGTAGCGGATGCCTTATACACAGCCTTCAGCATAGGCTCAGGACCGCAGGTGTAGAAGTAGGAATAGTCCATAGCTTCCAGAGCAGTGGTTACAAAGCCCTTGATGCCGTAGCTGCCGTCCACAGTGGTAACGGTCACAGCACAGCCAAGCTTTTTGAACTCCTGCTCATAGAAAATTTCGGATTTTGTATTAAAGCCTAAGATAACAGAAACTTTCTTTCCCTGTTTCAGTAGTTCCTTGGCAAGCAGGTACATAGGAGGAACTCCTACGCCGCCACCCAAAAGGACAGGGTTATCTCCGGATAGACTCAGGTCGTAACCGTTGCCAAGACCGGTGAGAACATCAAGCCTCTCCCCTGCCTGCATACGGGACATCTGCACGGTGCCATTGCCAACTGCCTTATAAACGATTGTCAGCTTATCTCCGTTCAGGTCACAGACAGAGATAGGGCGGCGCAGGTACAGGCCCTCCAATTTGAGATTCACAAACTGACCGGGGGCAGTAATAGCCGTGGTATCACCCTGTAAAACCATTTGAAAAACAGAGTCCGTCAGGGGCTTATTGGAGACAATTTCAAAAACACTTTGCTTCATAGCTGCTCCTTAAGCGTCAATAGTGGAGATGGTCAGGGTGGTTTCCTCCAGAACATCCAGCAGGACCTTTACAGTGTCCAGCGCGGTGAACAGAGAAACATTGAACTCAGTTGCCAGCTGACGAATCTGCACACCGTCGTCACCGTTGCTGCCGGGATCTCTGGTGTTGATCACATAGGCAATATGGCCCTGACGCAGTGCGTTGGGAATTTCCTCGCTGTTGTCATGAATCTTCTTCAGAATGTGGGTACGAATACCGTTGGCCTTCAAGAACCTGGCAGTACCCTCTGTAGCTTCAATATTGAAGCCCAGTTGATAGAATCGACGGATCAAAGGCAGAGCCTCTTCCTTGTCCTTATCTGCAATGGTAGCAAAAACAGTACCGTAATTCTGCAGGTGCATGCCGGATGCCTGCAGTGCCTTATAGAGGGCACGGTTCATGGTGCTGTCGTAGCCAATGGCTTCGCCGGTGGACTTCATTTCGGGGCTCAGATAGGCATCCAAGCCACGGATCTTATTGAAAGAGAACACAGGTGCCTTGGCATACCAGCGGTCCTTCTCCTCGGGGTAGATGTCAAACAAGCCCTGTTCCTTCAGGCTCTTGCCCAGAATAACCTCAGTTGCAATATCTGCCAGGGAATAGCCGGTCGCCTTGGAAAGGAACGGTACGGTACGGGAGGAACGGGGGTTTACCTCAATAATGAACACGTTATCGTCCTTATCCACGATGAACTGGATATTGAACAGGCCAACGATGCCAATGCCCAAGCCCAGCTTCTTGGCATACTGCAGGATAATACCCTTGACCTTGTTGGAGATAGAGAAGGTGGGATAGACGGAAATGGAGTCACCTGAGTGGACGCCGGTACGCTCTACCAGCTCCATAATGCCGGGAACGAACACGTCACGACCATCGCAGATAGCGTCGATCTCCACCTCACGGCCTTCGATATACTTATCAACCAGAACAGGCTTGTCCTCGTCGATTTCAACGGCGGTGCGCAGGTAGTGACGCAGCTGCTGCTCGTTGGCAACGATCTGCATTGCGCGGCCGCCCAGCACGAAGGAGGGACGCACCAGCACAGGGTAACCAATCTCCGCAGCGGCGGCAATGCCGTCCTCCAGCTTGGTAACAGCCTGACCCTTGGCTCGGGGGATATTCAGCTCGTTAAGCAGGTTTTCAAAGGCATTTCTGTCCTCTGCTCTGTCGATAGCAGCGCAATCGGTGCCGATGATCTTCACGCCCCGGTCATCCAGGGGCTGGGCCAGATTGATGGCGGTTTGACCGCCCAAAGAGGCTACCACACCCACAGGATTCTCGAACTCGATGATGTTCATAACATCCTCGGGAGTCAGAGGCTCAAAGTACAGCTTATCGGCAGTGGTATAGTCGGTAGATACGGTTTCGGGGTTGTTATTGATAATGATGGCTTCGTAGCCGGCATCCCGAATGGTCATTACAGAGTGGACGGTAGAATAGTCAAATTCCACGCCCTGACCGATACGGATAGGGCCGGCGCCAAGCACCACGATCTTCTTCTTGTCGGTCAGAACAGAGGTGTTCTCGCCGGTATAGGAAGAGTAGAAATAAGGAATGTATGCGCCGGTATGGCAGGTATCCACCATCTTGAATACCGGGAACATTTTATTCTCCTTACGCAGCTTGTAAACGTCCATTTCTGCGCATTTCCACAATCTGGCGATGTACTTATCGCTGAAGCCCATCACCTTCGCCTGCTTCAGTGCGTCCACATCGTTTACCTTGACACGGAGAGCTTCCTCCATATCGATGATTTTGCGAATGGATTCCAGGAAGTAGGGGGTGATCTGAGTGATTTCGTGGATCTTTTCCACAGAAACGCCGTGGTACAGCAGTTCCGCGATTGCAAAGATATTGTCAGAACGGAACTCCTTGATATAATCCAGCAGTTCATCCACGCTCATATTGTCAAATTTGGACAGATACAGGTGGTTTGCGCCGATTTCCAAGGAACGGATGCCCTTCAGCAGCGCCTCCTCCAAGTTGGAGCCGATACCCATAACCTCGCCGGTGGCCTTCATCTGTGTGCCCAGCAGGTTGGTTGCAGAGGTGAACTTATCGAAGGGGAAACGGGGCAGCTTGGCAATGACGTAGTCCAGCTTCGGCTCAAAGGCTGCATTGGTGTTAGCGATCTTAATATCCTCCAAATCCATACCCACGGCAATCTTGGCAGTGACACGTGCAATGGGATAGCCGGATGCCTTGGATGCCAAGGCGGAGGAACGGGAAACTCTGGGATTGACCTCGATCAGGTAATACTCAGAGGTGTGAGGATTCAGAGCAAACTGGACGTTACAGCCGCCGGCGATCTTCAGTTCCTTAATGATCTTGATAGCGGAGTCGTTCAGCATCTTTAAGTCGTGGTCGTTCAGGGTCATAATGGGAGCAACCACAAGGCTGTCGCCGGTATGAACACCCACAGGGTCTATATTTTCCATTCCGCAGATGGTGATGGCATGGTCGCTGCCGTCACGCATAACCTCAAATTCAATTTCCTTATAGCCCTTCACAGACTTCTCAACAAGCACCTGATGGACAGGAGAAAGCTTAAATGCATTCAGGCCGATCTCTACCAATTCTTCTTCATTGTAGGCAAAGCCACCACCGGTACCGCCCAGGGTAAAGGCAGGACGGAGCACCACAGGATAGCCGATCCGCTTGGCTGCTTCCCTGGCTTCCTCGATAGAATAGGTGATCTCAGAAGGTATGACAGGCTCACCGATGGACTGGCACAGCTCTTTAAACAGCTCTCTGTCCTCAGCGCGCTCAATGGATTCGCTGGAGGTGCCCAGCAACTCTACACGACACTCCTTCAGAACGCCCTTCTTCTCCAACTGCATAACCAGGTTCAGGCCGGTCTGACCGCCGATACCGGGAAGAATGGCATCGGGGCGCTCGTAGCGGATGATCTTTGCCACGTACTCCAGCGTCAGCGGCTCCATATACACCTTGTCAGCAATGGTGGTATCGGTCATAATGGTAGCAGGGTTGGAGTTGCACAGAACAACCTCATAGCCCTCTTCCTTCAGCGCCAAGCAGGCCTGCGTGCCTGCATAGTCAAATTCAGCTGCCTGTCCGATCACGATCGGGCCGGAGCCGATAATCAGAATTTTTTTCAAGTCCGTTCTCTTTGCCATTACTCAATCCTCCAATTTATACACTGCCTTGCCGTCGCAGACGGTCAGCAAACATTCACCTTTTAGCTTCCAACCGGCAAAGGGGGTAGCCTTGCCTTTGGACAGGAATTCATCAGGGTCTACTGTAAATTCCTTGCTGAGATTCCAAACTGTATAATCACCGCCTGCAGGAAGCTTAAACCGTTTCCGGGGGTTGGTGCTCAGCAGGTCGATCAGTTTCTCCAATGTGATAATCCCGGTTTCCACCATATGGGTATACATTACCGGGAACGCCGTTTCAATGCCAACCACGCCAAAAGCGCTTCCCGCTAAGCCCTTGCTCTTTTCTTCTGCGCTGTGGGGGGCGTGGTCGGTGGCGATCATATCAATGGTTCCGTCTACAATGCCTGCAACCAGCGCTTCCCTGTCGGATGCATCCCGCAGAGGCGGATTCATTTTAAATCTGCCGTCCTCCTGCAGGAAGCTATCGTCCATAGTTAGGTAGTGGGGGCCGGTTTCGCAGGTGACGTTCAGACCCTTTGCCTTTGCCTGCCGAATCAGCTCCACACTCTCTTTGGTGGAGATATGGCACACGTGGTAGGCGCAGCCGATCTCCTCAACCAGACGCAAATCTCTTGCGATCTGCTCATATTCGCTGGCGCTGCAGATGCCCTTATGGTTATGGGCTCCGGCATACTGTCCGTCGTGAATATAACCGCCCTTTAACAAGTCATTGACCTCGCAGTGGGCAACGATCATTTTGCCCAAAGCCTTGGCGCGGCGCATAGCATCACGCATCATATCGTCACTCTGCACACCCCGTCCGTCGTCAGAAAAGGCAATGCAGCTTGGTGCCATACCCTCTAAATCAGCAAGCACTTCACCCTTTTCCCCTACTGTGATCGCGCCGTAGGGATAGACGTGGATCACCGCCTGCTCTTCAATCAGCCTTAACTGTTCGGCCAAATGCTCCACACTATCCGGCACAGGATTTAAGTTAGGCATTGTACATACTGCCGTATACCCGCCCCGCGCTGACGCCTTGGAACCGCTTTCAATGGTCTCTTTATAAGAAAAACCCGGCTCGCGAAAATGCACGTGCACATCGCAAAAGCCGGGAAAAACAGCATATTCAGATACGTCATCAAGGGACAGCTCATTCATCAGCGGAGCAACAGAGGGGACAGTGACACCATCGCAGAAGCCAACAGCTTTGACCTTCATTCCAGCGCCCATCATTTCCTACTCCTCCTATGTTACATTATCCAGTAAATTGTAGCATAGAAGTATTTTTTTGTCAAACAGAGATTGCATAAAATTTATACAAATTATTGCCTCTCCAATAGCTGCTGTGTGTCCAAATCCACAAAAGGATATACGCGCGTGTAAATGCCGTCTGTTTTCTTTACGCTGCTACGGTGGTTGCTGAGAAGTCTGACGATGTTATACACATCGATCCAAATTTCAGAATTACACTCTTTTTGACTTTCATCAAACACCAGCTGCATACCAAAATGCAGGTGAACGGTTTCAATATTATTGACGTTTTCTTTATCGGAATAGCCGGTGCGGCCCATAAAGCCGATCACATCCCCCGGCTGTACGATTTTGCCCACGTACATATCCTTAGCAAAAGGCGTATCCTTTTGCAGGTGGGCATAATAATAGTAGCGTTTGGAGTCGAAGGAACGAATGCCTACACGCCAGCCGCCGTATCGATTCCAGCCCATAGCCTCCACGATGCCGCCTTCTACCGCCACGATGGGTGTACCCAGACCGCCCATCAGGTCGTTGCCCAAGTGTTTTCGCGCAAAGCCGAAGCTGCGGCTGTTGCCAAAGTCGGAGCAATGGCTATAGCCGTAGCCGGCGGCAATTGGGCTGAAAGCTTTCAAGCCGTAGGCAGGCTTCCACTGGCCGTTGATCTCAACAGAATAGTTACCCAACAGACCACCCAGCACCGCTGTGTAGGCTTCATGATAGTAGGAATAATATTTATATAGGTTGCCAAGCAATTCTTCCGGGGATTTATCCCCTTGCAGTTCCTTGACGGCTTTTTTGACAGAGGTTAAACCACACTTGCCCCCTGTCCGGCAGGCAGAAAGCGCCAGAATATCGATCCAACTGATGTGCTTTTCCTGCTCTGACGTGGCAATGTCCGTATCCATCGCATATTTCAGAGATTCATAAGGCACGTCGAAATTCACCCATTTGATGGGCTCTGCGTTTACAGGCAGCGCCGATATCACGGCAAGTATCAATATAAAAGAAATCCATCGTTTCACAAAACCACCTCTAAGGTAGTTTGCGAAACGATGGATAAATCATTCTATACAATTATTGCAAATCCTTGCGAATGCCGTCGGCGATACGGTAGATATCATCCATTTTTTGAATGGAGGAAATCTGTTCCTTATAATAGGATGCGTAGGCAACGCCCCGCAGATACCAGGCAAAGTGTTTTCTTGCCTCCAGGCAGGTGATGTGTTCGCCCTTATCCTCCAAGGCAAATTCAAATTGCCGTACCGCTGTGTCGATCCGCTTGGCAAGGGGCGGACGCTGATAATCGAGATCGCCGGCAAGCGCCGCCACGGTATCGGCAAACACCCAAGGGTTGCCGAAGGTGGCTCTGCCGATCATCACGCCGTCAGCCTTGGTGCGTTTTAGGCACTTTAGAGCGGTTTCTCCATCCACAATGTCGCCGTTGGCAATCACAGGAACTGAAAGCTGCTGCTTTACCTTTGTAATGGTATCCCAATCGGCAATGCCTGAGTAAAGCATACTGCGGGTACGTCCGTGGACGGTGATCATAGCTGCGCCGTTATCCTCCATCCGCTTGGTGAAATCCAGTACATTGATATTGCCCTTATCCCAACCTAAGCGGCACTTGACCGTTACAGGAACATCTACGGCGGCGACCGCCGCTTTTACAATGTCACCTGCCAATTCGGGGGTACGCATTAGGCCGCAGCCGTCACCACTGTTTGCGATTTTGGGCATTGGGCAACCCATATTGATATCGATAAAGTCACAGCCGGAGATTTCAAGAGCAAGCCGTGCGCCCTCTGCCATAATTTCCGGGTTGTTGCCGAAGATTTGAGCGCCGCAAAGGCTTCCCTCATTTTTACGAAGCAACGCCGCGCTTTTCTTATCCTTATATACCAAGGCTCGGGAGGAGACCATTTCCGTAATGGTGACGTTCGCGCCCAGTTCTGCGCAAATGGTACGAAATGCCCAGTCGGTCACACCGGCCATAGGGCCCAATACCACAGGCTGATTCACTTGTAATGCACCAATGTTCATACCATTCACCTCCCAGGTACCGAGAAATTATAGCACGAACAAAGTGATTTTGCAAGTTATGCCAGCGCGGTAATCAGCCACAGGATGCCTGTTACCAACGCGCCGGCACAAGCCCACACCCAGCCATACAGAAAAAGACCGGGCTTTTTGCTGTTTTGAGAGCCACGCAGGAGCTTATCTGCGGATTTAAGAAGCATTTCATCGGTAATGCCCTGCCCTACCGCCTCGTCCTTCAGAATAAAGATCGCCTGTTCGAACAATTTTTGATCCGGCGCGTTCACCACGATTACTTGCCGGGATATTCCTTTTACCATTGACTACCGCCTCCTTACTTATAGGCAGTATTCCCACTGGTAAAAATTTCATACGAATGCCGGGAATTGCCACATCGCTTTGATCCTACAGAGGCAACAAAATGGGAAAGCTGGGTACAAGCCTATAAAATCGCACAGACTGTTCGCTTCTTGCCCGCATTCCTCATCCGTCCCTACGGGGCACCTTCCCCCCGGGGGAAGGCTATTATTCCTGCTCCTTGGGGCGTTTATAGCGGCCCTGAGGGCCCCATTCCGGCAGGGGCAGGCGCTGCATTGCGCCGAAGATCCGTTCTTTTAAGTCGGGATAGGTGGCAGACAGGTCGAATACCAGCTGCTTGATTTCCTCACGTTTGGTATTTTTATCCACAGGGCAGCGGTTTTTAAGCACAGGCAGGTTTTGCCGGGTGGCAAAGCTGTCCACAGTCTTTTCGTGGATATAGAGCATAGGGCGGATTTGGATAATGCCGGTTCTGTCCAAATCCGTTACCGGCTGAAAACAGCTGATTCTGCCTTCGTAAATCAGACTCATAACGAAGGTTTCCACCGCATCGTCATAATGGTGACCCAAGGCAAGCTTATTCAGCCCCAGATCCAGCAGCGCCTGATTCAGCGCGCCACGGCGCATTTTGGAGCACATGGAACAGGGATTTTTCTCTTTCCGATGGTCAAAAATGATGGGCGCGATCTCTGTTTTTATCAAATGGAATGGAACATCTAAAGCTTTGCATAGTTTCTCAATTTCGGTAAAGTCCATTCCCAAGCCCATATCAATGGTAATCGCTTCCAATGCAAAGGGGATGTGATTATACTTCCGCAATTCTGCAAGCAGCACCAGCAGCACCAAGGAATCCTTGCCGCCGGACACGCCAACGCCAATGCGGTCGCCGGGCTTTATCATATTATAGTCTTCTACGCAGCGGCGCAGCAAACCTACCATTTTTTGCATTGTTTCTCCTCCAAAAAACACAAAATAGAGTGCGAGTATTTAAGCGCATTTAAGAGATTTTAAGAGAATTCAAGAGTTTGTGTGGTGTTTCATAAAAATTTTTCAAAAAGTTGTTGACAATTTGTACCCAATGTGGTTTAATAATCAAGCATTTTGCAGTCATTGTACTGCTTATCTATGAATTTGTCAAAATAAATTACCTATATGGAGGAAAGCATAATGTCCACTACTTTAGCTAAGCTCGAGACTGTTGAGCGCAAGTGGTACGTCATCGATGCAGCTAACAAGCCTCTGGGCCGTACCGCTGTGATCGCTGCCAACCTGCTGCGCGGCAAGCACAAGACCACCTTCACTCCCAACGTTGATTGCGGCGACTACGTCATTATCATCAACACCGACAAGGCTATTCTGACCGGCAACAAGCTGGATCAGAAGTCCTACTACCGCGTATCCGGCTGGATCGGCGGTCTGAAGGAAACCAAGGCTCGCGTTATGATGGACAATCGTTCCGACTACGCTATGGAGCTGGCCGTTAAGGGTATGCTGCCCAAGAACACTCTGGGCCGTAACTGCCTGGGCCGTCTGCACCTGTGCAAGGGCGCTGAGCACAACCATGCTGCACAGAAGCCTGAAGCATGGACTCTGGACTAATGGGAGGTAACTGATTATGTACGAAAGCAAGAAGAAGTATAACTACGGCACCGGTCGCCGTAAGTCCTCCGTTGCCCGTGTTCGCGTTTATGAGAACGGCACCGGTTCTATCATCATCAACGGCCGTGATATCGACGACTACTTCGGTCTGGAGACCCTGAAGCTGGTTGTTCGTCAGCCCCTGGTTGCTACTGACCTGGCTGATAAGGTTGACATTGTTGTCACCGTTGCAGGCGGTGGTGTTTCCGGTCAGGCCGGCGCTATTCGCCACGGTATTTCCCGCGCTCTGCTGACTCTGAACGCCGAGTTCCGCCCCACTCTGAAGGCTGCAGGCTTCCTGACCCGCGACCCCAGAATGAAGGAAAGAAAGAAGTACGGCTTGAAGGGCGCTCGTCGCGCACCCCAGTTCTCCAAGAGATAATCTATCTCTCATTACGAACTACAAAAACCCAGAAACCGCAATGGTTTCTGGGTTTTCTTTTACTTGTATTGCTTTGGTGGTCACCATATCTTTTCAAAATATGCATACATTTCTATGCACTTATCTTCATCTCCGATGGGCAATAGATCACCGTCTGAAATTTTCCCAACAAACTCTCCTTTTATTTCGCTGTTCCTGTATTTTAATCCAAACTCACTGCACACAGCGATAAAATGTTCTAACGAAGTATAAACAGCGTCTCTTTCTTTTAGATAATCATATGTCTGCGAGCCTGCTTCATAAAACATCTCAATAACTGCAAATCTTCCATTGGTCTTTAAGCATCTACTAATCTCTTTCAACAGTCCTTTATAATTCTCAACATTGTTTAACAAATTTCCGGAAAAAGCATCTATGCTCGCATCCTTAAACGGAAGTCCTTTATCTAAATCTACATCAAAAAGCAAAAAACGTTTATCCTGATTTGCTTTTTGATGAGCATTAATTACAGCTGAACACGCATCAGTCGCGACAAATAGGGCATCACTTTTCAAGTAATTAAAGATTGGTGAAAAATAACCGGATGGTCCGCTGGCAAGGTCTACTGTCACCCCACCTAATTCCGTTACGAACTGTAGATAGTTTTTCTTTTTCGGATCTGCGTCGATGTTGGCACAGTGCAGCTTATATAGCCGTTTCATTTGTAAGTGTCCCGGATTTATTTTGTAATAATCATCAAGGTTACGAGACCAAAAAGGACGTTCTTCCTCACCATTGATAAAATGGAATACATTTTTATCTCTAGTATAGTCAACACCTGCTTTAATTAGTGTATTTATATCCATTATTACACTCCCTATCGCCCCAAATACTGTCCGTAGTCAATGTCACCTTTTTTACTTGTGGTAGGAATCTCCTCCTGTGGGATTTCCAGCACATAGCGTTCGCAGGTATTGATGACCTTGGTGCCGTTATACTCACGGACGCGGGTCTTGTCTATGCCGTAATTCAGATGGACATGGCCGTGAAGCCAGTATTTGGGATGGTACTTGTCCACAAAACGCAGGAATTCATGGAAGCCCCGGTGGGCAAAATCATCCCCATCTCCAACACCTGCAAGAGGCGCGTGGGACACAACTATATCCACACCGCCGTGCTTGCGGATCTTCCACCACAGCTTAAAAATGCGCCAGCGCATTTGGGATTCGGTATACTGGTGGGCGCCTCCATTATAGCTGGGGCTGCCACCCAATCCCAGAATCCGTAATCCGCGGTACACCACCAGCTTGTCCTCAATGCAGTCACAGCCCTCGGGAGGGTTTTTTTCATAGCGGGTATCATGATTGCCGTGAACATACAGCAAGGGTACGTGGGTCATTGTCACAAGAAAGGAAAGGTAACTGGGTTTCAGATCACCACAGGAGATGATCAAATCATACTCATCCAGTTTTCCGGGGGTATAGAAGTCATAAAGCGCAGGACATACCTCGTCGGATATGGTCAGGATCTTCATATCTCTCCCTCCTTCTCCATAGGAATGGAGTCACGGTATATGCCAAGCTCACGCACAATCGCCTTGGCAAAGGGCGCAAGCTCGTCAAAGGATGGTATTTCACCTTCCACATTTTCGCAGAGCCAATCCATATGCAGAAGCTCCTCCATTGAGAGGGTGCGACTGCCGTCATTGATGACACGTCCGCCCTGAGCCACTACCCTTCTGCGGAAGGGATCGATCGTGCCGTTTCGCAGGCCCTCGCGGAGCATATTTGCAAGACAGACAAGGCCGTCAGGCAGGGTATCGGCCAGCTCTACATCGATGACACCGCTTTCCATACCCCACCAGTAGTTGAGCGCGTGGTGGCCTTCATGGCCCTTATCCCAAGTGCCATTCAGGATAGAACGGATCACGGTTTCGTAGAAATGTCCCCACAGCCAGCAGGGTGAACCTAAGGGCGACAGGACGCCATCTTCCACCATATATGTACCGTAGGTGCCGAATTCCAAATACTTCTTATCTACAGTGGGTACGTCCTTGTTGGAAATGACGTTGATCCCGCTTTGGATAAATTCCTCCACCGGGTCGCCACCTACGCAGGTCCAGCGCAATGTGATTTTCGCCCGGGGATTGGTAAGTTGTGCCCCCAGGGCAAAGGCGTTGATGGATGCAGGCACACCAAAAATCGGATTTGTTCCCACGTAACCGATTCGATCATTATTTGCCATAGCGCCTGCGATGGCGCCGGTGATGAATTTCGCCTCATAGATCCGACTATAATAGGTTCTCACGCTGGAATACGGCGCATCCACAGAGCAATTCAAAAAGCGTACGCGGGGATATTTGACCGCCATTTTCAGCGTGGCGCGGCTCAATCTCGGAGTGGTTGCAAACACAACATCAGCCCCGTCCTCCACCGCCTGCTCTAAAAGCTGTTCCGCTTCTTCAGGAGAGTCTGCGTGAAAGTAGTGGAAGATGCTGACCCTGTCGGACAGGACCTTGTGCATATACTCTGCGCCGTCCTTGTGGCCTCTTGCCCAGGTGCTTGTTTCGGTATCAAGCTGATACACAAAAGCAACGCGGAGGTGGCTTGGCGCAATGGGCAGAATCATATTCAAAAGGCTTGATTTCAGCTCTGTGTCTGCCGCAACGTCCAGTTCCATGGGAGTGTCCTGAGAAATGGATACCACATCCGCCCACAAAGCAGACAGCGCCTGTTTGATTTCGTCCGCGGTCTTTTTGCCAAGATCCCTGAAAGGATACACCTTCAGCCACAATAGTAGCGCTTCCTCAGGCAGAAGGTCCAGCTTGCTGCCACGGTTCGCGTAAAACGCTTCTTTAAAATATCGGAAATAAGCGCGGAAGGTCCGTTTTTCCCGTTCCGTCCACTTTTGGTTCAGATCCTTTCCCAAGTAGGAGGTCAGCTTTTCATAGTCGCCGGGCTGTCGGAATTGCACATCATATAAGCCCGTTGCCGCATAGAATGTTAAAAACTCATGGTAAGCCAGTATTCTCGGCTCATCGCTGGGTTCCGGCATCACTCTGTACACCGTTCCGGGAATTTGGGATGCGCCAAAGTGCTTTAATACGCTTACGCGCTTGTTGCCCTCCTGCACATAGAAGTTACCCAGATATTCGTAACAAATGATGGGGGTGCGAATGCCCTCGTCGGACATATGGGCGGCGCACAAATGCATCCACTTTTGCGCAAACTCCGTTTCAGGCGGTAAAAGTGGCATAAAGCCCGCAGAAAATGCGCTGATTCGACCGGCAGTCTTTGTTCCCAAAATCCGCTCAGTAGGGATATTTACAAGTCCAACTTCCTGCACTGCGCCTGCATAGTTTTCACCCAGAATTTCATCCAGCACGGCAGGCTCGGTTTCCTTGCCCTGCACTCGCAGTTCTTTAACTTCTTTCTGCGCTATGCGTCTAGCGCTTACATATTCTTCGCGGCTCTCCAGCAAGTTCACAGCCATTCCCCCTTTCCTTTTCTCAAGTATAACATACCTTGATTAAAAAATAAACTACCCAAAATGTTTGACAAATCACGCAATCCTTTTTATAATGTTTAAGTGCATATGGGCTTGTAGCGCAGTTGGGAGCGCACCACATTCGCATTGTGGGGGTCGGGAGTTCGAATCTCCTCAAGTCCACCAAAAGGAAGTCCACCCAATGAGGTGGATTTTCTTTTGGTATGGTATTTACGCAGAGGAGATTCGAACAATTTAAATGCAACGCGAATGAGCGTTGCCGCCGAGGGCTTGATCGAGGCGAACATTTATTAAACGAATCTCCTCAAGTCCACCATCCTCTCTTTCACAATCAACACACCTTTTGATCGAAATTTGCAGGTTCTGCGCGCATATGCTAGCGTTTTCTCCTGTTTATTGTCGGTCATTACTAACATACAGATTTTCAAAAGGCAACCCTGTTTTCGGACTTTATATGCATTCTGCTGCAACTTAGTCGATATGTTATTGTTTTCTAAAAACTGAAAAGTTATAATTTTATTATCTTCAGCTTATTATGTCTGCATCAGACTACTATTCTTGGCGAAAGGGTTGTTCATATGCTTATTACAGACAAAAACATCCTCAACGATTACCACCTCTCAAAATGTATATGGGCAGGAATTCCAAGCATTGAGGTTACAAAAAAAGGACGAACATTTTTAACCTTTTATTCCGGTGGAACAAAAGAAGAAATCGGTAATTTCGTTATACTCATTATGTCTGACAACGGCAAAAGCTTTTCATCTCCCATTGCCATTTGCGCAGAAAACGGTTACCGCTGCTACGATCCTTGCCTTTGGATCGATCCGCTGAACAGACTCTGGTTGATTTGGTCAAGGTCTCCTGACAATGCTGTGTTTGGCGCAATTTGCGAAAACCCCGATGGTAATGAAATTGAATTCGGAGAAGAATTCTTCATTGGAAACAATGTAATGCTAAATAAGCCAATCGTTCTTTCCACGGGAGAATGGCTATTCCCCATTGCGGTATGGAAAAATAATCTTGGTCCGGCAGCATCTCAATCGGATATCGACGAGCCAAAGGGCGCATTCGCATATATTACCTGTGACCACGGAAAGACCTTCAAAAAGCTTGGTGGCGCAATTGTAAAAAATCGTTCATTCGACGAGCATATGTTTATTGAGCTGAGCGACGGAAGGCTCCGGTGCTTTGTCCGGACCAACAACGGAATCGGCATGTCCGATTCTTATGACGGAGGTGTCACCTGGAGCGAGGGTGTAGACAGCGGATATGGCGGACCGTGTTCCAGATTCCATATCAGACGTCTGGCTTCCGGAAGAATTTTGCTCATCAACCACTATGATTACACCGGAAGAAACAATTTGACCGCTATGCTCTCCGAGGATGAAGGAGAAACCTTCCCCTACCGTCTGCTTCTCGACGAGAGAAAAAACGTTTCATATCCGGATGCCGCAATCGATGGCAACGGTATGATCAACATTACCTACGACCGTGAAAGAGGCGCCTTCTGTCAGTCCGTTGAAGAGGTTCTCAGCAACGCAAGAGAAATCCTGACTGCCCGCATCAGCGAAGAAGACATTATCAACGGTTCTGTAACCAATCCAAACAGCTACCTGAAAAACGTTGCCTTAAAGCTTTCTGATTTTGAAATCCAAGCCGCCAATCCCTTTTACGAGGAAAAGTTTTTTGAAACTGACGCGTATGCAAATCATTTGAACAGCACCATCGACAAAGCGGAGGATGTGATATCCAAGGTCTTTGACGTGTATAAAATCAACTGCTCAAACATCCACGATATACACGCACAGGAGCTTGACAGTTTGATTGCCCAGTACAACAATGCAAAAGAATTATCTGTGCTTAGCGAGATTATCGCGCTTATAAGGAATGTGGATATCAAGCATCTGTATGATGAAAAAAAGACTGTTGACAACATTTGTGCATTTATCGTTGAAAACTTAGAAGATGTCACTGTTGATAGCATTGTGAACGAATTCCATTTCAGCAAAAGCTACCTCAGGCATATTTTCCGAAAGGAAACCGGCATTACCATTACGAGCTTTAAGAGAGCGCAGCAGCTAAAAAAAGCAAAAATTCTTTTAAGGGCCACCCCTTGTAAAATCACGGAAATCGCAGCTTCCTGCGGTTTTGACAATCCCACCTATTTTTCTGAAATTTTTTCAAAAGAGGTTGGAATCTCACCGAGAGAATATCGCAAATTTTCGACAGAGAAAAAATAAATTACCGACTTCAAAAGATGAGGGATTTTTATGACTATAAACATTGAAAAATGGAACATGAGCTTTGCCACTTACAAAGGTCTATCATGTACAGTTCCCTGTTCTATGTATAGCGTTCTTCTGGAACACGGAATGATTGAAGACCCGTTTTATGGATTGAACGAGCTTGATCTGACAGCATATTCGGATAAGGACTGCGTGTTCGAGGCCGAATTTGATGCAGATAACAACATTCTCGAAAAGGAATACGTAGAGCTGGAATTCTACGGGCTTGATACACTGTGCCGCATAAGCCTTAACGGGAAACTGCTTGGCAACACAAGGAATATGCACCGAAAGTATCTGTTTGATGTAAAAAGCGCTCTTGTTAAGGGAACAAATCGCTTGAAACTGGAATTTTCATCGCCGACAAAATATTTTCAGCTTATGGATAATAAGCATCACCTTTTCACAAACCGCGACTCCATTCCCGGTTCCTCTCACCTCCGGAAAGGATTTTATATGTCCGGATGGGACTGGGGTCCTAAGCTTCCTGATATGGGAATATTCCGAAAAGTCTGCTTGGATGCTTACGACACAGATAAAATCGAAAGCATTCACATACTTCAGAACCATCTTAAAAACCAGGTCGTTCTTGATGTGGAGGTTGAAACAAGGCATTCATCAAATTGCGCAATTTCGGTTTCTATAGACGGTCACGAAATGATCCTTGACAAAAACCGAAAAGCGCAGATCACCATTGAAAACCCCAAGCTTTGGTGGGTCAGAGGGTATGGCGAACAGCCTCTTTATGAGATCAAAGCAAAAATGATTGACAGTTCCGCTACAATATGTGAAAAGGTACAAAAAATCGGCCTACGCACCCTTACATTAAGCACTGCGCCCGATGCTGACGGAAGTGAATTCTGTTTTGTCATAAACGGGGTCAAGATTTTTGCAATGGGTGCAAACTACATACCCCAGGATAATCTTCTGTCACGTATATCTCCAGACAGAACCGAAAAGCTCATACAGAGCGCTCTTGACGCCAATTTTAACTGCTTAAGAGTGTGGGGTGGCGGCTACTATCCTGAGGATGAATTCTACGATATATGTGACCGATATGGAATTATGGTGTGGCAGGATTTTATGATTGCCTGCGCCCCCGTCTGGCTTGGAAACGGAATGAAGGAGGAATACCGTGAAGAAGCCATTTACAATATCAAACGCTTAAGACACCACCCATCTCTGGCGTTGTTCTGCGGAAACAACGAAGTGGAAGAGCTGTTTATAGGCGGTTTTGCGGACAGTATGCTTGTGCAGCAGGATTACATCGAATTATTCGAAAGGATGTTTCCCGCGCTGTGTGACCAATACGCTCCCCAGACCTCTTATCGGCCTTCAAGTCCCTCCTCCTATGGCGGTGCTGATGACCCGAGAAATGAGGCCATCGGAGATTCTCATTTTTGGAAGGTTTGGCATAAAAGTGCGCCGTTTACCGAATTCCGCAACCACAGATTCCGTTTTTGCTCTGAGTACGGGTTTGAAAGCTATCCCAGCCTAAAGACCATCCACAGTTATTGCCCGCCAGAGGATATGAACTGTTTTTCCAGAATTATGGAAAATCATCAAAAGTGCAGAAGCGGTAACAGCAAAATCCTGGGTTATCTTGCGGATAATTACCTCTATCCCCATTCATTTGAAGCGCTTGTTTATGCATCACAGCTTCTGCAGGCAGATGCAATTAAGTATGGGGTTGAGCACTTCCGAAGATGCCGTCCCTACTGTATGGGCTCATTGTATTGGCAATTTAATGACTGTTGGCCGGTCTGCTCATGGTCAAGCATTGATTATTTCGGAAGGTACAAAGCCCTTCATTATGCAGCAAAGAAATTCTACTCCCCGGTTGCTATAGCTCTGTTTCTTGATGACAACAAGCTTACGATCAACATATCCAATGAAACAATGCATAATTTTGCAGGCGAAGTAAGAGTCTATCACTGCGATTCTGATTTTAACACAATTTGCCGGTTCACAGAAACGGTATCTGTTTCTCAGCTAACCTCAGAAGATGTATTCACGGGAGTATTTTCCCCTTCGGATATTTACAATGAGTACATATATGCCGATCTTTACGACAATGACGGCAGCTTCATTATGCGGCAAACTGCGCTTTTCGTCAAACCCAAGCAGTATAGCTGGAAAAAGCCAATTATAGAATCTGAAGTTTACCTGCAGGACGACAAAATCACAATCGATATCAAAGCGGATACATTTGCAAAGGGCGTATATATTGATTTTGATAATATGGATCTGATTTTGTCGGACAATTACTTTGATATTACAAACAGCGATACCTACCGGGTTACAGCCTCCGGGGAATATAACATACAGGATCTGAAAGACAATCTGCGGATTATGTCTGTCTACAATATTCGATAGTTTCTGCGTTGACCCTTTCCTTCTTCTGTCAATCGCCCCTGTTTTACAATTAAGTAATGCAATTTAGTAGTTGTATTTTCGTGCCGCGGATGTTACAATGTTTTTGCAGTAAAAAACATATGAAAAGGAGAACAACATGTCCAAGTACGTAGTAAAAAAAACACCGGGAGATACATCCTGGTTTTTGCACGACCGGTTCGGTATGTTCATCCACTGGGGATTGTATTCCATGCCTGCCCGGCACGAATGGTGCAAGAGCCGTGATGTTTCTGCCAGAAACAATTACGACAAGTATTTCAAGTATTTTGACCCGGATATGTATGACCCTAAGCAGTGGGCCAGAGATGCGAAAAATGCCGGCATGAAGTATGCGGTCTTCACCACCAAGCATCACGAAGGCTTTTGTATGTTCGATTCCAAATACACTGACTACAAATGCACCAACACGCCTGCCGGACGTGATCTGCTGCGGGAATTTGTGGATGCATTCCGGGCAGAGGGACTGCGGATCGGCTTCTATTATTCCCTTATCGACTGGCATCATCCAGATTTCGTGATCGACCAAATTCACCCTCTGCGGGATGAGCCCAACGTAAAGGAACTGAACGAAAAAAGAGATATGCGCCGTTATGCTCAGTATATGCGTGATCAGGTAACTGAGTTGCTGACCAACTACGGAAAAATCGATGTTCTTTTTTTGGATCTGTCCTATCGCTATCAAGAGGGAAAGCCCTATCCCTACAATCTGGGCAAAATGAAGGATGACTGGGAAGCAGAAAAATTGATCGAAACCGTCCGTTCCTTGCAGCCGGATATTTTGATAAACAATCGTACCCAGGTTCTCCAGGACATTTGGACGCCGGAGCAATTCCAGCCTACCCAGTGGGTCAAGCACAAGGAGACCGGTGAGCTGGTGCCTTGGGAATCCTGCCAGACCTTCTCCGGCTCCTGGGGCTATTATCGGGACGAAAACACCTGGAAGTCCCCCCAGATGATGATCGAAATGCTGATCAATATGGTATCTCTTGGTGGCAATCTGATTATGAATGTAGGTCCGAATTCCCGGGGCTGTTTTGATGATCGTGCACGGGCTGCCTTGCAGGTATATGCTGATTGGATGAAATACAACAGCCGGTCTATTTACGGCTGCACGATGGCAGATCCCGAGCTGCTGGCAGCCTGCCCGGATGGCTGCAGAATGACACAGAGTCAGGATGGCAAGCGCCTGTATCTGCATTTTATGGTATATCCGTTCAGACGTATCCCCCTCCCCGGACTAAAAGGAAAGGTGGATTATGCCCAGTTCCTGCATGATGGCAGCGAGCTGATCTTCAAGGAGGATGTGTCCGTGACCATTATGGAGGGCACAACCTGGGAGACCTACGATGCCGTTTTGGAGCTGCCGGTGCAAAAGCCCAATGTATTGGTGCCGGTGGTAGAACTGATTTTGAAATAAGGAAAACAAAAAAAGACCAAGTCGCAAGACTTGGTCTTTTTATTATTATGCTCTCCAGAACAGATAGTAAGAGCCGGTTTTGTCCTTGGTTTCTGCGTGAAGGATTTCAGGCTTACAAAGAATCACAACACCGTGTTTGATCTCCACCTTGTCTTTTCTGTCCTCGGTTTCATACTTGGTGGGTGTGAAAGAGGGGTCCAAAATGGCAAGTCTGCCGTCAGGCTCTTCGTTAATAACAGTAATAAAGTGGCTGGACTTTGTGAAAAGACCGGGTTTCCCTTCCTCGGGACAGCCAACCAGGACAACTGCTGCGCCGCCGGCGCGGACACAATTCCGCAAATCCTCCAGCTTGTCACTCATTTTATAGCGGAGATTGAATTTTTCAGCCAATGCAGGGCCAAAACAAGTATAGTCCGTACCCACCTTCAGGTTCGCCTTGGCATCATAAGACAGCTGGATAGCATCCTCAAGGCTAAATTCATAATGAGGCAGCAAACGGTCAAGCGCCATAATGCCTGCGCACAGACCACAGCCGGAGGACCGCATTGTAGTGGTTTTGCCGTATTCACGCTGTTTCTCGTCTTCCAATGCCTGTCTTGTAACATATAGCATATGGGGATGCTCCCGCTGATTTTCGTAACGCATTGATGATTACTCCTTATTTATACATAGGGAATTTCTCACAGATCGCCGCTACAGTTTCGTGGACTTCCTTGGTCGTGCCTTCAAAATCACGAGCCGTCAAAGCAATACAGCGGGCAATTTGCTTCATTTCCTCTGCGCCCAGGCCACGGGTAGTCACTGCGGCTGTGCCGATCCGCACACCGCTGGTGACAGAGGGCTTTTCCGGGTCGCCGGGGATCGCATTTTTGTTGAGTGTAATATGGTTGGCATCGCAGCGAACCTGTAATTCAGCACCGGTAATGTTCATCGGACGCAGGTCCGCCAGCATCAGGTGATTATCCGTGCCACCGGTTACCAAGTTAAAGCCCTCCTGCAGAAGCGCTTCTGCCAACACCTTAGCATTGCTGACAATATCCGCTGCATAGGTTTTGAACTCCGGTGCCATTGCCTCTTTGAAGCAGATAGCCTTGGCAGCAATAATATGCTCCAAGGGTCCACCCTGGGTGCCGGGGAACACGGCGGAATTCAGCTTCTTTGCAAACTCCTCTTTGCCCAAAATCAAGCCGCCGCGCGGTCCGCGGAGGGTTTTGTGGGTAGTTGTGGTGACAACATCTGCATAGGGCACAGGGCTTTGGTGGGCGCCACCGGCAACCAGGCCTGCAATGTGCGCCATATCCACCATAAAGACTGCACCAACCTCGTGGGCAATGTCTGCAAACACCTTGAAATCAATGGCTCTGGGGTATGCGGATGCGCCTGCGATCAGCAATTTGGGCTGGTTCTTCTTTGCCATATCCCGAATCTGGTCATAGTCGATCAGGCCTGTTTCGTGGTTCACATCATAGGATACTACATTGTAGTACTTGCCGGAAATATTTGCAGGGCTGCCGTGGGACAGGTGACCGCCGTTGGCAAGGCTCATACCCATCAGTGTGTCGCCGGGATTCAAGAATGCCAGCTCCACCGCCATATTTGCCTGGGCGCCGGAGTGAGGCTGCACGTTGGCAAATTCAGCGCCAAACAAATCCTTTGCCCGCTGAATACACAGGCTCTCCAGCTCATCCACGCACTGACAGCCGCCATAGTAGCGTTTACCGGGCAAGCCCTCAGCATACTTATTGGTCAGAACAGAGCCCATGGCAGCTATCACAGCGGGAGAGGCAAAGTTTTCAGAAGCGATCAGCTCCAAGCCATCCTGCTGACGAGTCAGCTCCCGGCCCATCATCTCGGCTACTTCACTATCAAACTGGGATACAAACCCAATTGAATCCAGCGTTTTCTTCAGCATAAAAAATCCTTCTTTCCAAAAATACAAATAAAAAGCAGGCAGTCCGCGAGAACTGTCTGTGATAAAGTATACCATAAGTCTTATTTCTTACAGCATCTCCGTCCGTTTGCCTGAGAGATTCAGCTTTCGCCTTGCACCTTCGGCACACAACTAAATGTGTTCTCCAGAGAGTCCTCCGCCTTCGGTTCCGTTTCCGTATCCGAAGGTTTCAACAGAATTTTTACTTGTTATCTTTAGTATACACATCTTTCGAAATTTGTCAACACAATACAGAAAAACTTGCTATTCTGTGACTGTTTTATTGGAAATCCCGTATGAGCAGAGCTCATACGGGATCGTTTTATTCTTTGGGGACACCCTTTATGGTCAAGCCAATACGCTTCCGCTTCTCATCGACCTCAAGGACGGCAACCTTAACAACATCGCCTACCTTGAGAACCTCAGAGGGATGCCGGATTTTCCGGTTGCACACCTGTGAGATGTGCACAAGGCCATCCTGATGGACACCGATGTCCACAAACACACCAAAATCAATTACATTTCGCACAGTGCCGGACAGAACCATACCGACCTTCAAATCCTTCATTTCCAGCACATCAGTCCGAAGAATGGGGGCAGGCAGGTCGTCACGGGGGTCACGACCGGGTTTCATCAGCTCCTTTACCACATCCTCAAGAGTGGGCACACCAACACCGCAGCGGTTTGCTGTTTCCTCAGCGCCCAGCGAATCAACACGTGCTTGCAGCTCGGAGAGGTTTCCGTTTGCCACGTCGGTTTTGGTATAACCGCAAAGGGTCAGCAGCGTTTCTGCCGCGCCGTATGCCTCGGGATGCACGCCGGTGTTATCCAGAATTTCCTTACTCTCCGGCACCCGCAGGAAGCCGGCGCACTGCTGATAGGCCTTGGGTCCCAGCTTGGGTACTTTCTTCAGTTGGCTTCTGGAGGTGAATGCGCCGTTTTCTTCACGATAGGCAACTACGTTCTTTGCGGTAGTGGAATTCAGGCCTGACACCTGCTGCAGCAGGCTCATAGAGGCGGTATTGATATCTACGCCGACTGCATTTACACAATCCTCAACAACGCCACCCAGCGCCTCATCCAACCGCTTTTGGGGGCAATCGTGCTGATACTGGCCTACGCCGATTGCCTTGGGATCGATCTTTACCAGCTCAGCAAGAGGATCCTGCAGACGGCGGGCAATAGACACCGCAGAACGCAGGTTTACGTCGTAGTCAGGGAATTCCTCAGCTGCCAGCTTGGAAGCAGAATATACGGATGCGCCTGCCTCATTGACGATCATATAGCTGACACTGGGAAGGCTGCGGAGCATTTCTACCGTCATAGCCTCTGTTTCACGGGATGCAGTGCCGTTACCGATTGCAATGTGCTTGACACCGTGCTTGCGGATCATACGGGACAGGTGCTCGATCGCCTCGTCCTTTTTCCGCTCGGAGAACGTGGGGTAAACCACTGTCGTATCCAGCACGCGACCAGTGCTGTCCACTACAGCGACCTTACAGCCATTGCGGTATCCGGGGTCCAGGCCCATAGTCACAAAGCCCTTTACCGGCGGTTGCATCAGAAGCGGTTTTAAATTCAGCGCAAAATTCGCAATTGCGGATTCGCCTGCACGGTCTGTTAACGTGCTACGCAATTCCCGTTCCACGCTGGGTGCGATCAGGCGCTCATAGGCATCCTCCGCTGCCGCTTTCACAAATGCGGACACCCAGGCGGTGGGCTTTAACGCCATTCTGCAAACGAGGGCCTGTCCCTCCACACCGGGAAGCGCGGCAGACACCTTCAAGAAGCCTTCCCGTTCTCCACGGTTAATGGCAAGAATCTGGTGGTTTTGCAGCCGGGGAACAGGCGCGGAAAAGCTGTAATAGAGCCGATAAACGCTGTCGGTCTCCGGGTCTGTCGCCTGAACGGATACCACAGCAAAGCGCTCCATTTTTTGCCGCAGCGCCTTACGGATATCTGCATCATCGGAGATGATTTCCGCAATAATATCCGATGCGCCTTGCAGAGCATCCTCTACGGTTTCCACGCCCTTTTCAGGGTCAATATAGTCTTCTGCCAATTTGGCAGGGTCCTGACCGTCCTGCGCAAAAATAGCAAGCGCCAACGGCTCAAGTCCCTTTTCCTTTGCTACCGTTGCACGGGTACGGCGCTTTTGCTTATAGGGGCGGTACAGATCCTCTACCTCTGCCAAGGTCTTTGCCGCCAAGATCGCTTCCTGCAGTTCCTCGGTCAATTTCTCCTGGCCGTCAATGGACTTGATTACCTCTTCCTTGCGCTCCTGGAGATTCCGCAGATAGTTCAAGCGGGTTTCCAGGGTACGCAGGGTCGTATCGTCCATACTGCCATGCAATTCTTTTCTGTAACGGGCAATAAAGGGAATGGTATTGCCCTCATCCAGCAGGTTTACTACGTTTTGCACGTATTCGGTTTTTTGCTTTAGCTCTAACGCTAATGCCTCCACTATTCGTTCCATAATTCTCTCCTTTTTGCATTTAAGAAATTATAGCACAATTTATCGCATATTTCAATTGTGATTGGGGCAAAAATATTATTTCTGCGGTTTTCCCTTGCGAACACAGGGATATGGTGTTATAATAGCTAAAAGTAATTGTTATTAGGAGGAGTCTTCTATGTATATGCCGATACTTGCAGCGGGTACTGCTCTTTTACAAAGCCATCAGAGTATGAAACCGGCTTTGATCCTGCTGTTTGTTATTTTCGGAGTTTTGGCTGCCGGATGTGTGGCATTTGCCCTCATCAGCGCGCAGATGCGGTACAGCAAAAACCGCCGCAGCACCCAAAAACTGATTTTACTTTTGATGTCCATTACCGCTGTAATTGTGCTGGTATGCGCAATTGCCTGCACGGTGCGTTACAACGCCGTCGGCAAGCAGTTGACGAGCCTGGAAAATAACACTTCCCCCTCCACATCTCAGGATGCGAACACCGGCGATAGCACCGGCGACAATGCGACCCAAGACACTACACAGGACACCACGCCCGTTCCCGAGCCCACCTTCACTCCCCAGCTCTCTAATACAAGCGATCCGGAAAAATGGGGTATCAACTGGGAAATCATTTCCAATGGCACTATTGTAGACAGCTATAAGCAGGAGCAATCCATTTCCTTCGGCAAGCCTGAAGACTACTTTGCATTGCCCGGCATTGCCACCTTCCGGGGAAACAACTTCCGCAACAGCGCAGTATATGGCACTGCAGATGTTGCCCTGCGCACACTGAGCAAAAAATGGGAGAAAAACAACGTTGGTTCTTTGAATGGCTGGCCCGGATGTGGCTGGACCGGTCAGCCCCTTATGGCTAAGTGGGATGCAGAAACCAAGGCCATTATGAACCTGTACCCCGAAAAGAAGAATAAGGAGAACCTGGTTGAGGTCATTTACGCAACGCTGGACGGAAACATCTACTTCTACGATTTGGAGGACGGCACATTTACCCGTGATTCTATCAACGTGGGAATGAACTTCAAGGGTGCAGGCGCGTTGGATCCCAGAGGGTATCCACTGATGTATGTGGGCTCAGGCGACTCCATCGGCAGCAAAGTTCCGAAAATGTACGTTATCAGCCTGATCGACGGCAAAGTTCTCTACGAGCGCAGCGGCAGCGATGCCTTCAGCCAGCGCGACTGGACCGCATTTGACTCCAGCCCCCTGGTTGACAAGGAAACAGATACCCTGATCTGGCCCGGCGAAAACGGTATTCTCTATACCATTAAGCTGAACACCGCATACGATAAGACCGCGGGTACACTCACTGTTGCGCCCGAAGAGCTTGTAAAGACCCGTTATTCAACAGATCGCTCCAACAAGAGCACCTACTGGGTCGGTTATGAGCCCAGCGCAGTCATTGTTGACCGCTATCTGTATATTTCAGAGAACGGTGGTATGTTCTTCTGCATTGATTTGGATACCATGAGTCTTGTCTGGGCACAGGATACCCGGGATGACTCCAACTCCACTCCCGTTTTTGAATGGAACGGATTGGATGGCGGTTATATCTACACCGCGCCCTCCCTGCACTGGACAGCAAGCGGTAACAAGGGTTATATCTGCATTTACAAGCTGGACGCTAAGACCGGCGAGATCGTTTGGGAGCAGAAATTTGACTGCTACACGGTCAGCGGTGTATCCGGCGGTGTGCAGTCCTCTCCCCTGTTGGGCAAGCCCGGCACAGAGCTTGAAGGCTTGATTATTTACACTGTTGCGAGAACACCCAATGAATGGAACGGTGAAATGGTGGCTGTGGATACCCAGACCGGCGAGATCGTCTGGAAAAAATCCATGGACAACTACACCTGGAGTTCCCCCGTTGCCGTATACGACAAGGAGGGAAAAGCCTATATCATCGTTGGTGATTCCTTGGGTATTATGAAGATGTACGACAGTAAGGGCAATGTGCTCTCCACTGTTGAGCTTGGTACTAATATCGAGGCCTCCCCTGCCGTGTTCGATAACACATTGGTGGTGGGCACACGCGGCGGTGTGGTCTTCGGAATTGAAATCAAATAAAAACGAAAAGGGTGTACCCATCGGTACACCCTTTTAAATTTCAAATTGACATTGCAGGTTTCTTCTTTTATAATAAAAGAAAAAGGGGTTTTAGTATGGAAAAGAAAATCATTACGATCAGTCGTGAATTTGGCAGTGGCGGCCGCACCATCGGGCATCAGGTCGCGGAGGCCTTGGGCATTCCCTTTTACGATAAGGAACTGGTTGAGCAGGTTGCTTTAGAATCCGGCTTTGCTCCCAAATTTGTTGAGGAACACGGCGAACATTCCCCCGGAAAGAGTATTTTCTCTTATGCCTTTGCATCCCATGGCACTCCCGGTGTTATGGACGGCCTTTCCACCGCGGATTTTCTGTGGAACATTCAGTGCGGTGTTATTCTGCAGTTGGCTGAAAAAGGCCCTTGTGTGATCGTAGGCAGAAACGCCGATTACATTTTGAAAGACCGTCCCGATGTGCTTCACGCCTTTATCTATGCGGACAAGGAATTCCGTGCGGATCGTATTGTTCGCCTTTACGGTGAGTCTGAAAAGTCCCCGCAGACCCGTTTGAACGAAAAAGACAAGCGGAGAAAGGCAAATTATCAGCACTACACCGGTAGAGTCTGGGGTGAAGCGCGGAACTACGATATCAGCCTAAGCACCAGTGTGCTGGGCATCGAAAAGTGTACAGAGATTTTGGTCGACCTTATGCGTGGCAAATAAAACAGCAAACCGGCGTGTGGAAACACGCCGGTTTTTTCGCAATTTTCTTACTCTGCAATGGTGATCGACACGCCGTTCACCTCTACATTTTCATCAGCGCAGATCAGAATATACTTCACGCCGTCAATGATCCGGGTTTCAATCAAGTCTGCCCGCTCCGGGGACACCTGAATGGAAACATCCGGCAGCTTCACCTCAAAACGTCTGTGGTTGATAATATTCTTGGGGTGCAGCTGCGCCTCAAATCCAAAGGTTTCGTCATAAGCCACAGAGAACTTTGCAATGCCCTTTTCCGGGACACCGCACTCTGCCAGCGCAGCTTTTACCTGCTCCTTAGAGATGAGCAGAGGCTCTGCCACGCGGCTTTCTTTGTGCAGCTCAATGCTTTGGCAGATCTGCTCATGGACAGTTTGCACCACATCCAGGCTGCAGGATTCCTGCAGGGATGTTCCCAGCAGGGCCTCAAAGGACTTTTTCTGCTCCTCCGCAGGCTTGGGAACATCCACGTGGAACAGTGCGTCAACAAGCTCCTCGTGGTTTTTCTTGGCGCTATGGGTATAGAAAAGCGCATTATAAATGTTTGTGGCGCGGTTATCAAAGGCAGGGAACAGAAATCCCATTTCGGGGGCAGCGGGGACCTGGGCAATACCGCCATCGTGGAACTCCTTGTCCTCAGCTACATAACGCAAGTTCGCCTTTGTTTGCTTCACGGGGCAAACAGAGCAAAGCAGATATGTATAGGTTTCATTGGAGGCATCCGCCTGGGTCTCATCATCAGCGCTCTTGAAGGGAACATCATAGCTGTCACAGCCCAGCAGGATCAAAAAGCCCTCATCAAAGCTGACAGACTGAATGATTTTTTGATACAATTCCGCCCGGAGGTTTTCGTCCTTCAGCTGGGTTTCCCGCAAATCCATAAGCAGCTTATGCTCGGGGCTGTTTGCCACCTGAGCAGTCTGGAAGGTGATGTCGATCAGATTCTTTCCTATTGAGCCGGTCAGACTGCGCTTGAGCAATCCGAAGTATTTTTCAGCTTCGTTTTCCGGCATAATGCCTGTGCTTTTTTTAAATTCCGAAACAATTTCCTTCTGTCCGTTCACGTAGCAGCCGTAAATGGCAGTCATATTGCTGCGGTCACGACGCACCCTGCGTCGAATCTCGCCAATTTCTTTTTCGTTCATATATTATTCCTCTTCGTAGGTTGTGCCGGTGCAATGCACCGGCACAAATTTTACTTATCCCAAAGGCAATTCCAGTTCTGAATGAAGTACTCAACACCAGAGTAAACAGTTGTTACGATAATCACAGCATTGACGATCGTAGCCAGCACGGGCACTGTCGGGAATGCCATCAGCACACAAAGACCGATCATGGTGCTTGCTGTTTTAACCTTGCCACTCCAGCCGGCGGCAATCACCTTGCCCTTACCTACTGCAACCAGACGCAGGCCGGTCACTGCAAATTCACGGGTCAGCACGATCATCAGCGCCCAGGCAGGCATCATCCCCCACTGGCAGAACATGGTCATTGCTGCAATAGTCAGCAATTTGTCTGCCAAGGGATCCAGAAATTTACCGAAGTCACTGACCTGATTGCAGCGACGGGCAATCTGACCATCCACATAATCTGTTAAGCTGGCGATGATAAACACCGCAAATGCCAGCCACATCCACAGGCCGGGCTTGCCACCGCTTAAATACATCAGCGCCATATAGGCAGGGATAAATGCCACACGTATCAACGTGATTTTGCTTGCTAAAGTCATTCTTCTTCCTCCAATACAAAACCTGAAAGTTCTCCGTCCACCACACCGTCAATGCAGACCTGCACAAAGCTTCCCTCTACCAAGGGCTCCTGGGATGCAAGCCAAACACGGCTGTCAATTTCAGGAGAGTCAGCATAGGTACGTCCGTAGTACTGCTCCAAATCTTCATCAAAGCCGTCCACCAAAACCTCAAGGGTTTTCCCCTGCATCGCTGCGTGATACGCATCCATAATGCGGGATTGGATGGTTTCTACCTGCTGAGCTCTTTGCTGCGCGATCTCAGAATCCACAAATTCCATTTCCGCTGCAGGTGTCCCCTCCTCGGGAGAGAACGGGAACGCGCCAACACGCTCAAGGCGCTGCTCTTTGAGAAATTCGCACAGCTCCTCAAATTCTTCCTCACCCTCACCGGGAAGGCCGGTGATCACGCTGGTGCGGATCACAAGATTGGGAATTTGAGCACGCAGCTTTGCAAACAGCTCTACCAGCTGCTCCTTGCTACTGCGGCGGTTCATAAGCTTCAGAATTTTACTGTTGCAGTGCTGAATGGGAATGTCTAAGTATTTCACGATTTTCGGCTCATTTGCCATTACGGAGATCAATTCATCGTCAATTTCATCGGGATAGGTATAGTGGACGCGAATCCACTTAATACCATCGATTTTGCAAAGCTCACGCAGTAGCTCCGGCAAAAGGCGCTTGTGCTCCGGGAAGTCTGTTCCGTATCGGCTGGTATCCTGCGCCACAACCAGCAGCTCTTTGACACCATTGGCAGCCAAAATCCTCGCCTCGTAAAGAATATCATCCATTTGCCGGCTGCGGAACTTGCCTCGCAGGTAGGGAATAATGCAGTAGGCGCAACGGTTATCACAGCCCTCTGCGATTTTGATGTAGGCATAATGCTCAGGCGTTGTGAGGACGCGTCCGCACTCCTGCTCGGGTGTGTCGATAGAGGCAAAATCGCTTACGGAATTCCCGGATAACAGGCTTTCAATCGCAGACACGACCTCCGTATAACTACCTGTTCCCAAAACGCCGTCAACCTCGGGCATTTCTTTAATGATCTCCTGCTGATAGCGCTGGGACAAGCAGCCTGTCACCAGTATTTTACCGATCAAGCCTTGTTCCTTCAGCTGCGCCATTTGCAGAATATAGTCGATTGCTTCACTTTTTGCAGAATCGATAAAGCCGCAGGTGTTGATAACCACCACGTCTGCGCCTACCACATCCGCCTGCAGGTCGTAACCTGCTTCCTGGACACGGTACATCATTCGCTCGCAGTCCACTTGATTCTTGGCGCATCCCAAAGAGATGAACCCTACATTAGCCATAGTAATCCTCCCGAAAATCCGCATTTTGCGAAAATTCATTCAGTGCGCGACGGATCTCCTGATAACTGTGACCCCGGCGCAGCAATGCATCCACAGCCCGCCGCAGGTCCTTTTCCTCCCACTGTTCGCCAAGCCGGGAGGATAAAAATGCAAGTATCCTTTCCGTCTGGTCGGGATAGTCCGCCAGCGCATCATCCCAAAATTCCTTTGGGATCCGCTTTTCAAACAGCGCCTGCTTTGCCCGGGCAAGTCCATAGCCCTTGGAAATGCACCGCTGAACGATCTGCTGTGCTGTCTTTTGGTCGTCCAAAAGATTCAGTTCTGTCATCCAGGCAACTGCCTGCTTGGCGTCGCCCTTTGTTTCACCTTTTTGTACCAAGCGGCGCTCCAAATCACTTTTGGACACACTGCTTGCCGAAACGATCCGAACGGCCCGCATTTTGGCAGACATCTGACCTGCCGCAGCCTGCAGATCTTTCTGCTCCTGCTCTGTCAGTTCTCTGCCGGTGTAGAGGCCAAAATCCTCTACTGTCTGCCGGTATAAACGCATAACGGTACCGTCTTCAAATTTCACTGTGTACCGCCCTGCCCGATCCGGCTGGGCGGCTACAGACTCAATCCTCATCATCAAAATCGTCAGCGCTGACGGCTACAGGGCGCTCAGCTGCCTTGGCAGGTGTTTTGGAGGATGCACCGGAAATCAGTTTTTCACGCACCTGCTGCTCTACCTGTTCAGCAATATCGGGGTTTGTTTGCAGGAACAGCTTTACACTGTCCTTGCCCTGTCCGATTCGCTCATCGCCCATAGAGAACCAACTGCCACTCTTCTGAATAATATCCATTTGAACAGCCAGATCCACCAATTCGCCCCACTTGCTGATGCCTTCGCCATACATAATATCGAAGTAGGCCTCACGGAAAGGAGGAGCTACCTTGTTCTTAACAACCTTTACGCGGGTCTTGTTGCCCACAACGTTGCTACCCTCTTTGATGGATTCTACACGACGTACATCCAAACGTACAGAGGAATAGAACTTCAGGGCATTACCACCTGTGGTGGTTTCGGGATTGCCGTACATCACGCCGATCTTCATACGAAGCTGGTTGATAAAAATAACAACGCAATTGGTCTTTGCGATGGTACCAGCCAATTTGCGCAATGCCTGGCTCATCAGTCTTGCCTGCAGACCCACAAAGGTATCGCCCATTTCGCCCTCGATTTCCTGCTTGGGAACCAGGGCGGCAACAGAGTCCACAACAACAGCATCCACAGCGCCGCTACGCACCAGCGCATCGGTGATTTCCAATGCCTGCTCGCCGGTGTCCGGCTGAGAAACCAGCATATCATCGGTATTTACGCCCAAGGCAGCTGCATAAACAGGGTCTAAGGCGTGCTCAGCATCCACAAAGGCGACCTCGCCGCCCATCTTCTGTGCCTCTGCCAAAATGTGCAGGGCCAAGGTGGTCTTACCTGAGGATTCAGGTCCGTAAATTTCGATAATACGTCCCTTGGGAACGCCGCCAATGCCCAGCGCAGCATCCAATGCCAAAGAGCCGGTGGGAATTGCATCCACGTTCATTTCGGGCTTGTCGCCCAAGCGCATTACCGTACCCTTGCCGAAATTCTTCTCGATCTGAGAAATCGCGGTCTGCAACGCTCTTTTCTTATCTGTTGCAGGTGTAGGTGCTTCATAAGCTGTTTTCTTTGTCGCCATAGTTATCCATCCTTCCTACCGAACTGTGCCAGCACAGCCCGTTCTCTGTCGTTAAAATCTCTGGAACGCTCCAGTATAGTAAATCCGTTATCCTCGAGCAGGCGGCAAACAGCGTCCCCCTGCCCCATGCCAAACTCAAAGCACAGATAGCCGCCCGGTTTCAGCGCAGCCTTATAATTCTTTGCAATGGCCCGGTAAAAGTCCAATCCATCCTGTCCGCCGTGGAGCGCTAAGTGAGGCTCAAATTTCCCCACGCTATCCGGCAATTCCGTCATCTCCTGTGTGGTGATATAAGGGGGATTGGATACGATCAAATCAAATTTCCCAAGAAAAGCGGGAGGTTGCTCCAGGGCGTTTGCCTGTACACAGGTCACTCGGCCCGAAAGCTTTTGACTTACGATATTCTTCTTTGCTACCTGCATTGCTTCGCGGGATATATCCGCTAAGGTCACCTTGGCATCCTTTACGCGATTTGCAACGGCAAGGCCGATACATCCTGAGCCTGTGCACAGATCCAAAACCCGTGGGTTGGAGTCCAGAAACAAGGTCTGTCGGATCGCCAGTTCTGTTACCGCGCAGGTATCGTCCCGGGGGATCAGCACGTTGGAATTCACCGTAAGCTTCATTCCGTAGAACTCCCACTCCCCAAGCACATAGGCAAGAGGTTCACCCAGCATCACCCGGGCGGTCATTCGGTCCATTTCCTCACAGGCTTTTGGAGTAGCCGGCGCGTTTCTGTCTGCTATGATCTGCTCACGGCGCAGGCCTGTGGCCCGGCAAAGCAGCTCTCTGGCTATAAAGGATGCCGACTCCGCATCTTCCTTCGGCATAAGCAGGTTGCGGGTCTTTAAAAACAATTCTGCCAGGGTCATTACCAACGGTCATCCCCTTCATTTTCAGGCAGAACTGCCTCTAATGCCTGAATACCTACCTCGATCATACTGTCGTCCGGCTCGTTGGTAGTAAAGTTCTGGAACCACATACCGGGGGCAGACAAGATCCGGGTGAAGAGGTTATCGTGCCGGCCCACCCAGCGGTTAATCTCATAGCTGAAGGATACCACCAAGGGAAGCAACAGCAGCTTAAAGGCGATCATAATCAGCCGGTACAAAAAGCTTCCGTGGATCGCAGCCAGTTTTGGAATTACAGCCAGCAGAAGGGATGATGCTACGGAAAACAGCAGAATGGAAATGATCATCACAACCAGCAGGAAGCTGGTGCCGCATCGGGGATGCAGCCTTGTTTGCTGACGTACATTCTCTACGGTCAAGGGCAATCCCGCCTCATAGCAGCGGATGGTCTTGTGCTCTGCTCCATGATAGGCAAATACCCGCTTCATTTCACTCATACGGGACACCAAAAGCATATAGCCGGTAAAGATCAAAATACGCACAATGCCCTCTACAAGATTCAGCAGAAGATTATTACGGATCCAGCGGTCGAAGAAGCTGCCGATCACCATGGGCAAAAGGAAGAACAACAGGATAGACAAGCCCAGGCCCATAGCCACGGCAATGCCCACAACAAGCTGTTGGAAACGCTTGTCGCCCAGCTTTTCTTCCAGCCACTTATCAAACTTGGAGGGTTCTTCCTGACTTTCCTCCGGGGACAGGTCAGCGGAACGCATCAGCGCCTTTACGCCCGTCAGCTGGGCATCAAAGAAGGTGACCGCGCCACGGATCACAGGCCAGTTCAGCGGTGAGTTCTTGGGTCGCACCTTTCTGTCCTTAATCTCAACGGTTACACCGTCTTTTCCCCGCACAACGATAGCATCCTTCTGAGGGCCTCGCATCATCAGGCCCTCGATCAGTGCCTGTCCGCCAATCATTGTTTTGAATTTTTCTTGATTTGCCATAGTCGTCCTTTCTCGCTCAGGCTAGGTCGCCGGAAGTCGAATCGTTACCAGTGTACCACCGGCAAGCGCATTTTCCAGTGTCAGTTCGCCGCCGTGCATTTGCACAATTTCATCACTTACAGCAAGGCCAATGCCCGTACCACGTGCTTTTGAGCTGCCCTTGTAGAATTTCTTTTTTACCAAAGGCAATTCGTCTACGGGGATTCCGGGGCCGTAGTCACGGATCTTAATGACTATAAAATCATCCTTGTAGGCAATGCTTGCATCGATCTGTTTTCCCTCACCGGCATGCTTTACCGCATTGTTCAGAATATTTAAGAATACCTGCCGCATACGCTGGGGGTCACAGGAGATCTCCGGGATATCCTGGTCATTATCCACGTACTTCAGGCTGATTCCCTCTTCTGCCAAGCGGCTGCCATACATAAATACCGTGTCCTCAAATTCTGCCCGAACATCGACTGTTTCCATATTCAAGGTCATTCTGTCGTCCTGGATACGGGTGAAGTCCAGCAGATCCACCACCATATCGGTAAGGCGGTTTGATTCCCTGTGGATAATTCGTACGCCACGTCGGGTATCATTATCCAGCTTGTCCGAGCTGAGCAGGGTTTCGCTCCAGCCGGTAATGGCCGTCAGCGGTGTACGCAGCTCGTGGGAAAGCGAGGAGATGAATTCTCTTTGAATTTTCTCGTTCTCGCTGATCTTCAGGGACATCTCGTTGATCATACGGGCCAGGTCGCCGATCTCGTCATCAAATTCCGTTTGAATTTGAATGCCGTAGGTGCCGTTTGCGATTTTTTGTGCCTTGTCGATGATCTCTCCCAAGGGAGTGAGAATGGATCGGATATAGTAGTTACTGCTAAAGAGCACCAACAGGGTGAACACCAGCAACGCGCCTAATGCAATGAAGGCAATCGTTACGACCTGGGCATCCATTCTGGCGGTGGAGGTCACATAGCGCAAAACACCGATCACCTCACCGTTTGTGTAGATCATCGGGCTGGAAACCGCCATGATACGTTCGCCAGTTTGAGGATTTTTACCCACATAGGAACAGATGCCGCGGGTGCTGATCGCATCGCTAATATCCGGGGTTGCAGGGGGTGTACCCACCCATTTTCCGTAGGAGGAAGCAACCATTGCGCCATCTGCGCTGATAAATTGCAGTTCGATAAAGTTCCTGTCATCAAAGGTTTGGGCATAGGTAATGCAGGACTGGTAATAAGCCTTATAACTTTGGTTAAGGTAGTCGGCAAAAAACTCCGTGGTGGAACGGGCGCGGTAGCGCATATCCGACTCCATTGCAGAGTGGTAATACGCGGAGAAAGCTGCTGTAACTGCCAAAACACAAATTAGTCCCAGCGTACACACAACCGTCAACGTATTGATTAGCCAACGCCGGCGCAAGCCCTTAATTTGGATTTTACGCCATTTTTGTTTCTTCGTTATCATGCGCCCCACTTATAGCCAAAGCCCCAAACTGTTGTAATGTAGGAGGGGTTGGCTGTATCGTCCTCAATTTTGATCCGCAAGCGGCGGATATTTACGTCCACAATTTTCAATTCGCCCTCGTAATCTCTGCCCCAAACCGCGGACAGAATGTCTTCGCGGGACAAGGCTCTGCCGGGATTCTGCATAAAGAGCTTCAAAATCGCGTATTCCACCTGGGTCAGCCGGATACGGTTCCCGTTCTTTTCCAGAGTGTGATTTCGGGTGTTCATTACGAAGGGGCCCTGGCTGATCAGCTCGGAATCTATGCCGCTGTCACCACCGATCCGGCGATAGAGCGCATCGATTCGCGCTGTCAGCTCCGCAGGAGAAAAGGGCTTTGTTACATAGTCGTCCGCGCCGGTCATAAGTCCTGTTACCTTGTCCATCTCCTGGGTGCGGGCAGTGAGCATAATAATGCCCATTTGCTTGTTGGTGGCGCGAATTCTCCGGCACACCTCAAAGCCATCAATGTCCGGCAGCATCACATCAAGGATCGCAACGCCGATGTCCGGATAGCGATTCAGCTTTTCCAAAGCCTCCGTACCGGTTCCTGCCTCAATGGCATCATAGCCGGCGCGCTTCAGGTTGATCACCACAAAGCTTCGAATATTCAATTCATCTTCCAAAATCAGTACTTTTTTCATCATGTATACCTCTTATATACCTCTTACATTTCACCTGTGTTCCAATCCCTGTGGATCAGGTAAAAATCTTGAATCATGCTCTGTTGGGTGATATTGTAGTTGGCCGCCGCAGCATCCAAGCTGGCTGCGTAGGTCACTGTATCTGTTTTTAAGAGAATAAACCGTCCGCTTTCCACGCTTTGTTCCTCTCGATTCTGCCCGGTCAGAGTGTAGACCGTCATAAGCTTTTGCGCTGCGGAATAGTCCTCTTTCCAAAGATAGAAGGCAAATACACTTGATTGCCGTTCTACCGTGATGCGAGGCGCCAATTCGTTATCGATCTCCAAGTACCAGCCGCCTGTGGAATCGTAATAGGTATGCTGCTTTTCCGTAACAGCACCGTCGCTGCTCAGCGCATACCACAAAATCAAGTCACTTCGCTCGGGAGCATTCGTTGAGTCAAGGGGAATCATCGGCACAAGGCGGGGCAATTCCACCACCGTATCATCATCAATGTCGTCAGCGTAAACATAATAGTTTCGCAATGTTTGGACGCTGGTGCCCGAATCCTTGGAAAGGCTCACGTTGGTGAGCTTTTCACCGTTTTGGGTATAGACATCTGTGATCAGAGAGGTGTCTTCCACCGTGCTGGCAACATACACTGCCGTTTTATTATCCAAAAGCTTACCTACCAGGATTCGCTTCAGCTGGTCAACGGGGCAGGACATATTCACCTCGTTGGAACGCGCCATGATCCCGTTTTTCATACTGTAAAGCTCTGCAACACCATTGTCGGTTTCTGTTTGACCGGGTCGCAGAAGAAACAGTTCATAATAACCATCGTCATTGATATCCAATGTGACGAATTTCCGATAGTTGGTGGTAACCAGCTGCTCTGCTTCACCGCCGGAAAACGTGTAAATGGAAACGGAGCGCATCAGCTGATCGCTGAGCTGGCGACCCACCACAAGCTCAACGCCGGGCTTATCGTCCATTTGGATATATTCTACCTGGTCGAAAGCCGTGCCGTTGCTTTCAATTGTGTCAATATGGAGGAATCCCTCTTCCTGTCTGTCAAAAACCAGCACACGCAAAGGAATTTCAGAGCTTCCCTTGGCAAACACCAGATACTCCTGCTGCTCGTCGCCATCTACATCGGCAATTTGGACTGTTTGCTGATTGTCCCCACTTAGAGGGGCGCAAAACTCCAGCCCTGCCATTGCCTTGTCGATAGCGGATTGCAGGTTGCTATAGTCCTTTGAACGCTTGGGAAGCATATACATTTGGTCCACTGTCCGCATGGAACAGCCACTTAAGCTCAGTGCTACCATAAGCAGACAAAACAGGCGCTTTATTCCATTTCTCACGGTAACACCCCCTTCTTAGTATTGTAACATATTTGTCAGGAAATGGAAAGTCATTTTATAACAACATTCTCCTGCCCCAGCACATTGTTCAGCTCCGTGAGCATACGGCTGTCCAATGCGCAGGTGCTGCCCCGTCTTTGCTTGGTATCTGCAAAGTAGACAACCACTTGAGATTGTCCCGGGAACATATTCAAAATAGCGCGGATCTTACCAAACAGCGGTCCTTCCTCACCGGGAAGACGCAGATACAATGTGCCCGTTTTTACAGTTTCGCGGGCAGGCTCCTCCTCAGGTCGCTGATTGGCAAAGTCGGACATAGGCCGCGCCCGATTGATGACAATTTGGGGCTCCTTGTCATCCCGCATAGAGAGTCTGCCCACAATGACCACAGGCTGATTTTCCTTCAGATACCCGCCGTACTGGTTCAGTACATTGGAAAATGCCAGCATTTCGATGGATGCGGTATCATCCTCTAAGGTCACGTATGCCATCATAGAATTGTTGCGGGTGGTCTTCATTTTGATGGTTTGCACAACACCTGCAACACTAACGATTTGATCGTCCTGATAGGTGTTTTCCTCATCCATAAGGGAGCCGATCGGTACAACGTGTGTGCCCTTCAGCAGGTGACGGTAATCGTCCATAGGGTGACCCGACAGATAAATGCCTGTGGTTTCCTTCTCCATCAGCATCAGGTCTGCCTTGTTCATCTCATTCAGCTTGGGGATGGGAATTGCAACCGCGTTCTCCGTATCCTGCAGCATCTCAAACAGACCGATCTGCCCGTCCAGATTCTTTTTACGGGACGCGGCAATGGAATCCATCATAGTATCGAACACTGCGAGCATCTCGCTGCGATGGTGGCCAAAGCAGTCCATAGCGCCGCACTTGATGAAGTTCTCAAGAGCGCGCTTGTTCAGCTCGTCACCCATTCGCTGAATAAAATCCTCCAGCGACTGGAACGGGCCATCCTGCGTCCGCTTGGCAACCATACTGCGGATAAGACCTCTGCCTACATTTTTCACCGCGCCAAGACCGAAACGAATGGAATCTCCCTCCACCGCAAAGCTGTCTATGGAGTGATTCACATCAGGCGGCAGGGTCGCGATCCCCAAGTCTTTACACTCGGCAATATAGCCGGAGATCTTGGTGGCAGAATCCAGCACGGAGGTCATCAGCGCAGCCATATATTGCTTGGGATAATGGCATTTCAGGTAAGCGGTTTGGTAGGATACCACCGCGTAGCAAACTGCGTGAGCCTTATTAAATGCGTAGTTGGCGAAGGCAACGATCTCATCATAGATGGACTGGGCGACCTGCTCCGGCACACCCTTGGCAACTGCGCCGGGAATTCCCTGCTTTTCATCACCGTAGACAAACACGGTGCGTTCCGCATCGATCACGTGCATCTTCTTTTTGGAGATGGCGCGGCGGATGTTATCAGCTTGTCCCATAGTATAGCCGCCCAGGCTGCGGAAGATCTCAATGACCTGCTCCTGGTAGACGATACAGCCGTAGGTGACCTTCAGTATCGGCTCCAGCAAGGGAGTCTTATAGCGGATCTTCCTATGATCGTGCTTGTTGGCGATAAAGGTAGGAATGGAATCCATTGGGCCGGGGCGGTAAAGGGCAACAATAGCCGTCATATCTTCTATGGAAGTGGGCTTCATATTGACACACACGCCTGTAATGCCCGCAGATTCCAGCTGAAACACACCCTGTGTCTTGCCCTCGGCAAGCATCCCAAAGGTTTCCGGGTCATTATCCGGCACTTTATCAATATCGAAGTCCGGCTCTAACAGGCGGATCTGGCGCTCTGCGTCCTCGATGACCGTCAGGTTGCGCAAGCCCAAAAAGTCCATCTTCAGAAGACCCAGTTCCTCTATGGTGGTCATAGTATACTGGGTGACGGTGGTATCGTCGTTGCGGGAAAGGGGTACGTAAGTATGGACAGGCTGGGCGGTAATTACCACACCTGCGGCGTGGGTGGAGGTGTTTCTCGGCATACCCTCCAGGCTCATTGCGGTATCAATGAGTGTTTTTACCCGTTCATCCGCGTCATACATCTCCTTAAGCTTGGGAGATACCTCCAACGCCTCTTTTAGGGTGATATGCACTGTGGCAGGCACCAATTTAGCAACCACATCTGTTTCCGCATAGGTGAAATTCAGCGCTCTGCCCACATCGCGGATCGCGCCACGGGCAGCCATCGTACCGAAGGTAGCGATCTGCGCCACGTGGTCTGCGCCGTATTTCTCCATAACGTAGTCGATCACTTCTCCTCTGCGTTCCTGGCAGAAGTCCGTATCGAAGTCGGGCATACTGACACGCTCAGGATTCAGGAATCGCTCGAAAATCAGCGCGTACTTCATGGGGTCTACTTCGGTAATGTGCATACAGTAGGCAACGATAGATGCCGCGCCGGAGCCACGTCCCGGACCTACGGGAATCCCCTGCTCCTTGGCGTAGCGTATAAAGTCCCATACGATCAGGTAGTAGTTCACATAGCCCATACGGCTGATAACGCCGATTTCATATTCCAAGCGTTCCCGATAGCTCTCGGGGGGATTTTCGTACCGCTCACGGAAGCCGTCTTCACAGAGCTTGCGGAAATATGCCTCGTTGGTGAAGCCTTCCGGCACGGGGAAAGATGGCAAATGGTACTCGTTGAAAACGAACTCCAAATTGCAGCGGTCTGCAATTTTCTGTGTATTTTCAAAGGCTTCGTCACAACCCGGGAATAGCTGACGAAGCTCATCCTCACTCTTTAAATAAAACTCCTCGGTTTGGAACTTCATTCGGTTGGGATCGTCCACCGTCTTGCCGGTTTGCACGCACAGAAGAACATCCTGCATTTTGGCATCCTCTCTGCGCAGATAGTGGGCATCGTTGGTAACGATCAAGGGCAGGCCGGTTTCTCTGGCAATGCGCATTACTCCTTGATTTACAGGGGTTTGCTCGGCAATGCCGTGATCCTGCAGCTCTAAGTAGAAATTGTCCTCACCAAAGATATCTGCCAACTCCAGGGCATATGCCTTGGCGGCATCATAATCCTCCTGCAAAAGTCTTTGGGGAATAGCGCCTGCCAGGCAGGCAGAGGTGGCAATGAGGCCCTCATGGCGCTCTCGTAGCAGCGCCAGATCCACTCTGGGTTTTCCGTAAAAGCCCTGCATAAAGGCCTGTGATACCAGATAGCACAGGTTTTCATAGCCTGTGCGGTCCTTACACAGAAGCACCAAATGGTAGGGGTCGTTATCGATGCCGTGAACTCTGTCGGACATATTGCGCGGGGCAACGTATACCTCGCACCCAATAATGGGCTTGACGCCGGCAGATTTTGCCGCTTTATAGAAGTCAATACAGCCGTACATAACACCGTGGTCGGTAATGGCAACGGCAGACTGCCCCAGCTCCTTGACTCTGTCCATCAGACCTTCGATTCGGCAAGCGCCGTCCAGGAGGCTGTATTCTGTATGCAAATGTAAGTGTACAAAGCTCATTTACTTTTCCTCCTGAGATAATTGCACCAGCTTCTGAAGCCGGTGATTCATAGCGGGCTTGCTGATCGGCGGCTGCATCAGAACTGCCAGCTCCGACAAGGACGCTTCGGGGTTTTCCTCTCTGGCACAGGCCGCCTGCTGCAGCTTGGCCGGTAAATTTTGAAAAGCTCCATTCTCTCTGAGAATGCGAATGGCAGACAGCTGCTCCTGGGCTGCCTCCACCACCTTGGAGGTGTTGGCATCGTCGCAGTTACAGCGGCGATTGACCTTGTTATTCAGTTCCTTTTCCAGCTTGGCCTCCATAATGCCCATAGCGGAAATGTGGGCGCCTAAATAAGTCAGGCAATCGGATATTAAATCGCTTTGCTTGAGATACAGCACTCTGTTGCCGCCGCGAACCGTATATTTAGGCTGAAAGCCGATGCTCTCCTGCAATAAGCTATCGCACTCCCGCGCCACACTGCTGTGGGTGGTGGTAAACTCCATATGATAACCCTTGGCAGGGTCTGTCACAGAACCGCCGGCCAGGAATGCGCCCTTCAGAAAGGATGCCTTGCAGCAGTCCTCCTCCACCACCGGCAGGTTGATATGCAGAGAAAGGGTATCCTTCGCATCAAACCCGTAGCAGGTCATAATGCGGTGGATCTTTTCTTGATCTGTAATCTGAAAGACAAGCTTTCCTGTGGTTGCGTCATTGGGCATTTGATCAAACGCTACCCCAAAAGCCCTTTTGAACAATTTGGGCAGAATCTGCGCAAATTCCCGGCTTTCCGTGATGATTCGAATATTATCCCCCTGAAAGCTATTGCAAAACAGTAGGATTCCAAAGCACTCTGCCAGGGCGCAGCAATGCTTTGCGGGAATATAACGGCAGATCTCTGCCTTTGCATTGCCTGAAAACGAAGTCGCCATGGCGCTATGCTCCTTTCTACCAAATTCGGATTTCCGGCTCCAGGGAAATTCCTGTTGCATCAAATACTTTTTGAGAAACATCCCGTAACAGCTGCTTTACATCTTCAGATGTTGCGCCGCCCAGATTTACTACGAAACCTGCGTGCTTCTGTGATACTGCTGCGCTGCCTACGCGATAGCCCTTAAGGCCGGTCTGATCGATAAGCGCTGCAGCATAACCGCCTACGGGCCGTTTAAAGGCAGAGCCGGCAGAGGGCAGATCCAAGGGTTGGGAACTTCTGCGGCGGGTCATTAAATCCTGCATAACCTCGTGGATCTCCTCAGAAGGTTTCTTTGTCAGGGCAAAGGTTACGCTAAGCACGATATCGCCTGTGCCCTCCAATCGGCTATGCCGGTAGGAAAAGTCCATCTCCTCCCCTGTCAGCACGCGCCTGTTGCCGCTTAAGTCCATCACTTCTACCTCTGTGCAGACCTGACAGATCTCACCGCCGTAGGCACCGGCATTCATATACACACCGCCGCCTACAGAGCCCGGGATACCGTGGGCGAATTCCAGGCCTGAAAGGCCAAGGTTAGCAGCAAAGGTGGCGCATCTGGCCATACTCACACCTGCAGAAACACGAATGTGTGAATCATCAAGTCTTTCCAAGGTTTCCTGCAGGTTTCGCAGACAGATAACCAGTCCCCTGACACCGGCATCCGGCGCCAGTATATTAGTTCCTGCTCCTAAGATAACAGGTTTACAGTCCAACAAAGCGGACGTTTTTAAAATTTCGCTAAGTTCTGCTCCGGTTTTGGGAAATGCCATTACTTCCGCAGGACCACCGATCCGGAAGGATGTGTGCTTAGCAAGGGATTCCTCCAGATTGAGTTCAATTTGTGGCAATAATTCGGTTATTTTCTGCTGAAAAGCTGTCATAATTGTCATAAACTCCTCCGGGCGTATGATTATTAACAGTATATCATATTTCGTTACAATATGCAATTATTACAACCGCTAAAATTGCGTTTACACAAAAAAACAGTCGGGCAAACACCCGACTGTTTCTATGTAGAATTTTATTTCTCCACGATCTCCAGGATCTCCATAGGACAGGCCTTTACACAGATGCCGCAAGCGATACATTTGCTGGTAGGACCTTCCTCAGGAGCGACCATAACCTTCATGGGGCAAACCTCAACACACTTGCCACAGGAGGTACACAGCTTCTTATTGATCATATAAACACCGGTCTTGGGGTTCTGGGTGATGGCTCCGGCCTCACAGACCTTTGCGCACTTGCCGCACTGGATACAGACCATAGGCTTGGCTGCGCCGTTCTTTTCCACAATTTTGATGCAGGACAGATCCTGATGGAACTCCTTATAGAAAGCCTTGGAGCAAGCGCTCACGCACTCCAGGCAAGCCATACATTGGGCATCTTTTTTTACTGCGAGCTTCTTCATAGAAAAGAATTCTCCTTTATCTCATATATTTTCATTTATTATACTGCACCAAGCAAAAAATAGCAATGCCTATTTGAAAAATAATTTAGGCCCTGGCCCGGCTTTTCGCATATGTCACCGGAAGATGTTTCATTTTTTAAAAACATCAGGACGCAAGCCGGCATTGATAAAATCGTCATTGCGAATCATACTGCCGCCAAAGCCTGCTGTGCGCATATGCTTCTTATGGGGATCCACGTCAGCAGAAATACTTCCGATTGTCTTGCCCATATCCTGCAGGATTTTTCCGTCTGACCCTACGACCATAGAACAGCCGCCCTTTTCATCGCTGTCTATAGAATAGGAAGATTTTGCAACCACACTGTTGCAGCGAAAAGCGATCAGCTTGGTTTGCGCCCGAATGATATCCGCAGACTCGCCCCGCTGATAACCCGGAAACAGGATAATATCACACTTTTGCGATGCCAAATACTCGATTTGCTCGTTAAAATAGACATCGTAACAGGTCAAGAAGCCAAAGCGGATGCCGTCAATATCGCAAACACACGCCCCATCGCCATATTTCACGCCCAACGCAATTTCAGACGGCGGCAGGTGAATTTTATCATAGACAAAGGCGGTGTTTCCCTTTTTATCAAACAAATAAGTGCTGTTTTGAATGTTTCCGTTTCGCTCCTGCAAAACGTTAATGGCAACATAGGCACCCTTTTCTTTTGCAATCTGCGCAGCCTCTTTCAGCATACGATCAGCCCGGGGCATCGCCCGCTTTTCGCTTTCTATGTCGGAAATGCCGCCGGCATTTGCGTACTCCGGTAAGACCACCAAAGAATCCGGTTCGGCTTTTCGAAGCTCGTTCATCAGAAATTCTGCGATTTCTTCATCCGGAGCTTCTCCCATAAAATACGGTGGTTGTAAAACTGTAATTTTCATTGTGTCCCCCAGCCTTACTCCTCAAACAAATCGTAGGACGTGAGGATGTATTTTGATATATCATACATAAGGGCTTCCAGATGCTCCTGCATAAACAATTGGGTTTCCGCAAGTCTGGTATCCCGTTCGAACACTCTGCGCTTGCCCAGCCAATGCTTCTTGCTGACCAAAGAAGAGCTGCACTCCAATGTGAAATATCCATCATATCCAATGTCAATTAATGCATTGATCACCTCATCGTGATTCAGCGTGCCCAAATAAGGAATCAGATGCTCATCCTTCTGACCGTGATTGTCATTATAATGGATGGCATACAATTCTTTTCCAAGGGTAATGATATCGTCGTATTGGCTGCCCTCACAATTGGCGTGACCTGTATCCCAGCAAGCGTGAAGCAGCGGATGATCCACAAAGCGCAAAAACTCCAGCATATCCTTGCCGGAATTGGCAAAATAACGGGAGCCCATATTGGCAGCGGTGGAATTTTCCGTCAGTACATTGACCCCGTATTTTTCCATTGCAGGAAACAGCTTTTTGTAAAAATCACGGTTTTTTTCAAACCATTCTTCCTTGCAGATGTCCAGCATAAAGCCGGGGTGAACAACGGTATTCTTGATACCGAGCAATGCGCAGATCTCAATGGAGCGAATGGTTGCCGCCACCAAAAAATCCACCTTCTGTGGATCGGCATCCAGAGGATTGCCGCCCTGGGAGTGTGCCTGCACGAAGGTCATTCCCAGCTTGTCCGCTTCGTCCTGCAGCGCAAAAACGGCCTCCTTCCAGTTATCGCTCATATAGACCGAATTGGGCGTAAAGGAATACATATCCAAATCGATATACCGAAAACCTGCTTTGTGAAGCTTCTGAATTCTCTCTATGTCATTGGCGCAATACTGTCTGAAATCACCTGTTGTGGTTGCAATTTTCATAGGCACCTCTCCTTTTTCACACTTTTTATAATTATACAGCTTATTTCGATAAAGTCAATTGATGTCAAGTTATATCGCTCTATTCTAAAAGTATTTTACTTATATTTCCAGTCTAATGCGCTGTTTCGCGGAAATACTATTTTTGCAATTAAATTATAGGAGGTACCTTATGAAAAAAATTGCCATTTTGATTATGAGCCTTGCGCTGGCCCTTTCTCTTTGCGCCTGCGCTTGCTCCAACAATGCTCCCGCAACCACACCCAGCACAGTGACCACTCCTACCACGACCAATATGCCCACAGACACTATGACCATTCCAGTGCCTGAGACAAACATCCCCGATCCCAGCGTGGACACCACGCTCCCCGGTGGCATGCCCGAGGGTACAAACGGTACTACCGGTAACGGCAATACCGACGCAATGTCTTAACCAAAAGGGGTGCGCGACCGCACCCTTTACATATTATACGCCAAATTACGAAACCTTCCAATGGTGCATCGCCCTCCATCGGGGAATACTAAAAACGGAAGGAGGCGATCGTATGCAGATGAAAGGACTGGCCATTGCCTTGGGTGTAGGCGCTGCCGCAGGCGCTGTGGCTATTTTGGCTATGCCCCGCAACAATCCCACACGGCGTTTGGCTGCAAAAGCTGCAGACAAGGTTGAGGATGTGGCTTGGAAAGTATCCAGCAAAATTACCGACGAATTCGATCTGTAATTTTATCTGTCGTTATGTAAAGACTGCCACGCTTTCAAAAAGCGTGGCAGTTAATTTATTCGGTTTTCAACTGAATTTCGCCGTTTTCTATGGAAATAGAGATGGCAGAAATTGGCTTTTCAAAGGAATCGATGATCTTTTCACTGATAGGATCTTCCAAACTCTTTTGAATTTCACGACGCAGATTCCGCGCGCCATAGGTCACAGAATAAGCCTTATCCACCAGGTATTTCCGCACATCCTCACCCCAAGAGAGGGTCAAACCACGATTAGCAAGGCTTTCCCGCAATTCCTCCAGCATAATATCGGCAATGCCAAGGAAATTCTCTTCCGTCAGCCGGTTGAACGTAATAATTTCATCCACACGGTTGATAAATTCAGGTCTCAGGAATTCCTTCAGCGCACCCATGGTTTTTTCCTTGATCATATCATTATCGGTTCTTCCGAAGCCTAAGCCGCCGACTCTACCCTCTGAGCCTGCATTGGAGGTCATTACGATAATGGTGTTCTCAAAATTCACCACACGGCCCTGGGCATCGGTGATCCGCCCGTCATCCAGTACCTGTAACAAGATATTCAGAACATCGGGATGGGCCTTTTCGATCTCGTCAAACAGCACCACAGAATAGGGCTTTCTGCGAATCTTCTCTGTCAACTGACCTGCCTCATCATAGCCTACATAGCCGGGAGGAGAACCGATCAGCTTGGAAACGGTATGCTTTTCCATAAACTCAGACATATCCAAACGGATCAGAGCATCCACGGAATCGAACATATCGTCTGCCAGGCATTTTACAAGCTCTGTCTTACCCACGCCTGTAGGACCTACAAAAATGAAAGAGACCGGCTTTTTCTTGGGGCTGATGCCGACCCGGTTTCTGCGAATGGCCTTTGCAACCGCCTCAACCGCTTCATCCTGACCCACAATGTGGGTTTTCAGGCGATCGGCAAGTCCCTTGATTTGCTCATATTCCTGCGCTTTGATCTTGCTGGCAGGGATTTTGGTCCAAAGCTCAATGATCCGCGCCAGATTCTCCATCGTCACCGCAGGGGCAGGAATTTTATCCAGCTCCTCAATTTCAGCTGCCAACTGACACAGCTTACTGCGAATGACCGCAAGGCGCTCGTAGTGCTCATTTTCCGTGTCCTCAGTGAGCATACGCAGCTCCAGCTCGTAATCATCCCGTTCCTTTTTCTTCTCTGCCTGCAGGGAGATCTCCTTGCACTGCAGATTTACATCGGAACAGGCCTCGTCCAGCAGGTCAATGGCCTTGTCGGGCAGGAAACGGTCAGTGATATACCGCTCAGAAAGCACAACACACTGCCGCGCGATCTCCGGCGAGATGCTTACGCCGTGATATTCTGCGTAGGCCTTGGCAATGCCCTGCATAATCTGGCAGGCTTCCTCAATAGAGGGCTCAGCAACAGTCACAGGCTGGAAGCGGCGCTCCAATGCGGAATCCTTTTCGATATGCTTACGATATTCGTTAAAAGTGGTAGCGCCAATTACTTGAATCTCGCCACGGGACAGGGCAGGCTTCAGGATATTCGCCGCATTCATAGAGCCTTCTGCATCCCCTGCACCAACAAGGTTATGCACCTCGTCGATCACCAAAATGATATTGCCGCAGGCCTTGATCTCTGCTATCAAGCTCTTCATGCGGCTTTCAAACTGGCCGCGGAACTGCGTTCCTGCCACCAGCGCGGTCAGATCCAGCAGGAATACCTCTTTATCCCGCAGCTTATAGGGCACTTCCCCTGCGGCAATTCGCTGGGCAAGACCCTCTGCAATGGCGGTTTTACCGACACCGGGCTCACCGATCAAGCAGGGATTGTTCTTTTGGCGTCTGTTCAGAATTTGAATCACACGCTCCGTTTCCACATCTCTGCCGATTACCTTATCCAGCTTTCCCTCACGGGCGCGGCCGGTGAGATTCATACAGTAAGTATCTAAGAATTTGTGCTTCTTTCCCTTTTCCTTAGACTTCTGCTGCTCTTGATCTTCTTCCTGCTTTTTTGCAGGCAAGTCCCGTTTCTCACCGCTTAGATTATCTAAAAGCTGGTTGAACATAGGGAAAGTAGCAGTACGGCTCTCCGTCTCATCTGAATCCTCATCATCGATTTGGCCGAACATACTGCTCATCTCATCGGTCAGATTCTCCAGATCCTCATCGGAAAAGCCCATTTGTTTAACTGCTGCATCGATCTGGGGAATTCCCAGACTACGGGCGCATTTTAAGCAGTATCCTTCATTCATTGTTACACCATTTTCGATCTTGGTGATAAAGAGAACTGCCATATTTTTCTTACATTTGGTACACAATTTTGGCTGCATACGTCAATCACAACCTTTCTTCCGGTAGAATAACACAAGTAGACCGGAAAAGGAAAAACAATTTATGAATTTTCAAACAGAGAGGAACATTCAAATTTATCCAATCCGTCATCATACCACAGGTGAGTCATATAAAGGCCCCCTGCCGGTACTGTAGGGCCGGCCGCAGTACGGTTGCCCTCCGCAAGTATTTTGCCGATTTGCTCGGGGGGGAATTTCCCCTCAGCGGCATAGACTACGGTGCCCGCCATGGCTCTTGCCATATTATACAGAAAGCCGTTGGCGCACACCCTCAGCTCTATTATATTGCCCTTACGCTCTACATTATAATAATATACTGTGCGAACTGTGGATTTCACATCCGTTCCAACGCTCCGCACTGCCGCAAAATCGTGGGTGCCCACAAATTGGTCCGCAGCTGCCTGCATAATCTTTTCGTCCAAATGGGCGGGATAAAACCAAGCCCTGTTCACGTAGAAGGGGTCCCGGACCCGGGAGTTATAAATGGTATAGGTATATTCCTTACGGACACAGGAGCCGATGGCATTGAAGCTTTCATTCACTTCAAAGGCCTTGGTCACCACAATGTCCACAGGCAAATGGGTATTTAAGGCATAGGGCAAACGGTCGCAGGGAATGGTGGATGTGGTGCGAAAATTCGCCACATAACAACGGGCGTGGACACCTGCATCGGTACGTCCGCAGCCGGTTACGTGTACATCGTGACCTACGATCATTTCGATCGCCTTTTCGATGGTCTGCTGAACGGTGGGCAGGTTCTTCTGTATCTGCCAGCCGTGATATGCAGTGCCCTCATAAGTCAAAAACAGCGCTATATTTCGCATACGCACCTCACAGACCCAGCCGTGCAGCAAAAATCACCGCAACGAGCAGCAGAACAAGCAGCACAAAAGCGTACAGGTCATTTCTCTTATACCGAAGCAGCTTCATTTTGGTGCGTCCGTCACCGCCCTGATAGCAACGGCACTCCATAGCGGTTGCCAGCTCGTCGGCACGACGAAAAGCGCTGATAAACAGGGGCACGAGGATCGGGATCAGCGCTTTTACACGCTCCAGCAGCTTGCCGTTTTCAAAATCGGCGCCTCTTGCTTTTTGAGCGCTGATGATCTTATCTGTTTCCTCGATCAGCGTGGGAATAAACCGCAGGGCAATGCACATCATCATAGAAAGCTCGTGCACAGGCACGTGGATCTTCTTCAGCGGCCCTAACAGGGATTCCAGTCCGTCTGTGAGGCCGATGGGGGATGTGGTGTAGGTCAGCAAAAACGTGCCGGAAATCAGCATCAGGATCCGCGCCATCATCAAAACTGCCCGCACGACACCCTCCAGCGTAATTGTGATGCGCCAAAAGGCTACAAGCACCTTTTCACCGGGGGTAAACAGCAGATTCAGAAGGCCTGTGAATACCAAAATGATCACCAGCGGTTTCAGCCCGCGGACGATGGCTTTCACCGGGATCTTGGAAATGGCTATAGTGCCTGCCAAAAATGCGAACACCAGTCCGTAGGACAGCCAGCTTCCTGCCGAAAACAAAGCAACGATATACACGATCAGCGCGATCAGCTTTGTGCGGGGGTCCATACGGTGAATTGCGGAGTTTCCGGGGAAAAACTGACCTAAAGTAATGTCTTTAAGCATGGCTTTTTCCCTCCCTGATCCTGCGCAGCTCCGCTACCGCCTGCTGCATGGTGTACACCGGGTTCACGGGAATGCCTTTTTCCTGAAGCTTCAGAAACAGCCGTGTGATCTCAGGAATGTCCAGGCCCATATCAAGCAATTCCTGAGAACGGGAAAACACATCCATCGGCTTACCGTCCATTGCCAAAGTCGCTTGATTCATAACCAAAAGACGGTCGGCAATTTTCGCCACATCTGCCATAGCGTGGCTGACCATCATAATGGTGGCATTTTTAGCCCGCCGATAGCTTTCAATATTGCGAAGGATCTCTTCCCTACCCTCAGGGTCAAGACCGGCGGTGGGCTCATCCAAAATCAGAATCTCCGGCTCCATGGCAATCACACCGGCAATGGCGACCCGCCGCTTCTGTCCGCCGGACAGGTCAAAGGGGGACATCTCCAGCTGGGCATCGGTGATGCCTACAAAGCCGGCAGCTTCCCGTACGCGGCGGTCAATTTCCTCTGTGGGCAGACCCATATTCTTAGGGCCAAAGGCGATATCCTTATAAACCGTTTCTTCGAAGAGCTGGTACTCCGGGTACTGGAACACCAGGCCCACCCGAAAGCGGCACTGCCGGGTAAATTTTTTATCAGACCAAATATCCTTTCCATCCAGCAAAATCTCGCCGGATGTAGGCTTTAACAGCCCGTTCAGGTGCTGCATCAATGTGGACTTACCGGAGCCGGTATGTCCGATCACACCGATAAACTCTCCCCGTTCCACGGAGAAAGACACGTCCTGCAATGCAACATGCTCAAAGGGCGTACCGATACTATACCTATGATGTAGGTTTTTAACCTGCAAAATTGGTGCCAATTTTCTAACCTCCTGTGGGTCAGGCCTTTAGGGTGAGAGGACTTGAACCTAAGCAGCCTCTCAGCAGACCTTTTTGCTGCTTTTTGCCTTATCTTTCTTGCCTTGCGTCAGCAAGGCCGCGTCATCTGCGTCAAAAGTCAATCAAAAATTTCAAGCTGAGAGGTGCTTTGCAGTTTTCAGACGCTTGCATTTTCCAAGACAAGGAAAATCGTGCAGACAATACTTACTGTATTATCAAGGGATTTTCTGATGTATTGGGGAATGCAGGCATCTGAAAACCTGTTTAGGTTCGAGCCCTCTCACCCTAGGTCCTCATAAAGTACCTGCGCACATTCTTCTGCGTTTATTTTATCTAGCGGAAGGGAAAAACCACAGCTGTTCAAATTATAAAACAGCTCCACCGTGTCCGGCGCGGCAAGACCCATACCGTGAAGGGTCTCCACCTGAGAAAAGACTTCCCGGGGTGTTCCGTCCAGAGCAACGCTCCCCTTGTGCAGCACCACCACCCGCTGCGCCTGGGCAGCCTCATCCATATGATGGGTGATCAGCACAACGGTGATCCCCTTTTCCCGGTTTAATTTACCTATGGTCTCCATTACCTCTTTGCGGCCTCTGGGATCCAGCATTGCAGTGGGTTCATCCAGTACGATGCACTTCGGCTCCATTGCAATGATGCCCGCAATGGCCACACGCTGCTTCTGTCCGCCGGACAGAAGATGGGGTGCGTGATTGCGGTAATGGTACATACCCACCTGTTTGAGGGCATTATCCACCCGCTGGCGGATCACAGGTGCGGCAACACCCAGGTTCTCCGGGCCAAATGCCACATCCTCCTCCACCACGTTGGCAACGATCTGGTTATCGGGATTTTGGAAAACCATCCCCACAGCTCTGCGCACAGCGATCAGCAACTCGGGGTCGGAGGTGTCCATTCCGCTGACGTACACCTTTCCGCCACAGGGAAGCAAAATGCTGTTAAAATGCTTGGCAAGGGTGGATTTTCCGCAGCCGTTGCTGCCAAGAACAGCAACAAAGGAGCCCTGTTCTATGGCAAGGCTTAAATCCTCAAACACAGGGGCGCCGGGCGCATCATCCACGCCCGGGTAAGTAAATGCTAAATTCTCTACTGAAATTGCAGTACTCAACACAGTACCTCCTTACGGTGTCCAGCGGCCGGTCGCGCCACAGGGCAGAACAAAGCCTGTTGACTTTACCGGCAAGCCCAGCTCACCTACCGCAGTACTGCCCCCGTGATTCTCACCGAACACCACGTCAGAGGCATAGCCCACAGCAGAAGGAGCCAAGCCGGTGGTATAGGAGTTGATGATCACAAACAGGGGGTTATCGGTCAGCAGCTTCGACACCTCCAGCAGGAAGGGATAGAAGCTGGTTTCCATTTTCCAAATCTCACCGCTGGGGCCACGGCCATAGCTGGGCGGGTCCATAACGATGCCGTCATAACGGCGGCCGCGGCGAATTTCCCGCTGGATAAACTTTCCGCAGTCATCCACGATCCAGTGAATAGGTCTGTCTGCCAGGCCGGAAGCATGGGCATTCTCCTTTGCCCAGGAGACCATACCCTTAGAGGCATCCACATGGAACACCTCAGCGCCGCCTGCGGCGGCTGCCAAGGTAGCGCCGCCGGAGTAGGCAAACAGGTTTAGTACCCTTGTGGGGCGACCGGCAGAGGCAACCTTATCCCGGATAAAATCCCAGTTGGCTGCCTGCTCGGGGAACACGCCCGTATGCTTAAAATTCATAGGTTTTACGTTAAAGGTCAGGTAGTCCTTATAACGGATCTGCCACCGTTCCGGCAGGTTGTGATCCGTCCAGCGGCCGCCACCTGTGGAGGAACGGACATAACGGGCATCGTAATGCTTCCAGGCGGGGTCACTATGGGGCGTGTCCCAAATGACCTGCGGGTCGGGACGCACCAGGACATACTTACCCCACCGCTCCAGCCGTTCACCGGCTGCGGTATCCAGAACCTCATAATCTTTCCATTGGTCGGAAATCCAAATCATCTGTTTCTCCTTTATGGGCAACGCTATGCCCCTGTATTGCATCGATCAGTTATGCTTCGGACAGACTTTGTAGGGCGCTTTTATGCTCTGACTCAGATTGTTACGGACGCCTCTGAACCAGCCGTCACTGCCGTCCGCATTCAAATAATACACATAGTCATCCCGCGTGTAGTCCTTAATCAAATTGTAGGGAGATGCTTTCAAAATCTCATTGATTTCACTCTGCGTCATCTTCACCAGACCCCGCTTAGTAATGGTTGCGCCCGCATGACGGCAGGCATCCGTTGCCACGCCACCGCCGGAGCAATAATCCAGCGCAACGTGCTTATCACAGGTTTCGGTAGGCATATCCTCGGGATATACCACTGACGTGCTGGTGGAAACAAAATCACTGCTGAGGGGAGCAACGTTACGGATATCTGCTCTGCAGGCATCTGTTGCCAGCTTGCCGGAGCTCAGGCAGACCTCCACAGATTGCAGACGGTTGCTGTGCAGCAGAATATCGCTCTTACCACTGTGAATGGGGCCCATAACCTTTCTGAACAGAACTGCTGCGGGGTTGCTGACACTTACACAGCGAAGGGTTTCTGGGTCATCAAAGCCGAACCACACTGCCGCAGTATAATAACCGGTAAAGCCACAGTACCACTTATCCTTGCTGTCGCCGGAGGTGCCGGTTTTGCCTGCAGTGGTAATGCCATAGGCATTGAACAGATTTGCCTCTGTGCCGGTACCCTCTTTGGTCGCAACAGTCAGGCAGTAGTTGGTATAATCCACCGTTTTCTGGCTGAGGATCTGTTCGGATTCCTGAACATTGTCCAAAATCAGATTGCCCTTACTGTCATATACCTTTGTAAAGGTTCTGCCCTTGCGGTACATACCGTCATTGGCAAAGGTTGCAAAGGCGCTGGCCATATCGCGCACAGTAACACCGATGGTCTGCGCGCCCAAGGCCAAGGGGCCGACGCCCACATCGCTTTTAATTTCGCCGTCTGCAGCCTCGTATTTTTCCACCAAGGTAGAAATGCGGAATTTATCAACTGCGAAATCGTAGCCGTATTTTTCACCGGCTTTTTCCAGAGTATTGGCCGCAACTGCGTTAACAGAACGGACAATGCCTCGGAAGATAGTACGGGCATAGGAATAGCTTCTTGTATCGTTCAAGGGGTACGGTCCTTTATCGCTGTAGCTCTGGGGCAGGTCCTTGATAACTGTTGCAGGGGTGATCGCGCCGGACTCAAAGGCAGGGGCATAGACGGAGATAGGCTTAATGGAAGAGCCGGATTGTCGACGGGAGTCGGTTGCACGGTTCCACGCATCATGCTCTGTCTTCTCCCCCACACCACCTACCATTGCTACAATATCACCGGAACGACTGTCAATAATAACCATAGCAGATTGCGCTTGCTGACCGCCACGGGTGTCGGGAATTTCATCCAGGTTGGTGTAGATCTTATCCACCTGATCCTGTACACGCTTATCCAGGGTAGTATAGATGTGATAACCTGCCTTCTGGATCTGCTGCATCATCATCTCACGGGTCATATCGTTCCACTGGAAATTTGCCTGCTTGGCAAGGGCTTTTGCCACGTCCTCAAGCACCGTATCGCCAAAATAGGAATACACGGCCTTGGAGTTATCCTTCTTCACGGAAGTTTGGGTGTTACATTCAGGGCAGTAATAGACACTGCCTTCCTGTTTGTAGGTGCTGACTGTGCCGCGGTAGCCGCACGCTTCGTTGTTGCAGGTTGCCAGTCTGTCTGCATCGTCAACGCCGTACTTCAGCACCAGCTCCTGGCTGATCGCCTCCTGATACTGGGCATCATCCAGCCAGCCGTATTCCCGCATTGCCCAAAGAACATTTTCCTTACGCTCTTTGTTGTTATCAAAGTTCTGATAGGGATCGTAATAGGTAGGAGAGTTGGTGATGCTGATTATGCTGGCGCACTCAGCGGTGGTCAGCATTTCCAATTCCTTGCCGAAATAGGTCTCAGCTGCGCTGCGGACACCGCGGCAGCCCTGACCCAAGTAGATGCAGTTCAGGTACATCTCCATAATGGTATCCTTATGATACCGTTTCTCCAGCTGGATGGCTCTGAAGATCTCCAGCACCTTTCTTTGCACCGTAACATCGTCAGCCGTATCATCTTCAAACAGCAGAAGGTTTTTGATCAGCTGCTGGGTAATACTGGAGCCGCCCACAGAGTCGTCACCAAAGAACATTCTGGCGCAAGCCTTAATAGTCGTTACCCAGTCCACACCCTGATGGGTATAGAAACGGTGGTCCTCAATGGATACAGCCGCGTGAACCATATCCTTGGGGATGTCCTCCAAATCCGCCCATTTGCTGGTGGTGGATGCAAATATCTGCTGATAGACCTGGATATCTCCGTTTTCGTCCACATAGTACATAGAGGAGTTTTTCTCCATCTCCACGTCATCGATCTCCATACCTGCCATGGGCAGAATATCTTCCTGCAGGTAATCGCCCAGGATTCCCACAAACACAAAACCGCACACGATACCGATCAGCAGAACGGTTACCAATGCGCCGCCTGCAACCTGCAGAACGGAAAGGGCAATCTTACCGGCCTTTTGGAGTGATTCCAGGCTCCAGTGAGGTCTCCAGTCCTGCCGCGGCAGTTTCTTCTTATCCTTGTCCATATTATAACCTCCATTGCACCGGCAACAGCCGGCATGGTCAACTTGCAAATTCACATAGCTTACAAATACGTATAGTATGAGAGCATACTATCATTCATATCATTATAGCATATTCATACACAAAACGAAAGACCCAATTTATGAAATATCTTTTAATTTAATGTAGTATAACCATTTTCTCTGTTTTTCCCTTCTCATAAAAATTTATCCTGAGGATATAATAGTAGAGGCGACCGGTTTGGACTTGATTTTCCCATCGTTTGCGGTTAAAATAAACCTATACAAAACGACGGAGGTATTCACCATGTCTGATGATTACGGTTCTGATTTTATGACCATTGTAGATGAGGACGGCACTGAGTTTGAGTTGGAAGTCCTTACGACACTTGAGTACAACGGTGCGACCTATTTGGCTGTTGTCCCCGCCAACGGCGAGGAGGATGGCGACTTGGAGGTCAGCATCTTAAAATCTGTGGAAGAGGACGGCGAAGAAGAACCCATTCTCTGCGCCATTGAAGACGATGAGGAGCTGGAAACTGTTTACAACCTGATTATGGAACAGCTTTACGAGGAAGAGGACGAAGAAGATTAACACATTTCCTGCTTGGTGCGTAATGTCGCCCTTTTGGACCCACATTATTATCTAGGGATGTTAGACTTCCTTGTTGGATTGCAGACCTCCCGCTTATGCTTTGACATGTAGCGGACGTTGGGAGCAGCTAAAACACGGAGCGGCAACCCACCTGCCTTTACGTGCAGGTCATAATTGGGCGCGTACGGCTAAAGCGGGGCGGTATGGGGAGCGCTTGCTCCCCATATTTTTATGAAAACCATCTAAAAAATTGTAAACTTTTTTCATATTTTCTCCAAACAGAAAGATTACGCTTGCAACAAAGACAATTATCAGTTATAATAGCATAACTTATGTGCCCTATTTGGTCACAATATTACACACCTTATACGAGAGGATTTGATTATATGAGCGCATCCGATAAGAAGAAACTCCGCAAGGAGCAAGCTGCTGCACAGCTGTCTGAGCGTCAGCGGCAAGAACAGGCCGAGGCTAAAAAGCTGAAGCGTATCACCGTTACATTTGTGGCAATTATGCTGGTAGTTGCTTTGACTGCCATCGGTGTTCTGGGTGTCAGAGCTGTGAACCACTCCGGCATCATCGACAAAAACACCATTGCCGCTACCACCGGCGAACATAAGCTCAACAGTGTTCAGATGAACTACTACCTGAATGATTGCATTAGAAACTGGGCATCTGGCTATGGTGAGAATCTCTCTGTTTATGCCGGTATGATGGGTCTGGACGTTAACAAGCCCATCAATGAGCAGATCACCGATGAAAAAACCGGAAAGACCTGGGCTGACCAGTTCCTGCAGGATGCCCTGAACAAGGCAAAGAGCGACTACGCCCTGTACGACAAGGCAATGGCAGAAGGCTTCAAGCTGACCGAGGATCAGCAGGAGGCTCTGGATATGTCCGGCGAGCAGCTGAAGCTGTATGCTATGTACAGCGGCTACTCCAACGTGAATGCATATCTGCGCGCTATGTACGGTTACGGCTCTACCACAGAATCCTTTATGGAATATAACAAGATCGTCACCATTGCGCAGGCATACTACAACCAATATAACGACGGTCTGAAGTATGATGATGCCGCTATTCGCGAGCAGGACAGCAAGAACCCCAACAACTATAATGCCTTCAACTACGTAAGCTACTATGTTGCCACCAGCAGCTACCTCACCGGCGGCACGACCGACGACAAGGGCAACAAGACCTACACCGAAGAAGAAAAGAATGCCGCAGTTAAGAAGGCTGAGGACACCGCAAAGGCTTTGGCTTCCTCCGCTGATGTAGAAGCATTGGATAAGGCGATCAAAGCCCTGGAGATCAACAAGGATAAGACCGATGCTGCAAGCACCAAGAACACATCTGTTATGTACTCCGGCATCCCCAGCGTGCTACAGTCCTGGCTGGCTGATAAGGCCCGTGTAGCAGGCGACATCACTTACATCGCAAGTGAAAGCGTCTCCAAGGATGCAGACGGCAAGGAGACCAAGACCATCAACGGTTACTACGTTGTTATCTTCCAGAGCCGTGACGAAAATCTGCAGGCATTGGCAAATGTCCGCCATCTGCTGGTTAAGTTCACAGGCGGCACGACCGATTCTGACGGCAATACGACCTACTCTGACGCAGAAAAGGAAGCAGCAAAGACCGAGGCTGAGAAGTATCTGAAGGAATGGGAAGCCGGCGCAAAGACCGAGGATTCCTTCATCGAACTGGTTAAGAAGAATTCTGACGACGGCACTGCTACAGAAGGTGGCTTGATTGAAGATATCCACCGCGACTCTAACCTGGTGCCCACCTTTAAGAACTGGGCTCTGGATGCTGATCGCAAGGCCGGCGACACCGAAGTGATCGTCAGTGAATATGGCTATCACGTGATGTACTACGTCGGCGACGACGATATGAACTATCGGGATTATATGATCTCCGAGGAATTGCGCGCTGCCGATCTGGAAAAGTGGCACACCGGCATTACCGATGCCGCAACCATCACAGCCGGCAACACAAAGCGTTTGAATCTGGACGCTGTGCTGTCCTATATGTAATAAAAACAAGCAGTGCGTTGCTTTCGAGCAACGCACTGCTTTTGTATAAAAACCACCTCATAAGGTAATCCTTTCCAATGAGGTGGTTTTTTGCGTAACATATTTCTGTTATTAGGCGGTGGGGCTGCAGGCGCTGTCAACGGTCTGTTTGGCGCAGGTGGCGGTATGGTGCTGGTGCCCATGCTGGGAAAGCAATCGGGCCTTGGAGAAGAGGAGTTGTTCCCTGCATCCATTGCGATCATCGCGCCGATTTGCGTTGTTTCCCTGTTGTTTTCAGGTCTGCAGGGCATTACCCTTGCGCAGCTTCTCCCCTACCTGATCGGCAGCGCTGTCGGCGGGATTGCCGCAGGGTTATGGGGAAAGCGCATTCCTGTTCTTTGGCTGCATCGCAGCCTGGGGCTGCTGATTATCTGGGGAGGCATTCGGTATCTATGTTAGATTTATTCACCTTGCCCGTAGCGGTTATACTGGGTTTTTTGGCAGGCCTGGGCGTAGGCGGCGGCAGCCTCCTAATGCTGTGGCTGACGGTGGTTGTCGGCATGGAATATCCTCAGGCGCGGGTGACCAACCTTCTGTTCTTCCTGCCCGGCGCATTGATCGCCACGCTATTTCACTGCAAGCAGGGCCGCTTAAATATCAAAAGGATCCTGCCGGCTATTGTGTTGGGTTGCGTATCCGCCGCGCTGTTCAGCTATATCGGCAACAAAATAAACACAGACCTTCTGAAAAAGTGCTTTGGGGGATTATTGCTGCTGACCGGGTTGCGGGAACTGTTTTATCGTCCCCGGAAAGCCAAATAGCCTTCCAGTATCAAGGATGCGGCCACAGCATCCACCGTATCCTTACGCTTCTTGCCGTGGTAGTTATGCTGGGACAGAATGTTATGCGCCTCCACGGTTGTCCGGCGCTCGTCCCACATTTTCACAGGCAGACCTGTAGCTTCCTCCAATTTCTGCGCAAATTCTCTGCAGAGCTCTGCACGAACCCCCTCTGTGCCGTCCATATTTTTGGGAAGGCCCACCACGATTTCGCCTATATCTGATTCTGTGACCATTGCGCAAATCTGCGTGATGGTCTTTTCCATATTTCTGCTGTGGATCACGTTGGTGGTTCCCACAAGGCTGCACAGCAGGTCGGACACGGCAATTCCCGTGCGCGCATCTCCGTAATCAACGCCCATAATTCGTTTCATATTGTTCCGGCTCCTTCGCTTTTGTATTTTCACCCATTATATAGCAAAATCCCTGAAAAATAAAGAAAAAAATTGTTGACTTCACACATCGGCTGTGTTAGAATGGTTCTACCTGTGAAAACGGGCTAATTTTGTGTGCCCATTTTCAGCTCCGGGGTGGCAATTTGTAGTTGGCCACTTTCTAAATCTTATCTAGCCGGAGTGATACAGGGAGGCAATTTTTAAGGAGGTGCCGTTATGCGCGTTAAAGTCACTTTGAGATGCTCCGAGTGCAAGCAAAGAAACTACAACACCATGAAAAACAAGAAGAATGACCCCGACCGTCTCGAAATGAAGAAGTATTGCAGATTCTGCAAGAAGCATACCATTCACAACGAGACCAAGTAAGGAGGCTGCGAAATGGCAGAAGGTAAAAAGCAAAACTGGTTCGTAAGAGCCTGGGGTGCCATTTGCAGATACTTCCGTGAGCTCCGCAGCGAACTGAAGAAGGTCGTTTGGTCTACCCCTAAGCAAGTTCTTAAGAACACCTTGATCGTTATTGTATGCGTCCTGGTTGTGGGCGTATTTATCTGGGTGTTCGACTTTGTTGCCCGCTTTGGCATTGATGCCTTGATTCAGGCTGTTCACAATGTCCTCCATGATCACTAAGGAGATAAGCTATGGCAGAAGCTGCAAAATGGTATGTTGTCCATACCTATTCCGGCTATGAAAACACCGTAAAGGCTACCATCGAGAAAACCGTTCAGAGCCGTCAGCTGCAGGATCAGATCATCACCGTTGCGATCCCCCAGGAAACCGTAACCGAGATCACCGATGCAGGTGTCAGCAAAACCTATGACCGGAAGCTTTATCCCGGTTATGTGTTTGTAAAGATGGTTTATTCCGATGATACATGGCATGTCATCCGCAATGTGCGTGGCGTTGCCGGCTTCGTAGGTGCATCCGGAAACGACCCCTTCCCCCTGTCCGACGATGAGGTCTACGAGATGGGTGTTGAGAAGAAGGAAATCGTTGTCAACTATGCTGTTGGCGACACAGTAAAGATTCTCGACGGTCCCTTGAGCTCCTTCACCGGCGTGGTGGAAAGCATGGAGGTCGAAAAAAATTCGGTCAGCGTAATTGTTTCTATGTTTGGCCGGGAAACTCCTGTCGAGTTCGAGCTCGACCAGATTGAGTTAATATCCCAATAACGCATCGAACCGATTGATTCGGTTGGAACGTGGGAGGGGCAAAACCCCGACAAAAATGCGAATGGTCGCATATTACCACATTTTATTCAGGAGGTGCTTATCATGGCACAGAAAGTTACTGGCATTATCAAGCTACAAATCCCTGCCGCTAAGGCTACCGCATCCCCCCCTGTTGGTCCCGCTTTGGGTCAGCACGGTGTTAACATCGCTGCTTTCATCAAGGACTTCAACGCCCGTACCCAGTCTATGGAGGGCTATAAGATTCCTGTTGTTATTACTGTTTACGCAGACCGCAGCTTCACCTTTATCACCAAAACCCCTCCGACTCCCCTGCTGATTTTGAAGGCAATCGGTCTGGAGAAGGGCTCCGGCGTTCCCAACAAGAACAAGGTCGGCACCATCACCCGCGCTCAGATCGCTGAGATCGCTAAGACCAAGATGCAGGATCTGGAAGGCGCTACTCAAGAGGCTGTTGAGAGCCAGGTTGCCGGCACTTGCCGCAGCATGGGCGTTACCGTTGTTGATTGATTTTAACTGTCCGAGCAAATATTTGGCTCGGTAATGTGGGAGGATTTTTCCGCATCACCACTATAAGGAGGATATATTAAAGTGTTTAGAGGTAAAAAATATAAGGAGAGTGCCAAGTTATTTGACCGCTCCGTTCAGTATGACCCCACCGAAGCCCTGGAGTTTGTTGTAAAGGGTGCTTCCGCAAAGTTCGACGAGACCGTTGAACTGCACATCAAGTTAGGCGTTGACTCCCGTCACGCTGATCAGCAGGTTCGTGGCGCAGTTGTTCTGCCCAACGGTACCGGCAAGACCGCTCGCGTTCTGGTTTTTGCTAAGGACGCTAAGGTAGACGAAGCTCAGGCAGCCGGCGCTGACTATGTTGGCGGCATGGAGCTGGTTGAGAAAATCACCAAGGAAAACTGGTTTGACTTCGACGTTGTTGTTGCTACTCCCGATATGATGGGTGTGGTTGGCCGTCTGGGTAAGGTTTTGGGCCCCAAGGGTTTGATGCCCTCCCCCAAGGCTGGCACCGTGACTCCTAACGTTGCTGCTGCTGTTCAGGAGATCAAGGCCGGTAAGGTCGAGTACCGTCTGGACAAGACCAACATCATTCACTGCCCCATCGGTAAGGTTTCCTTCGGCGCTGAGAAGCTGACCGAGAATATGGACACCCTGATGACCGCTGTTATGAAGGCTAAGCCCGCTGCAGCTAAGGGTCAGTATGTGAAGTCCTGCACCGTGGTTTCCACTATGGGCCCCGGCGTAAAGGTCAACACTTCCAAGTATGGCAACTAATTTGCTAGAAAAACCCCGAAAGGCTAAGCCTTTCGGGGTTTTGGCATTTGTACAATTATGAACGCTCTTACTTGATCATAAATTCAAAGAATTTAAAATATGCAGGTTTGCTCTTTTGTGTTCCATCACGCAGCGAGCCTTCTGACCTTGTAGGCTCTGTACTTTGGCTTGTATATGTACTGCCTTCTGTTTTCTCTGTTTGCGTTGGCGTAACGTTCTGCCCTTGATACCCACATGCAACCATGGATACCAGCATAAATACCACCAATAATAATGCGAGTAATTTCTTCATTTTTACCTCCATAAAATAAAAAGTGCGACAACCGAAGCTGCCGCACGAAAAACGCAACCCCGATTGTCGCCAAACAAACTTATACAGCACAGATACACTTCCGCACACATATAATTGGAGTTGCATTTTATCCAATATCAGCGTGTGCGAAAAAGCGTATACTATCCCTATAAAATAGAAAAAGTATCTGTACTACTGCATATTAAGTTTGTTTGGCAATAAGATTATACCATAAAAACCAAAAAAATCAACATAATTATTGGATTTTATCTGAAATTTAGCTTGACATTTCGGTTGCTATATGGTAAAATTCGACTGTTGCCAAAGACAGTAGGTGTCGCAAGACGTAAATCCTACCGAGGTGCGCCAATTATTTATGATTGTTTGCGTGTCTTTCTGTCTTCTGGCAGGAAGACACTTTTTTAGTTTCGGAGGTGAAACACATGCCCAACGCAAAGGTTCTTGAGAGCAAAAAGGCAGTTGTTGAAGCCCTGTCCGCTAAGATCAAGGAAGCTACTTCCGTGGTTTTCGTCGACTACAAGGGTATCACTGTTGCTCAGGACGCCGCTCTGCGTAAGCAGTTCCGTGATGCAGGTGTCGAGTACTCCGTTGTTAAGAACACTCTGACCCGTTTCGCTGCCAAGGAAAATGGCTACGACTTCGATGAGGTTCTCAACGGCACTACCGCTATGGCCAGCACCACCGGCGATCCCATCGCTCCCGCTCGTATCGTATGCGAGTACGCTAAGAAGAACAAGCTCCCCCTGACCATCAAGGGCGGCGTTGTTGAAGGAAGCGTTCTGTCCGTAGACCAGCTCAATGGTTTCGGCGAACTGCCCAGCAAGAACGCTCTGGTCGCATCCGTGCTTGGTACCTTCCTGGCACCTATCTCCAGCCTGGCTTTCGTACTGGATCAGGTTCGTATCCAGAAGGAAGGCGGCGCTGCTGCTGAGTAATCAGCAAATCTCATTCGTAAACACACAAAATCTACAACACATTAACATTTAGGAGGATATTACAATGGCTAGTGAAAAAGTCACTGCTCTCGTAGAGGAAGTTAAGGGTCTGACCGTTCTGGAGCTGTCCGAGCTGGTACACACCCTGGAGGAAGTTTTCGGCGTTTCCGCCGCTGCTGCTGCTGTTGCTGCTCCCGCTGCTGGCGGCGCTGCTGAGGCTGCAGAAGAGAAGACCGAGTTTGACGTTGTTCTGAAGGACGCTGGCGCTTCCAAGCTGAACGTCATCAAGGTTGTTCGTGAGATCACCGGTCTGGGTCTGAAGGACGCTAAGGACCTGGTTGACAACTGCCCCAAGACTCTGAAGGAAGCTGTTTCCAAGGAAGATGCAGAGCAGATGGTTGCAAAGCTGAAGGAAGCTGGCGCCGAGGCAGAGATGAAGTAAGATCTACTTCATTTACACAGAAAAAACAGCCGCCGGTTTTACTGGCGGCTGTTTGCATTTTAGGAGGTTCTTATGGAATCTATTGTTAACTACTTTGCAAGCTTAAATTTGGACATCGGTGTGTTTCTGAAGTCCATCGGTATGCTGATCGCTGCGCTGTTGGCGCTGGCCATTGTAGGCCGGTTTGTCTTTGGCAAGCGTTCTGCGCTGATCTTGGCAGTATCTTCTGTCATCGGCATTCTGTTCATCTACGTTGTTACCATTTTGCTGGGCGGCGCCGGGGATGAATTCCAGAAATTTATCGCTCCCCTGCCCTTTGTCACTATCGAAAATGACACTATGGTACTGTTTAATTTCCAGGCAGACTACACTGTCGTTTGCACCCAAGTACTCAGTATGATCATTCTGTCGTTCCTCATGAATTTGGCTGACGGCTGGCTGCCTACAGGCAAGCATATTCTCAGCTGGGTATTTTTCCGTTGCCTGGGTGTTATAATAGCTTTGGTGCTGCATTTAGTGGTCACCGGCTTGCTCACATCCTATCTGCCCGAAGGACTTGTTACCTATGCGCCTGTGATCCTTCTTGGCATTTTGGTGCTCATGCTGCTGACCGGCGCCCTTAAATTCCTGGTAGGTCTTGTTCTTACTACCGTCAATCCCTTGATTGCTGCCCTGTACACCTTCTTCTTTGCAAACGTTGTGGGAAAGCAGGTAACAAAGGCGATCCTTACTACCGGTATTCTGGCCGGATTGGTACTGATATTGCAGGAAATGGGCGTATTTGCAATCTCTATTGCATCTGCCGCACTGGCCGCATATATCCCGCTGATTATTCTGCTGGTCGTACTGTGGTACATTGTGGGCAAGCTTTTGTAAAAAAATTGCGTTTCCCTGCATTTTTTGTTTTACAAATGCACCATTATGTATTATAATAGGCAGGTAAAAGAGCTTTTCCCTTTTGCGAATTTTTTGATTGATACAATCGGATTGGAAGTGTTATTATGAGCCGGATGTTAGGTACTGTTTCTATGGGTGTTCGCGCCCCTATTATCCGTCAGGGTGATAACCTGGCAGAAATCATTACCGGTTCAATTCTATCAGCTATCAAAGAAGATGGCCTGACCCCCCACGACCGGGATATCGTAGCAATGACCGAGTCCATCGTTGCCCGTGCGCAGGGTAACTACTGCACCGTAGAAAACATCGCTGCTGATATTCGTGCAAAGTTTGGCGGTGACACTGTAGGTGTTATCTTCCCCATTCTCAGCCGCAACCGTTTTTCCATTTGCCTGCGTGGCATTGCAAAGGGCTGTAAGAAGGTCGTTCTGATGCTCAGCTATCCCGCTGATGAAGTGGGTAACCACCTTATTGACTGGGAAATGATGGATGCAAACAATGTGGATCCCTACAAGGATGTGTTGACCGAGGAGAAGTATCGGCAGCTGTTTGGCTATGTAAAGCATCCCTTCACCGGTGTGGACTATGTGGAATACTACAAGTCTTTGATCCAGGAGTGCGGCGCTGAGGCTGAGATCATCTTCGCCAATGATCCCCGCGCGGTCTTGAATTACACCAAAAACGTTCTCAATTGTGACATCCACACCCGCGCCCGCACCAAGCGCCTGCTGAAGGCTGCCGGCGCAGAGCGTGTTTTCGGTATGGACGAGATCATGACTGCCCCCGTTGACGGCAGCGGCTACAATGCGCGCTACGGCCTGCTGGGCTCCAACAAGTCCACAGAGGATACCATTAAGCTCTTCCCCCGCGACTGTCAGGATCTGGTAGAGGACATTCAGAAGCGTCTTTTGGATGCCACTGGCAAGTGTATGGAAGTTATGGTTTACGGTGACGGCGCTTTCAAAGACCCTGTTGGCAAGATTTGGGAGCTGGCTGACCCTGTGGTCTCCCCTGCTTACACCGCAGGCTTGGAGGGTACGCCTAACGAACTAAAGCTGAAGTATTTGGCAGATAACGATTTTGCCAACCTCTCCGGCGAGGCTCTGCGTGACGCCATCAAGGATAAGATCCTGCAGAAGGATGGCTCCAGTTTGGTGGGCAATATGGCCGCCCAGGGCACAACCCCCCGCCGACTCACTGACCTGATCGGTTCTCTGTGTGATCTGACCTCCGGCTCCGGCGACAAGGGCACACCCATCATTTATATCCAAGGTTATTTCGATAACTACACAACTGACTAATATATTGCTCATATCCAATTAAAAGGACGGACAGTTTCTACTGTCCGTCCTTTATTGTTACTCGCCAGATGGAGCGCAGATCTCACTGACCCTGGCGGCTCCTATCATAGGAATGCCTTCCTCGTTAAATTCCACTTTATTAACACAGGCGAATCTATCTTTGTATACCTTTGTGCTATCGTTATCAACAAAAGCATGAAATGCGCACCACAGCTCTGTTTTATCGGGAGAACTGAAGAAAGACGCGTGTCCGGGACCAAAGAGTTTTTCCCCTTTATAAAGAATCGGGGTGTCGTATTTTTTCCAGGAGCCTTTATCGCAGAGGTCGCCCCCCATATAAACAAGCAAACCAAGGCAATAATCTTCATTGCCACATCCATTTGCAGAATAAGCGATAAAAAGTTTTTCATCTTTCTCCAGAAAAAACGGGCCTTCGTTGATTTTGACATTTGGCTTCGAAAGTTCAAAAGGAAGCTCCGCAGCGGATATTTCTGCAAATTTATCACCAAGTTCAGTTGGCGAGAGCATTTCTCGGATATATAGGCGCTGCTCATAACGTTGAAAGCCAAAAGCATACATATTTTGCGTATAGCACATATACAGCTTGCCATTCTTTGCTGCATAGATCGTTGGATCAAAAGCATGGGAAAGTTCGTCAAAGGTTTTTACAAAAGTGAAACCATCAAAGGGATTCTTGTTCCAGGATTTGAAAACAAGTATTTTTAATGTATTCCAATCCATTTCCTTTGTAGCAAAGGCGCTGGCGTATACATACCACGTTCCATCCTGATCCTGATACAGTTCAGGCGCCCATATCTTGCAAGAATTTTTGCCATCGCCTTCCCGCAAAAGGACAATTTCCTCACCGTCTGCTGCGTCCTGCACCTTGCGCGCCCGAGAGATTTTTAGTACAGAACCTCCATCACTGTCAGCAGCCGTATATGTACAGTAGTAATAGCCTGTTTCTTGATCATATACAACAAACGGGTCGGCAGAAAGCCGTTTTGTGATAGGATTATAGATCATATACCTCTTCTCCTATATTGGATCGTCTCTATTATAGCACATGCTTTCTTTATATCAACACTTTTTCGCGATATGCAAGTATCTGACATATAAGGGACTCACCTGATTATACCAATTTTCTCGAATCTGCAAGCAACGTTGTTTCCCGCCACTTGCCACGTTTCCAGTGCAGGCAATAGGCGCTGGCTTTTAATACCTCGTCTGCTGCAAAGCCAAGCCACATTCCAACAAGTCCTAATTTACAGACGATACCCAGAATATAGGCAAGAAATACGCTGAAAGTCCATGTGGATATAACGGAAATAATAAGTGTTGCTCTAACATCACCATTTGCGTTTAATGCATTTTCTGCCACGTGATTGACACCTCGGGAGGCCTCAATCAAAATATCTATAAGCATAACCGGCAGCGCAAGCCCAATAATTACAGCATCTTCTGTGAACAAACCAATCAATTGCCGATAGCACACAACCACAAAACCAGATAGCACAAGATTGCACAACACACATATCTTGAGATTTTGCTTAAACAGTTGGTGGATACTGTCTATACAACCCTTCCCCCGAAACCGGCCAACCAGTATACCGGTTGCGCTACCCATAGCAAGGCTAATACACGAAGTATACAACACTATATTCGAAATATAAACCTTTGCATTTACTACTGTCTCCCCCAACGAAGCGGCAAAACCGGTAGTGAATGCTTGCGACATCGTATATGATAGCGTGCGCATACCTGAAGGAATTCCAATAACAAGAATTCTTCCTGCAGTGCCAGGTTCAAAGCAAATTTTAAACGGGCAGTGATTTCTTCTAAAAAAGAACAACGCTAATAAAAAGCTAAAAAACGTAGACGCTACGACGCAAAAGGCTGCTGCAGTAACCCCCGAGAAAGGCAACGGGAAATTAGTATATATCCATAACAGATCAGCAGATTATTTAAAAGACTCGATAAGGCCGTAACCGGCAAAAAGATCGGGAACAGAAATGTTCCCGATCTTTTTATATATTGGACGGAAGCTGTGTTTTGCAATCTTGCAGATGCGCTGCTTGATTGGCCGAAACAATGCTGATTTTCCCATCCTCATAAACCAATTCGCTTATGGCGCAGTTGCAGCCAAAATTATATTTTTGGAACAGCTCCGGCGTGCCACCGGCTATCTTCCAAAGGGAGGCGCGAATGGGTGTTGCGTGGGTCGCAATCACAACGCACTTGCCCGGATGTGCCGCAGCAACATCCATAATGCCCTGTACCACACGGTCTGCAACCTCACGGACGGATTCGCCGCCTGTGCAGCGGGCATTGGTAGTGTCGTTTTGCCATACGGCAAAATCTTCCGGAAACAAATCGCCTAAAATATCAAAGGCTTTCCGTTCCCATTTTGCTGCTCTGATCTCACGGAACCGACAATCAGTTACCACCGGAAGATCAAAGACGCAGGCAATATGCTCTGCTGTCTGGAATGCCCGGGGTAAATCGCTGCTGTATACCGCATCTACATGATATGTCTTAGCAATATAATCTGCCGTCAATTCTGCCTGTTTATGCCCCATTTCCGTGAGTGGATAGCCACTGTGGCCGGTAAACACACCCAGCACATTTCCCTCGCTCTCCCCATGCCGGACAAGGAGGATCGTTGTCTTGCTCATTACATTTTCCTTTCAGCCTGCTCAACTGCTGTCAATACGTCAGCCAATGCATCTGTGTTGACCTCTTCCATTTGACCGTTGTCATAGCACTGCGCCACCTTGGGATCAATGGGAAGCCTTGCCAGCACAGGCAGACCGAATTCTGCTGCCACCGCATCCAGTTTACTCTCACCGAACACGTTGATCCGTTTTCCGCAATCGGGGCATTCCAGATAGGCATAGTTCTCCACGAAGCCAAGGACAGGAATGTGCATCATATTTGCCATCTTTACAGCCTTGGACACGATCATAGACACCAGGTCCTGAGGGCTGGTAACGATCACGATACCGTCAACAGGCAGGCTCTGGAAAACAGTCAGAGGCACATCACCTGTGCCGGGAGGCATATCCACGAACAAGTAGTCCACGTCCTCCCAAATCACATCGGTCCAGAACTGCTTCACCGCGCCGGCAATGACAGGACCACGCCACACAACAGGGCTGGACGCGTCATCCAGTAAAAGGTTAATGGACATTACCTGTATGCCGCCCTTAGAAAGCGCAGGATATAAGCCGTCATCATTGGCGCCCTGGCATTCGGTAACGCCAAAGGCTGTGGGCGCAGACGGGCCGGTGATATCCGCATCCAGCACGCCAACACGCTTGCCTTTCTTTGCCATAGCAGAGGCCAGCATAGCAGTCACAGTGGACTTACCCACGCCACCCTTGCCGGATACAACCGCAATTACTTTTTTTACATTGGATTTTGGATTCAGCTTGGCAAGCAAGCTCTCCTTTTTGCGATCACCGCAATCGGAGCTGCTGCAAGTTGAACAATTTCCGCTACAAGAACTCATAATTTTTACTCCTTTATCTGTAATCCCGACCTATTATACGTCCGGAAAATATTTGTGTCAACCCTCCTGGGCAGCTTCCCACTGTTCCATCAGCTCCAGCAAAACTGCCTCGGCTGCCTCTTTTTCCGCAAGCAAGCGGGTCAGCTCCTGATAGTCTGCCGCCTGGGCCTCGATTTCCAAATCCAGCTTGGCAATTTCTGCCTCCTGCTTTTCAATCTCACGCTCCAGTCGGCGGATCAGTTTGTCATTTTCCTTCGTGCCGCCTTTTGGCTTTTCCTTTTTCGGTTTTGGCTCTGCCGCAGGTTGGGGTTTTGACATTGCTTCGTGTTCCAAAATGGAACGGTACTTACTGTAACCGCACTTAAAGTCGCGAATTGCGCCATCCTCTAAGAGCCAAATACGCTCGGCAAATTTCTCGATAAAATAGCGGTCGTGGGACACAAAGAGCAGAACACCCTCGAATTCCTCGATAGCCGCCTCTACCCATTCCCGGGAGGCGATATCCAAGTGGTTGGTGGGCTCGTCCAAAATCAGCAGGTTGATTTTCTCATCCATCAGCATACACAGCCTAAGCCGTGATTGCTCACCGCCGGAGAGGTTTCCCACGCTTTTGAATACATCCTCGCCCTGGAACAAAAAGGCGCCCAAACGGTCACGCGCGGTCTGGGGCGTACAATTCTTTTCATAGAGCATTGTATCATACAGACTGCGTTCAGGATGGTCAAAATGAATGATTTGCGGCAGGTAGCCCCATTTCACTGTAGGGCCAAATTGGATTTTTCCTTTACAGTCCTCTTCGCCCAGCAGGCACTTGATAAAGGTGGATTTTCCTGTGCCGTTGTCACCCAGCAGGGCGATTCGCTCGCCGCCCTCCACCTTCAGCTCCACGTCAGAAAACAACGTGCGTTCGCCAAAGGATTTTTCCACGTTTTTCATTTGGAAGACCACATCGCCGGAAAAGTCCTTTTGGCTGAAATTGGCCTTCATTGTTTTTTCAGTTTTGGGCCGCTCGGTTTTTTTGATCCGTTCCATTCTATGCTGAATGGACATAGCGCGACGGTACAAAGTGCGGTTATTGATGCCCCAGCCCTTCATACGCTCCACCGTATAGCCTAGCTGTTTCAGCTTTGCCTGCTCCTGCTCATACTGCTTCAGCTGCAGGTTAAAGCGGGCTTGCTTTTCCTCAATGTAAAAGGAATAGTTGCCGGAATAAAACTCTGCGTGACCGTCAACGATTTCGATCACACGCTGGGCAATGGTGTCCAGGAAATAACGGTCGTGGGAAATTGCCAGCACAGTGCCCTTAAAGCTGTTGATGTAGCCCTCCAGCCATTCCACACTTCGCAGATCCAAGTGGTTGGTGGGCTCGTCCAGCAATAGGATGTCCGTTTTTTCCAAAAGCAGACGCGCCAGGTTCACCCGGGTCTTTTCACCACCGGACAGGCTGGCAAATGCCTGAGATCGTTGTTCCTGCGGAATACCCAGACCGTTGCAGATCTTATCTACCTCTACGTCCATTTCGTAGCCGCCGCCGGCCTGGAAACGGTTAACCAGGGCATCGTACTGACGAAGCTGCTCATCTGTTGCGCCCATCGCCATTTCCTGCTCCAAAGCAGTCATTTTCTCTTTGGTCTTGGTCAGCGTCTGATAGGCAGAACGCAGCACATCCTCTACGGTATAGTCTGCGGGAAATTTCGGAATTTGGGAAATCAGACCCAAGCGTTTGTTGGGATTTACAAACACCTCGCCGGAATCGTAATCCATTTGCTTCGTGAGGATGTTGAAAAGCGTAGTCTTACCACAGCCGTTACGGCCTAAAATGGCAACCCGTTCACCTTCCTGAATCTCGAAGGACAGATCCTCCAGCAGATTCTCCCCTATCACAAAAAACTTTGTTAAGTTTTTAACCTGTATATCAATCATTGTTTTCTCCACGTACCAAAGCCTGCAGCGCAGGTAAATCCATCAAAAGATTCAGTGCCTGCAAAAGGGCATTGCTGCTCATATGCTCCGGCAGTTCCAGTTTTTTAAGGAGCGCCAGCCGTTTGGCAGCGCTATCTGCGCAGCCGGAAAGACCCAGCCCCATCATATCCTGCTTGGTAATGTTACCGGCAGTTCGCTTCTCGCTCTGTCCCTCGATGGTTGCGCCTGCTTTACGAAGGGCATCCACAATGACATCGGGCGTCATACCCTCCACGCCTAACTTTCCTTCTTTTCCCGGGGCGGATTTCCGTCGCTCCTTGCCGTAAATGTCAGGGATATAGGCATGCTTCAGCTGCTCAGACGGAATCGCTCCTTTCAGGAAATTCCGAATCACAAAGCCTGCGCCATCGGAATCGGTAAAGACGATCAGCCCACGGGTGTTTGCCACCTTTCTCAAAAGGGAAAGCTGCGCTTTATCCTTCATAATACCGAAGCCGGCAGTTTCCAAAATGGGGGCATCCACAATTTGGGACAGGGTATTTTTATCGTACCGGCCCTCTACTACGATGGCCTCGCGAATTTTAATCATTCTTTGCCTCCTGCGCCAGCTGCAAAATCAGCACCTCTAAAATTCGCTCCGGCGTATCCACGGAGGTCTTCATTTTTACGTCGCATTCCAGTATCAGTTCAGACGCCTTGCGGTAAAAGGCTGCAGAAAAGCGGTTTGCTGCTGCAACCGTCTTTCTGGCAGGATAATCCTTCATACCAGTGAGTTTTATCAAATCATCGGCATTTTTGCCGTTGTCCAAGAGAACTCTTGCTGTGCTCAGTTTGCGGAAATGGGCGCCGATCGCACCCAAAATACCCAACGGCTCCTGCTGCATTTTCAGAAGCTGCTGCAATTTGATCAGCGCAGCGCCATAACTACCCTGTCCCAGCAAATCAGTCATCTGGAACACCACGGCATCCAGCACAGGCTCTACGACCGCATCGATATCCGCCTTGCACACCTCATCGCTGCCGGAATAGGCGCAGATCTTGGAGATCTCGCCGGAAAGGGCCGTCATCGTGCCGCCGGTAAGATCGATCAGATAATTACACAGATCGGGTGTGATTCTTTTGCCGGATGCGGCAAAGTGCCGGCTGATCCAGTTGATTAGATCCCGCTGGTTCTGCTTCTGGAATTCAACCATCATACCGTTTTTCTCAACCGCATCCCACAGCTTTTTCATCCGCTTTTCCGGCTTAAAAGCAGTGGTTTCATAGGTAAACACCACGGTGCAGTAATCAGGAATGTCAGAAATGATCTCTATGGTGCGTTCTCTGTCGGCCTCGCCAAACTTAAACGGGTCGATCTCATCGATCACCACCATAGTACGCTCTGCCATCATAGGAAGATTCTCGACGCTATCGGCAAAGCTCTGCAGGTCAAAGGTCTCTACGGTGAGCTTGTGGTAATTAAAGGATTCCGTCACAGGGTCAATGCATATTTTTTGGAGTTGCTTTAGGTAATGGTGCAGCAGGAAAACCTCTTCGCCATAGAAAAAGTACAAGCGGCCGGGGGTATCCTGCCGGATATCCTCCTTCAGCCTTGGGAGCATATTAGGTTGTTCCTCTCTTTTCGCCATACCGTCACCCCCTTAAAATAATCGTACCTTCCAAATCTGTTCGATACACGCTACAACCAAATATGTTCAGCCTTTCCAGCGTTTCCGTTGTAGGATGCCCGTATCGGTTATCTGCGCCCACGGAGATCAATACAAGCTCCGGGCAGGTCGCATTGAGCAACTCCAGGGACGTAGATGTTTTTGATCCGTGATGACCCGCCACCAATATTTCCAAATCCGGCAGGGTCACGCGATCCAGCAGCTCCCGTTCTCCTTCAAAGGAACGGTCGCCGGTAATCAGTATATCACATTTTTTCGGTTGAAACAAGATGCACAAGCTGCTTTCGTTGGCATCAGTTGTCTGCTGGGAGGTATAAATCGTGATGTTTCCGTCATCCAGCACCAAATCCTCATTTACCCAATGGATCTGCCCGGAGTATTCCTCCGCCAAATCCTGCCGGATGGGATTTTCATCATCGAAAACAGGCAGGTAAAGCTTGTCTGCGGGGATCCTGCTGAGCAGTTCATCCACGCCGCCTGCGTGGTCTTTATCATAGTGGGTAACGATCAACCCGTCCAGGCGGAAGATGCCCTGGGACAAAAGTAGCTTTGATGCCTCATCGGCTGCCTTTTCATCGCTGTCGCCACCGCAATCCACCATATAGTATTTCCCTTCGTTTTGCAAAAGAAGGCACTGGCCTTGACCCACATCAACGGCAGTGATGCGGTAATCATCCAGCCTTGGCTCGATCCAGGAAAGTGCTATGGCGCCGGCAAGGCCTGCCAACAGGCAGCAGGTCAGCGCCAGCGGATGCTTCTTCTTTGTTTTAAAGAATACGCTTAGCAATATGTACGCGAAGATCAGCCACGCCACAATATACACGCTGCTGGTATAAACTGATGCTACAGGAACTCTTGAAATCATATCTGTCACCCACAAAACAACACGTATCGGCCAGGATAGCACCCAGCTGACACCAATTCCCAAAGGCAGCCAAATCGTGCCCAACAGGCAGGCTGCCATAATGCCATAGAAAATCATGCTTACAAACCATAAAACAAGCAGGTTGGTAAGTATGCCGATCAAGCTCACGCTGCCAAAGTGCGCCGCGCACAGAGGCGCTGTCACCGACATCGCGCCGAGGGTCACGCTGACAGAGCTAACTGCCCAACGGGTAAGCTTTGCCTTTAAGCTTTTGCCCTTGGCAGGGCCAAGAGGTGTTTCTTTCAGCAGGTAATCGTGGATTCGCTGGGTAAAGAGAAAAATACCTACGATACAACCTACTGAGAGCTGAAAGCTGATGGAAGTAATGCACAGCGGATTTGATGCCAATAGCAGCAACACCGCAAAAGCCAATGCGGTTGGCGGATCATATTCTTTATCAGTAAGCAGCGCAATGATCATCAGCACCTGCATAACACAGGCACGAACAATAGACGGTGAAAGACCAGCTACCGCTGCAAACAGGCATAGGATCGGTATCCCGAACAGGGCGGTAAAAATCCGATGCTTTCCGCACAGTATATAAATCAGCGCAAACAGAATGGACACGTGCATACCGGACACCGCAACGATGTGATACACGCCACTTGTTTTTAATGCCGTTACCGTTTCGTAAGACAAGTCACCGGTATCGCCTATCAGCAATGCCTTGGCAAAGGATGCTGTATCTGCCGGGAAGATTACTTCCAGCAGCGAAAGTATCTTTTGTCGCAGAACAGGCGCAAAGTATTTTGACGGCACTGCTCCAAGTTGCTGCATCTCGGTTGCGTTCTTAGGATATGCCAGCAGGAAGATTCCTTTCCCCTGATGGTATGTAGGCGAATTCTCGCCGCCCCCGCCTGTATAACGCAACACAAAGCCGCCCTCCACCCGGTCGCCGGGAGAAAGGGTCACAGGCTCATTGAGATAAAACTGAATCTGATAGGTTTTGCCGTCCAGCTCTGTTTTACCTGTGGCAGTGATCCCCTTTTCAGTTGGTCTGCCGTAATCCGTAACTTCTATCTGCAAAAGTCTTGCCTGTTCCTCCATTTGTCGGGCCGGCTGCAAATAAAGTTTATCAAATCCAAAGAGCCACAAAAAGCCAATCAAGCAGCCAAGCAGCGCGCAGGCTGCCCTCTTACAGTTGGCGCTGCCAATACATAAGGCAGCTATCAATGCTACCAAAGCACATCCGCCAAGTCCTAACAGCCATAGGCCGGATACCAAGTATACACCTGCGGCGCAGGCAGCGGTAAACCCGATGGTAAACCACATCAGCTTACGCACAACATTCTCTCCTTTTGAAAAACAGGACGCTGCCGTAAGGGTAGCGTCCTGTTGCATTTTACAGTTTAGATGCCACGAAATCGTCTACGCTTGCCAGCGCATCATCCAGCTTCATTGCATCCTTGCCGCCACCCATAGCGGAATCGGGCTTACCGCCGCCGGAGCCTCCGCAAATGGAGCAGACTTGCTTCACAAGGTCGCCGGCCTTCACGCCCTTGGCTACTGCGTCCTTGCCACACACAGCCAGGAAGGTGATCTTATCGTCGTTTACCGCAGACAGAACTGCAACTACATTGGCAGCCTTATCACGCAGGGTATCACCGATCTGACGGAGCTTACCGGCATCAGCGCCGGGCACATTCACAGTCAGAACCTTTAAGCCGCCTACCTCGTGGGCGCCCATCAGGAAGCGGTCTGTTTCACCGGCAGTTTCCTTTGCCTTAAAGGACTCAATGGCCTTCTTAAGGGCTTTGATCTCGTCCATCTGGGCGTGGATCTTATCCACCAGCTCACCGGGCTTTACCTTCAACTCACCGGCTGCTGCATACAGCAGGCTGTGGGTATGGGCCATATCCTCCAGGCAGGCCTTGCCGGTGATAGCCTCGATTCTACGGACGCCGGAAGCAACGCTGCCTTCGCTCTCAATACGGAAGGGGCCAACCTTGGCAGTGTTATCCAGGTGGGTACCGCCACACAGTTCGATGGAGTAGCCACCCATATTAACAACGCGGACGGTATCGCCATACTTTTCGCTAAACAAGGCCATAGCACCCATTTTCTTAGCTTCCTCAATGGGCATTTCCCGCACATCCACGCAATAGCCCTCCAGCACAGCAGCCTGCACCAAAGCGTCGATTTTTGCCAGTTCTTCGGGCGTTACGGCAGAGTAGTGGGTAAAGTCAAAGCGCAGGCGATCCGGCTCGACCAAAGAGCCTGCCTGATGCACATGGTCGCCCAAAACGCTCTTCAGCGCCTTTTGCAGCAGGTGGGTAGCAGAGTGGGCGCGCATAATGGCGTTACGACGTTCCACATCAATGGATGCCAGCACCACATCATCGGTCTTCAAAGTGCCGCTGCGCATCACGCCGGAATGGAGATACTTGCCACCCTTGTCCTTCTGAACGCCGGTGACCTTAAAGCGGCTGTCGCCCATCAGAATCACACCGAAATCAGCAGACTGACCGCCCATTTCTGCATAGAAGGGGGTCTTGTCCAGCACGATGATACCCTGCTCACCGCCGGTAATAGCGCCGGTAACCTCCTCACCAACGCAAATGGCAAGGATCTTCGCCTCGCAGTTATTTACATCGTAACCAACAAACTCTGTGGGGGTGGTATCCAAGCCCAGGTCGATACCAGCCCAGCCCAGGTCACCCAGAGCCTTTCGTGCCTCACGGGCGCGGACTCTCTGCTCCTCACGGCATTGGGTGAATCTGTCCATATCCAGGGTCATACCCTCGTCTTCCAGCATTTCTACTGTCAGGTCCACAGGGAAGCCGTAGGTATCAGCCAGCAGGAAGGCATCCTCGCCGGAGAATACGGTTTCATTCTTTTCCTTATGGGCAGCCAGCTTTTCACCGAAGATACGCATACCGGTATCAATAGTGCGGGCAAAGTTTTCTTCCTCGGTCTTTACCACGCGGATAATGTGGTCAGCACGTTCACGGAGGTAGGTATAGTGGCTCTCGTTTTCCTGAATAACAGTTTCCACCACCTCATACAGGAAGGGGCGGTTCACACCCAGCAGCTTGCCGTGACGGGCAGCGCGACGGAGCAGGCGGCGAAGCACGTAGCCACGACCCTCGTTGGTGGGCTGTACGCCGTCAGCGATCATAAAGGTAGATGCGCGGATATGGTCGGTGATCACGCGCAGGCTCACATCGGTTTTCACGCTTTGACCGTAGGATGCGCCGGTGATTTTAGTCACGTGGTTGGTGATGTTCATAACCGTGTCCACGTCGAAAAGGCTGTTTACATCCTGGCAAACAACTGCCAGACGCTCCAAGCCCATACCGGTGTCGATATTCTTCTGATCCAGCTCGGTGTAGTTGCCCTGACCGTCGTTATCAAACTGGGAAAACACGTTGTTCCACACTTCCATATAGCGGTCGCACTCGCAGCCTACCTTACAATCGGGGCTGCCGCAGCCGTACTTTTCGCCACGGTCATAGTAGATCTCACTGCAAGGGCCGCAGGGACCTGCGCCGTGCTCCCAGAAGTTATCGGATTTGCCGAAACGGAAAATCCTATCAGCGGGAATGCCGATTTCCTTGTTCCAGATCTCAAAGGCTTCCTCATCGTTTTCAAAGATAGAGGGATACAGACGGTCGGGCTCCAGGCCCACTACCTGGGTCAGGAACTCCCAGCTCCAGGCGATGGCTTCGTGCTTGAAATAATCGCCAAAGGAGAAGTTGCCCAGCATCTCAAAATAGGTGCCGTGACGGGCGGTTTTGCCGATGTTCTCGATATCGCCGGTACGGATACACTTTTGGCAGGTGCACACCCTTCTTCTGGGAGGCTCCACCTCGCCCTTGAAGTAGGGCTTCATAGGCGCCATGCCGGAGTTAATCAGCAGAAGAGAGGCATCGTTCTGGGGAATCAGCGAAAAGCTGGGAAGGCGCAAATGCTCCTTGCTCTCAAAAAAGCTCAGAAACATCTCACGCAATTCATTTACACCATAGGGTTTTTTGCTCATAGTAAAAATCCTCCATAAAAATAGTAAACCCCGCCCCAAGTATAGGGGCGAGGTTAGTCGCGGTACCACCCTAATTCGCTTCGCAAGGAAGCATCTTAGACGTTCTGTAACGGGAACACCCGTCCCGGTCCTCCCGGGCTGCTTGGAAGTGGCTGGATACAGACCTGCACAAGGGGCTTTCACCCTCCCCCTCTCGCTATGGTGGATATCTGCATCTGAGCTTCCGCACTGCATTTACATATCTCGATTATTGTATCACAAATGACAGAAAAGTCAACATTTCTGTGCGTTTTCTGTTTAGTCCTTTTCCGGCATTGTCATATCTGCTTCGGTGAGTGTCCCACCGTCCATAACTTTTGCGATCAGCGTATTGGCGTAGGCAACGGAGTCCTCATTGGGCCACATAACAGACAGCTTCTTTCCGGGATCGGAATAGGTCAGCTGCATATCACCCTTGCCGGTGATCGCGTAGCTTTGCACATTCCAGCTTGCCATATCTCCAAGCTGCATTTTCACAAGGCTGCTGATATCCTCAAGGGCCAAATTGGTGGCAAGCATACCCTCCAAGCTATCCAGAATATCTGCATATTTGGATATCAGTGTCGTGCTGGAGGAGACCTTTTCAATAACGGCCTTAATCACGCGCATTTGGTTTTTGCCCCGTGTATGATCACCGCCACTGACGTGCTTACGATCTCTCGAGAACGACAGCGCCTCTTCACCGTTGAGCTTGTTTTCGCCCTTTTGAATATAGATGCCATCGTTTGTGGTAAAGGCTTGATCGGAATGAACCGTAATACCGTCAATGGCATCAATAAATGCCTCAAAACCATAGAAATTGATTTTTCCGTAATAACGGATATCCACATTATACAAGCTTTCCAAGGCATCCATAGAACAGTCAATTCCGTAATTACCGCAATGGGTCAGCTTATCCAGCGCGCCATCGCCGGAGGAATTGGGAACCAGGGTATCTCTGGGTGTATTTACAAGAAGAACCTGCTTTGTTACAGGGTTTATAACCGCAAGAATATTCACATCACTGCGGCTTACGTTCAGTTTTTTGCCTCGCGTGTCGGAGCCGCTGATATATAGCGCAAAGGGTTTTTTGGTAATTTTAAACGCTCCATTAGCGTCATCGCTGTTCTCTTCTGCATAGGTGAGGGTATGCAAAATCCGCACCTGATCCAAGAAATTTGCATAGGTCTCCTGCTCAGTCAGCAGGGACAAGGTCACGCCATTTGCGATTATGGCATCTACTGTACGCTCTTTGATGGCATTCGCCAAATCTTCGGATTGCCCAAAATAGGTCAGCGCAATGGTTTGCTCCGTTTCCTTTTCGATTGCGGCAATCATTTGCTTTGTGAACTCTGTATCGTAATCCTGCAAAGCGCCAAATTGATACTGCTTTGTATCCTTCAGGCTTTGGGCAGGATCCTCTTTGCGGACCAAAACATAGATATCCCGCGAATTGGAAACCTCTCCGGTTGCATCGTCCAGTAAATTATAGGCATCCAGCGCTATTTTGAACACCGCAGCGCAGCCAATGGCAATCAGCAGCGCCAAAATGCCGGAAACGACTCTTCTCCACAGGGAGATGTTCGATTTTACTTTTATAAATGCAAACAAGGCGCTGCCTGCAAGCAGCAGTACCATTGCCCCAAGGAGGATCGCCAGATACTTAGCCGGCAGTATGTTCAGCTGCAGGACGATCACGCAAATTGCCGCTTCCGCAACAAATTGCAAAGCCAGCGCCACTATTTGGATAATGGTTAGAATTCTCTTTTTTTCCATTGTGTTTCATTCCATTTCTGTTTCTTTTGGATTGAATTACGCAGTTACGCAGCTCTCCAGCCACGCCTTCAGCGCCAAACGTCCCTCTTCGCTCATAGGGAAGGTCTTCTCCCCTTCCATTTGGCTTTTTTCGTAGCACAGCGGTCCGTACCAGTACTGGGCATAGATGGTGCTTCTCTCCATATCCACCTCTTTGGGTGTGAGCATTTCTACCTTGGGCACGATTCGAAACCGCAGGTTGCCGCAGGAGCCGGTGAAGAGGTTATTCATAGCGAAGGTGTGCAGGGTAGGAAGAAATATATCTGCCATATTATTCTCCGATCAGGGTTTCCATCTCGTCCAGCAGTTCGCCAAACAGAGAAAGGGCTGCTTCCACAGGCGCAGGGCTTGTCATATCCACGCCGGCGCCCTTCAGCAAATCGATGGGACTCTTGGAGCAGCCGCCGGACAGGAAGTTCAGATAATCCTTTACTGCCGGCTCGCCCTCTTTGAGAATGCGGCGGGACAGCGCAATGGCTGCAGAATAGCCGGTGGCATACTGGAACACGTAGTAATTGTAGTAGAAGTGGGGAATTCTTGCCCATTCCAAGGCGATTTGGTCATCCACAACCATATCAGGACCAAAGTACTGTTCATTCAAACGGCGGTACTCTGCGCACAGTACATCTGCGGTGAGAGTCTGACCCTGGGCTACCATTTTTCCGATGTTCAGCTCAAACTCGGCAAACATGGTCTGGCGGTACAGCGTGCCCTTGAACTGCTCCAGGAAGTGGTTGATCAGGTAAATACGCTCTTTTTTATCGGTGGTCTTACCCAGCAAGTACTCCATAAGAAGCGCCTCGTTACAAGTAGAGGCTACCTCTGCCACAAAGATCACATAATGGGCATCGATGGGATTTTGGTGCTTGTTGGACAGGTAGGAATGGAGCGCATGACCCATCTCGTGAGCCAAGGTGAACTGGCTGTCCAGAGTGCCGGAATAGTTTAGCAGCACATAGGGGTGCACCGACGCGCCTGCGGAGTAAGCGCCGCTGCGCTTGCCCTCGTTTTGGTAAACGTCGATCCAGCGGTTTTCAAAACCCTCTTTCAGAATGCTACGATAGGTTTCCCCCAAGGGCGCAAGGGATTCATATACCGTCTGCTTTGCCTCTTCATAGGGAATTTTCTTATCCACATCTGCTACCAAAGGGGTGTAAACATCGTAAAAATGCAGCTCGTCCAGCCCCAGCATTTTCTTCCGCAGGCGGACATAACGGTGCATTTTGTCCATATTCTTATGGACGGATTCAATCAGGTTCAGATACACAGAGGTGGGCACATTGGTGTTGTTGAGGGATGCCTCGAAGGCGTTTTCATAGCGCCGCGCCTCGGCAAAGAACTTCAGCTGCTTATTCTGCGCGTTCAGCAGGGCTGCTGCGGTGTTCTTGAAGTTGCCAAAGCCACGGTACAGGCTCTCATAGGCGTTCTTCCGCAGAACGCGGTCAGTGCCGTTCTGAATGGGCACAAAGGTGCCTTGATTCACTGTGTGGGCATTGCCCTCTGCATCCAGGGCATCGTCAAACTTGATATCCGCATCGGCAAACATACCGTAGATGGTATCCGGCGCCTGGGACAGCTCTCCTGCCGCAGCCAAGAGCTTCTCCTCCGCAGGAGAAAGCACGTGGGCCTTCTTCCGGCGCAGATTGGTAAGGTAACGGCGGTAACGCTCCAGTTCCGGGCAGGACGCATAGAAGCTGTCCAGCGTTTCATCGGAAATTGCCATAATTTCCGGCGTTTCAAAGCTAAGAGCCGCCCCCAACGCCACGATCACGCTCATAAACTTACCTGTCATCGCCTGATAGGTGGCATCGCGGGTGTCCTCGTCGCTCTTGCGCATACAGTAATTGGCAAGCAAGGACGCTTTTGCGTCGGTCATCTCCATACGGTACAGGTAATCGTAGAGAGTCTTTCCGCTTTCGGAAAGCTTACCGGCAAAGCCTGCCAGCATATCTTTATCTTGCTCAAGGGTAGCAAGCTCATCCTCCCAGGCCTGGTCGTTTATATACATATCCTCCGTTGCCCATTTATCAGCTACGGGAATGTCAGATCGATTGCGAATTTCAGACATATAACTGCCTCCTAAAATGTTTTCCATTTATTATAACACAGTATAGTAAAAAAAGCAAAGATTCGCTCTGTAAATTTTTTGTAATTGAAACAGTTAAAAACACGGAGGCAACTGCCTCCGTGTTTTGTTATTTAGACAGAATATCTCTTGCCACGTGGACGCCGCTGGCAGATGCGTGGGACAGGCTGTGGGTAATGCCGCTGCCGTCGCCAATAATATAAAGGCCCTTATGGCAGCTTTCCAAATGCTCGTCAACTGCTACTTCCATATTGTAGAACTTTACTTCCACGCCGTAGAGCAGGGTATCATCGTTGGCTGTGCCGGGGGCGATCTTATCCAGGGCATAGATCATTTCGATGATGCCGTCCAGAATTCGCTTCGGCAACACCAGGCTCAAATCGCCTGCGGTCGCGTTTAAGGTGGGAGTCATAAAGCAATCGCCCATACGGTGCTCTGTGGAACGACGGCCGCGGATCAGGTCGCCAAAGCGCTGCACGATCACACCGCCGCCCAACATATTGCTGAGCCGGGCAATGGACTCACCGTAGCCGTTACTATCCTTGAACGGCTCGGAGAAATGCTTGGATACCAGCAGGGCAAAGTTGGTGTTTTCCGTCTGCTTGGCGGGGTCTTCGTAGCTATGGCCGTTAACAGTAACGATGCCGTTGGTGTTCTCGTTGACCACTGCGCCCTTGGGATTCATACAGAAGGTACGTACCAGGTCGCCATACTTTTGGGTGCGGTAGAGGATCTTGCTTTCGTAAAGCTCATCGGTCAGATGGGAGAACACCTCTGCAGGCAGTTCCACACGGACGCCCAGGTCAACACGGTTGGATTTTGTTTCGATATTTAAGTCCTTACAGACCGTTTCCATCCACTTGCTGCCGCTGCGGCCTACGGAAATAATGCACTTATCGCAGGTATATGTACCGGTGGCGCAGCGGACCTCGTAACCACCATCACAGGCCACAATGGACTCCACAGGTGTGTTGAAGTAAAAGTCTACCTTCTCCTTCAGTTCATTATAGAGGTTATTCAGCACCACATAGTTCTTATCTGTTCCCAAATGACGAACAGAGGCATCCAGCAGATGCAGACCGTTTTGGATACACAGCTTTTTAAACTTAGAGCCTGCGGTGGAGTAGAGCTTTGTGCCCTCTCCGCCATAGCGCATATTGATATCATCCACGTAATGCATCAGCTCCAGCGCCTGCTTCTTGCCGATGTATTCATAGAGCGTACCGCCAAAGTCGTTGGTGATATTATACTTGCCGTCGGAAAATGCGCCTGCGCCGCCAAAACCGTTCATAATGGAGCAGCTTTTGCAGCCGATGCAGGCTTTGATCTTGTCCCCGTCGATGGGACAATGGCGCTTATTCAGCTCATTGCCGGCATCAAACACCGCAACCTTCAGCTTGGAATTCTCCTTGGTCAGCTCATAGGCGGAAAAGATACCACCGGGACCTGCGCCAATTATCAACACATCATACTTCATATCTATCCTCCAGTAGAAATATTCCGTATTATATCATTTATCAGACTGATTTTCAACCACTCGTGGTAAAAACGGCAGAATTTCTGCCGTTTTTACTATTTCTTATCTGCTGCAATGATACGCTTCATTGCTTCGATACCAACACGGATCGCACCTGTGGTATCCTCTGTCATCGGCATAACAAGGCCTGCCTTTTCCCGCTCCTGGTTCCACACCGCGTGGAAACAACTGCCGCAACGAACACCCAGCGCAGCAGCTACCACAAACAGGGTCGCCGATTCCATTTCGCTGGCTTTTACGCCCAGCCGTTTCCAGCTTTCCCACTTTTGCAGCAGCTCATAGGAAACAGGGCTTCTCTCCGGCGCGTGCTGGCCGTAGAAGGAATCCTTGCATTGCACCACACCCACATGGGTGCGGTAACCCAAATCCTCACTGGATGCTTTCAGGGCAGCGGTAATATCAAAATTGGGCACTGCCGGAAACTCTGCAGGGGCATACTCCAGGGAGGTATGCTCAAAGCGGATCGCGCCGTTTGCAACCACCACATTTCCCGGCAGTACATCCATATCAATGCCGCCGCAGGTGCCGATACGGATAAAGGTATCCGTTCCAATTGCCGCCAGCTCTTCCATAGCAATGGCAGCAGAAGGTCCTCCAATGCCTGTAGAACAGACGGACACTTTCTCGCCCAGCAGCGTGCCTGTGTAGATGTTATACTCCCGGTTCATACCGATATGCACCGGGTTATCAAAGTGGGAGGCTATGGCCTCGCAGCGACCGGGGTCACCGGGCAAAAAGCAGTATCTGCCCACATCCCCCTCTTTGCAGCGAATATGAAACTGCATTCCAATATCTTGCATAAAAGCACCTCCTAAAACTGGTCAAACAAGTTGACCTGACTGGTGTCGGGCAGATCTCCAAAGGCGCCCGCATCCTTCAGCATTTGAATATGGGTCTTGGACACCTTGGGACAGGCGGCCGCAACCTCCTCCACGGAAATGAAGGTTTTTCCCTCCCGTCCGTTCATCAGATCCCATGCCGCTGTTTCGCCCAAGCCGGAAACCGCAACAAAGGGTGGCACCAGCTTGCCATCTTTAATCAGGAATTTTGTGGCGTGGCTATCGTACAGGCTGATAGGCGCAAATTCAAAGCCACGCAGGTAAAATTCATAGGCGACCTCCAAGGTGGTGAGCAGATCCTCATCCTTGGCGGTGGCATCCTCGTTGGCCTCGATCGCCTTAATGTTGGCGACCACTGTATCCATACCCTCTGTCATCATCACCGCATCAAAGCCGCCTTTTTGACTGCGACGGTAGAAATACGCAGAGTAGAATGCCAGCGGGTGATTCACCTTAAACCAGGCAATGCGGAAGGCCATCATAACGTAGGCGACCGCGTGAGCCTTGGGGAACAGGTACTTGATCTTCTTACAGGAGCCGATGTACCAGTCCGGCACGCCGGCGGCGATCATTTCCTCCTCTGCCCCCTCAGGCAAACCCTTGCCCTTACGAACCGCCTCCATAATCTTGAAGGCTCTCTTTTCCGGCAGGCCACAGGAAATGAGATAGATCATAATATCGTCACGACAGCCGATGGTCTGATCCACCCGCGCTGTGCCTGATACGATCAAATCCTTTGCATTGCCCAGCCACACGTCTGTGCCGTGGGTATAGCCGGAGATACGCACCAAAAAGTCAAATTTCTCCGGCTTGGTATCCAGCAGAACGCCGCGGGTAAAGCGGGTGTTGAACTCCGGCACAGCTACCGCGCCGGTAGGCCCAAGAATCTTATCATTCTCGTAGCCCAGCACCCTGGAGGAGGTGAAAATGGACATTGTGTCCTTATCATCCAAGGGGATTGTCTTGGCATCCACGCCGGTCATATCCTCCATCATACGGATCATGGTGGGGTCATCGTGACCCAGCATATCCAGCTTCAGAAGGTTTTCCTCCATAGAGTGGTATTCGAAATGGGTGGTGATTTGGTCGGAATTGGGGTCATCCGCCGGATGCTGTACAGGGCAGAAATCCCAAATTTCGTTCTCTTGAGGAATTACCACCAGACCGCCCGGGTGCTGGCCTGTGGTGCGACGTACGCCTACACAGCCGTTAGCAAGCCGGCTCACCTCTGCAGAGGTTGCCGCCTTATTACGCTCGGAAAGGTATTTCTTTACGTAGCCATAGGCGGTCTTTTCCGCTACAGTACCCACCGTGCCTGCCCGGAAAACGTGGGATTTTCCGAACATTTCCGTGCAGTAGGCGTGGGCATTGGCCTGATATTCACCGGAGAAGTTCAGGTCAATATCCGGCACCTTATCACCGCCGAAGCCAAGGAAGGTCTCAAAGGGAATGTTAAAGCCCTCTTTGGCATAGGGTGTGCCGCACTTGGAGCATACTGCATCCGGCAAGTCTGCGCCGCACTCGAAGCCCGCCGGCACATCGAAGGTGGTGTATTTACACTCCGGGTTGGGACAGCGGTAGTGGGGTGGGAAGGAGTTAACCTCCGTAATGCCCGACATATATGCCACGATGGACGAGCCAACAGAGCCGCGGGAGCCTACCAGGTAGCCGTTCTCCAGGGAGTTTTGCACCAAACGCTGGGCGGACATATAAATCACATCATAGTGACAGGTGATGATATCGTTAAGCTCCGTGTCAATTCGCTTGCGAATCAGTTCAGGCGGATTCTCTCCGTAAAGCCGGTGCATTTTGCCATAGACCAGCGCCTTCAAATCCTCCACGGAATTTTCGATCTTGGGCGCAAACAGGTTATGGGGTACAGGACGCACCTCGTCGCACATATCTGCGATCAGGTTGGGATTTGTGACAACCACCTCATAGGCCTTTTCCTCCCCTAGGTAGGCAAACTCCCGCAGCATTTCGTCGGTGGTACGCAGATACAGGGGGTTGGGTCTGTCGCAATCGTCAAAGCCCTTGGTAGCAAGGAGGATATGACGGAAAATCTCATCCTCCGGATTCAGGAAGTGAACGTCGCCTGTGGCAACCACAGGTTTTCCCAGCTCTTCGCCAAGTTTTACAATGGTACGGTTGAACCGGCGCAGCTCCTCTTCCTCTTTCACAATGCCCTTTTCCAGCATAAAGGCGTTGTTGCTCAAGGGCTGAATTTCCAGGAAATCGTAGAAGGATGCGATACGCTTCAGCTCGTCATCGCTCTTGCCGTCCATCATTGCCTGGAACAGCTCACCTGCCTCACAGGCAGAGCCGATGATGAGACCCTCACGAAGACGCAGAATCTCCGATTTCGGCATACGGGGCTGACGCTTGAAATATTCCAAATTGGAAAGGCTGACCAGCTCATAGAGATTTCGCAGGCCCATTTGGTTCTTGGCGAAAAGGATAATGTGGCGGGCGTGGCGGTTGCCGATTTGATTTTTCGACCGCAGGCCTTCCATTGCAGGATTTACCTGCTGCAGGGTGTGGATATCCATATCCTGCAGCTTTTCCATAAGCTTTGCCATAATCAGACCGCAGGTCACCGCATCGTCAGCGGCTCTGTGGTGATTAAACTCCGGCAAGCTCAGGGCATCTGCCACCACATCCAGCTTGAATCTGTTCAGGTGGGGCATTAAATTTTGAGAAAGCACCAATGTGTCGGCTGAGGTAAAGTTATATGCATACCCCAGTTTTTCACAGGCAGCCCGAATAAAGCCTGTGTCAAAATCCGCATTATGGGCAACCAGCACCCTATCGCCTACAAATTCCAGGAACTTGGGGAACACTTCTTCCAGCTTGGGCGCGCCACGGAGCATACTGTCGGTGATTCCCGTCAGTTCCGTGGTTTCCTTTGCCAGCTTCTGCTCCGGGTCTACAAAGGTCTGGAAGCGGTCCAGCTCCTGCCCGTTTTGCATCAAAACTGCGCCGATCTCAATGATCTTATCGTTACGGGAGGATAGTCCCGTGGTTTCCAAATCAAAGGCTATGTAGGGATCACCAATGGTCATATCACCCTTGCCGTGGACAACGATCCGATCGTCCACATCGTTGACATAGTAGCCCTCACAGCCGTAAAGAATCTTAATTACCTCATCCGTGCCTGCCACCTTGGGCTTTTTCCATTCAACAGTGTGCATAGCATCGGTAAAGGACTGGCAGCAGCCGTGGTCGGTAATGGCAATGGCCTTATGTCCCCAGGCGGCTGCCTGTTTAATGGCATCTTCGGTATTGGTCAGTGCGTCCATATTGGACATAACCGTATGCAGATGCAGCTCCACACGCTTGTCACCGGCAGCCTGATCCTTGCGCTTCTCCAGTTTGCCCGGCATCATAGCAAAGGGCTTCAGCACCATTTCATTATCGAACTGGTTAATCTGCAGGCGACCTTGCACCTTCAACACAGAGCCTACCTTTACATTCTCCAGAATCGGCTTTGCCTCGCTGTTTTCCATAAAGCGATTGATCTGCACAGAGCCGTAATTATCTGTCATCGCAAAGTTGATCACCCAGGCATTTCGCTTTTTCAGTTCCTTATGCTCCACGCTGAACACTCTGCCCTCAACGATCACGCTGCCCATATCCAGATTCAGCTCCTGCATAGGTATGGGCGCGCCTTTGAAGGCCTTGCCGTAGAAGGCAGCGCTTTCAACCGGCTGTTCCTTCTTAACAGGCGCGGCTACCTTGGGCATATCCGTCAGAATGGTATCCCGCATTTGCTCCATTGCATCAAACAGAGCCTGCCCCTCCAGAGTTTCGCCGGAGTGGATCTCGATGGCAACTTGCGTTGCAAATTGCTCCTGCAGCCGACGGATAACCGCAGACGCCGCCTCCATCAGCTTATCCTTGCCGTTGGCTTTCAGGTAAATGTGAAGGGTATGCCCCTCCCATTCCCATCTTGCGCCGGCAAGAGAGCCGCGGCTCATAGAGTCCTGCGCAGTAAACAATGCCATAATTTCTTCAAATTCCACTTGGGTCAACTGCTCAGCAGGATAGGTCGCGGTAATTTCCAGTTTATTCAAGCCATAGAGCGTGGCAACCTCTTTTTGAACCTGTTCCAGCAGCCGGAGGGGCATATAGCTATCCCCGTGCAGAGCTACGGTTACTGTGCGGGTAGCAGGGTCAATATCCGCAGCAGCAATGGCCGCCTGAGAAAGCGCCCCCAACAGGGCTTCAGGCGGCTCATAGTCCGGGAACATATTCAGTAGTGTTACTTGTTCGCTCATGGTAACCTCTTACAGCACTTCAATTCTCTTTAGTAGCGCAGGCAGCAATTCCTCATAGGGCAGCTTGCAGATCTGCTGACCTTTTTCAAACAGCATTCCGCAGCCATCGCCGCCTGCAATGCCGATGTCGGCCTCTCTTGCCTCACCGGGTCCGTTGACAATGCAGCCCATAACCGCAACAGTAATGGGCTTTTGGCAATCCTTCAGAGCCTCATCCACCTTATTTACCAAGCCGATCAAATCGATTTGGGTGCGTCCGCAGGTGGGACAGGAGATAATGTTAACGCCCTCTTTCCGAAGGCCTGCAGCCTTCAGAATATCCTTGGCGGCATAGACCTCTTCCACAGGGTCATCGGTCAGGCTCACCCGTATGGTATCACCGATTCCGTCCAATAAAAGGGCGCCGATTCCCATTGCGGATTTCATAAGACCCATCCGCACAGGGCCGGTCTCCGTCACGCCAATGTGAATGGGATAGTCGCACTTACTGCGGAACAGCCGGGCAGCCGCCACCATATTGGGCACATTGGAGGATTTCATAGACACGCAGGTATCGTAGAATCCGTACTTTTCCAGCAATTCCAAGTGCTGAAATGCGCTTTCCACCAAGGCCTCGGGGGTTGGATGTCCATACTTTTCCAGCAATTTTTTATCCAAACTGCCGCCATTGACGCCAATGCGGATGGGAATATTCCGTTCCTTACAGGCAGCGACCACCGCCTGTACATTCTCCTCCCCGCCGATATTACCGGGGTTGATGCGGATCTTGGATGCGCCGCCCTCTGCAGCCAGCAATGCCAGCTTATAGTCAAAGTGGATGTCCGCAACCAATGGCAGCGGGGATTCCTTACAGATTTCTGCAATGCTCTGCGCCGCCTCTTTGTTGGGAACAGCAAGTCTTGCAATATCACAGCCGGCGGACGCCAGCTTTTTTAGTTGGGTTAAGGAGCCATCCACATCGGTGGTCTTGGTATTGAGCATAGACTGTATGGCAACGGGAGTGCCTCCGCCAATGAGAACGCTTCCAACCTTTATCTGTCTGGTCATAGATTTTTACCTCTTAAAGATCACGAAAATATCCTTGAACAGGATGACACCCATCAGGACAAGGAGCAGGATCATACCTACCCCGTGGATATAGCCTTCATATTTGGCATCCAGTTTTTTATGGGTGATACCCTCAATGGCAGTGGTCAAAAGCAGCCCAACCACCCGTCCGCCATCCAGCGCAGGAATGGGAAGCAGATTCATCACTGCCAGATTGATCGCCAAAAAGCCGCCGATATAGAGCATATTCAGCAGTGCATCCAGCTTTGAGGGGGCGCTTTGCGCCGTATCGGACATCATTTGCACGATGCCCACAGGGCCTGACATATCCGAAAGGCCTGCCTGACCGCTGAGCATCATCTGCAGGCTCATACGCACGTTGCGCACCACATTGAGGCCGGTATTCCACACATTCTTCACCTTGTTGCCAAAGGTGGCATCTACCACGTCAAAGGAAAAACCGTAACGCTCGGTTTCTTCTCCTGCAAACAGGTGCTTTTCCATCAGGTAGTCTTCAAAAACCAGCTTTTCCCCGTTCCGTTTTACAACGATATCGTGGGTATCGCCGGGGTTTAAATACAGGATCATAGAAAAGTCCGACTGGACGTAGATCTTTTCGCCGTCTACTTCAATAAACTCGTCGCCTACCTGCAGACCGCCTTCCCGGACCACAGTGCAGCCCTCTTCTGCGGAGCTGATCACAGGCACTACAAATTGCTTGGCAGGGGCAAACACAATAGCAAAGATCAGAAAGCCCGCTACCAGATTCATAAACGCGCCGGCTACCAGAATAATGAGCCGTTTCCACCAAGCCGCTTTCTGAAATGAACGGGGATCGTCTGTATCCTCGTTCTCCCCTTCCATAGCGCAATAGCCGCCGATGGGGATGCAACGCAAGGAATACAGGGTTTCTCCCACCTGCTTTTTAAAGATAGCAGGTCCCATAAACATAGCAAATTCATTCACCCGGACATTGGATGCTTTCGCTGCAAGAAAATGTCCCAGCTCGTGAACAAATATCAGTAAACTAAACAGTAAAATTGCAAATAGAATCGTCATAGCTTTCCTCGTTTAATATTTTGCCATACGGCGAACAGCCTGCCGCGCCAAAGAATCCGCCTCCAGGATCTGCTCCAGGGTAGGATTCTTGATGAAAGGCACCGCATCCACTGCCTTGGCAACCAGATCATAGATATCGTAGAAGCCGATCTCATCCTGCAAATACATAGCAACCGCCTCTTCGTTGGCGCCATTCATAACAGGGCAGGCAGTTCCACCCAGCTTTGCGCAGCGCCGCGCCAAAGCAAGGCAAGGGAACGCATCCATATCCGGCGCAGCAAAGGTCAGGCTTCCGCAGGTCAGCAGATCCAGCGCGTCCACAGGACAGTTTGCCCGATTGGGATAGGTCATAGCCAACTGAATGGGAAGCCGCATATCCGGCGCGCCCAGCTGTGCCATCACTGCTCCGTCTGTAAACTCCACCATAGAGTGAACGATGCTTTGGCGGTGGATTACTACATCCACCTGTTCAACCGGCAGGTCGTACAGACGCATTGCCTCGATCACTTCCAAGCCTTTGTTCATCAGGGTTGCGCAATCGATGGTGATTTTGGGGCCCATTTTCCAGTTGGGATGGCGCAGGGCATCTGCCTTTGTAACCGTCTTTAACTGCTCTTTATCCATTCCAAAGAACGGGCCGCCGGAGCAGGTCAGGATGATCCGCTTGATTTCCTCCTTACTGCGGTTTCCCATCAAACACTGGAAAATTGCGGAATGTTCTGAGTCTACCGGGATAATTTCCGTATTGTATTTCTTAGCCTCCGCCATTACCAGCTCACCGGCGCAGACCAGGGTTTCCTTATTGGCAAGGCCGATCCGCTTACCTGCGCGGATGGCAGCGAGGGTAGGCTTCAAGCCAACCATACCCACCACGGCAGTAATCACGCAATCGGCATTTTCGATGGTTGCAGCCTCAATAAGGCCTTCCTCTCCAAAGCTCACGCGGGTGGGTAAATCGGAGATAGCAGCCTGCAGCTGCTTTGCGGCCTCCTGGCTCGCCATAACAGCCAGTTGAGGGCGGTACTTACGGCACTGCTGCGCCATTCTTTCCGCATTGTTGCCGGCCGTCAGCGCCGCTACGGGGATTTTTAAGTTGTCGATGATATCCAGCGTCTGCCGGCCAATAGAGCCGGTCGACCCAAGAATACTCACGCATTGCACCATTTAAATCACCACCATAGGTATATAAAGCATCAGCAGCTCCACCAAGGGGGCTACTACGATCATAGAATCAAAGCGATCCAAAATGCCACCGTGACCGGGGATCAGATTGCCATAGTCCTTAATGCCTGTTTGACGTTTCACCGCGGAGAAGCACAGATCGCCAAACACTGCGCCCAGGCTGCCCAAAATGCCGTAGACCGACACATACAGGTAGCGTACCTCCAGATTCCAGACCTTTTGCAGCACCACGCAGTAAACGATTACGCCCAGCACAGCGCCCAGCATCCCGCCAAACAGACCTTCCACGGTCTTGTTGGGGCTGATGACCGGCGCAAGCTTATGCTTGCCAAAGGCGCGTCCTGCAAAATAGGCGCCTGTATCCGACAAAAAGGAAATGGCAAAGGGCAGCAGGATCAGTATTCTGCCATAGGTGCGGCTGTGCAGGCGGATGGTTGCGCCAAACAAGAACGGAATCAGCATTCCGGCTACCACAGTGAGTGCCATTTCTTCAAACCGCAGGGTTGCCTTGGAGTATAACATCTCTCCAAACAACGCTGCAAAGAAAACCAGCGATCCCAAAAGCACAAGGGAGTACACCATTTGCATACTGCTCCAAACAGGCACAAAGAAGGCCATTACCATTGCATAGGTGATAAGGCGGGGGTGTTTGACAAGCTCCGTTCCGTGGAGCAATTCACGGGCAGCGATCGCCGCCATCAGTCCAAACAAAACAGCAGTGAAAATTTTGGGCAGCACCAGCACCACCAGCAAAAGCAATGGCAGCAGGACAACTGCAGCAATAATACGGGTTTTCACAGTTTATGCACCTCCAAAACGACGGTTGCGTTTGTGGTATTGGGAAATGGCTTCATCCAGATCCGCAGGACCGAAGTCCGGCCACAGAACATTCAAAAACACATACTCTGAGTAGGCAGACTGCCACAGAAGAAAATTACTGGTGCGCATTTCACCGGAAGGACGAATGATCAGCTCCGGGTCCGGCACGTCGGCAGAATACAGGTAAGAAGAAAGCAGCTCCTCTGTCAGATCCTGGGGCTTATACTTGCCATCCGCCACGTCCTGGGCAAACAGCTTTGTAGCCCGCACAAGCTCATCCCGCCCGCCATAATTCAGGCAGAAATTCACCTGCACATCATATTCGCTGGACTTATTCTGCGCCTCTTCGCACAGCTTTTGCAATTGGGGGCTTAAACGGGACAGATCGCCAAAAAAACGAAACCGCACGCGGTTCTTTTCCATATCCCGCAGAGCCTCTTTCAGGTAATTACCCAGAAGACGCATAATGCCGCTGACCTCTTCTTCAGAGCGTTTCCAGTTCTCTGTGGAAAAGGCATAGACAGTCAAATACTCCACACCCAAGGTGCGGCAGTAGTTTGCAATGCGGCGAAAGCTTTCTGCGCCGGCCTTATGACCGGCGGTGCGGGGCAGACCTCTGTTCTTTGCCCAACGGCCGTTGCCGTCCATAATAATAGCAATATGCCTGGGGACAGGCAGTTTATTCTCGTTAGCAGAAGGTGTCATAGCTGACTCCTTTCTAAAATAGTAGCGAATGGGGGTGCAAGCACCCCCAAGTTCACGCCAATTAAATTGCCATCAGTTCCTTTTCCTTGGCTGCCAAGGCCTCGTCTACCTTCTTGGTAAACTTATCCAGCATATCCTGCAGATCCTTTTCCGCCTTCTTCTGCTCGTCCTCTGTGATCTGAGAATCCTTCTTCAGCTTCTTCACATAGTCCATACCGTCACGGCGGATATTACGCATAGCAACCTTTGCTTCCTCTGCGTACTTTTTAACCTGCTTGGTCAGCTCCTTACGGCGCTCCTCGGTCAGCTGGGGGAAGATCAAACGGATGACCTTGCCGTCATTCTGGGGATTGATGCCCAGCTCACTGGACAGGATTGCCTTCTGGATCTCCTTCAGCAGGGTGGTATCCCAGGGTTGGATCACCAAAGTGCGGGCATCGGGAGAGGAAATGGTGGCAACACCGTTCAGCTGGGTCTCGCTACCATAGTATTCCACGGTAATGCGGTCAAGAACCTTGGGGTTGGCTCTGCCTGCGCGAACTGCGTCAAACTCCTCTGCCAGGTGCACCAGGCTCTTATCCATTCTCTTGCTGTATTCGCTAAAATCTACGCTCATTATTTAGTCCTCCTTAAAACTTGTTTTCACGGTTGTTCCGATATTTTCACCGCGTACTACGCGTACAATACTGTTTTCTTCAGCAAGGCCAAAGCACACCAGGGTCATATCGTTATCCATTGCCAGGGTCATTGCTGTGGAATCAGTTGCCTTCAGATGCTTGGCAAGCACTTCATCATAGGTGAGCTTACTGTAGCGCACGGCAGTGGGGTCTTTATTGGGATCGGCAGAATAAATGGCATCCACGTTCTTTGCCATCAAAATTGCATCAGCCTCGATCTCCACGCCACGGAGCACAACGCCCGTATCTGTGGAGAAATAGGGATTACCCGTACCGGCAGCAAAAATGACTACCTTACCCTCGTTTAAGTAACGGTCAGCAGTGTCCCGGGTAAAATACTCACAGAACTTATGCATCTCCACTGCAGACAGAACTCTAGCATCTACTCCGTGCTTTTCCAGAGCATCCGCCACGGCAATGGAGTTCATAACCGTACCAAGCATACCCATAGCATCCGCGTGAGAGCGCTGCATTTTATCTGCGCCGTCCTTCACGCCCCGCCAGAAATTACCGGCGCCAACCATAAGTCCTACCTGTACGCCCATATCCACACATTCCTTGATTGCCAGGCATACAGAATTGATCACATCAAAATCCAAACCGCGATGTGCTTCGCCGGCAAGCGCCTCTCCGCTGACCTTCAACATAACGCGTTTGTATTTAATTTCAGACAAAGAAATCCACTCCTTCCTTTACCGTTCTATTTTAATATAAGACGGGCAAATTGACAACTATAATTTCTAAAATTTCCGAATTTGTTTTCGTAAATTTACAATTTCGTCATCTTGCCAAAAAAATAATCGGAGAATTCGTGATTCCGAACCGATTGCAGTTGCAAAAACAGCGGAAATGGGTTATAATATTTCCAAATTTTCCAAAAGAGAGGACGTATACGATGGCTGAAATCACTGAGAGCAAAAATTTCATCCACGCATTTATTGATGAGGATATTGCAGAGGGCGGCCGCTATGCAGGACAAACCGTGCATACCCGCTTCCCCCCTGAGCCTAACGGCTATCTGCATATTGGTCACTGCAAGGCGCTGATCATTGACTTCGGCACTGCCGAGAAGTATAACGGTCTGTGCAACCTGCGTATGGACGACACCAATCCCACCAAGGAGGATGTGGAGTTCGTAGAGGCGATCAAGGAGGATATCCGCTGGCTGGGCTTTGACTGGGGCGATCGGTTCTACTACGGCTCTGACTACTTTGAAAAAGACTATGAGTACGCCGTAGAGCTGATTAAAAAGGGTCTTGCCTATGTGTGCGAGCTGACTCCCGAGGAGTTTAAAGAGAACCGCGGTGATCTGAACACCCCCGCTACCTCCCCTTACCGTGACAGACCTATCGAGGAGAGCCTTGATCTGTTTGCCCGTATGCGGGCCGGTGAGTTTGAGGACAACAAGTACACCCTCCGCGCTAAGATTGATCTTGCCTCCGGCAACTTCAATATGCGTGACCCGGTGATCTACCGGATCCGCCATATGCACCACCACCGCCAGGGTGACAAGTGGTGCATCTACCCCATGTACGACTTTGCCCACCCCATTCAGGACGCATTGGAGGGTATCACCCACTCCCTGTGTTCTCTGGAATTTGAAAACCACAGGCCCCTTTACAACTGGGTCGTGGAGAATGTTTCCGTTCCCCATCACCCCCGTCAGATCGAGTTTGCAAGATTGGGCATCGACCACACTGTGCTGTCCAAGCGGAAGCTCCGTCAGTTGGTGGAAGAGGGCCGGGTTTCCGGCTGGGATGATCCCCGTATGCCAACCTTGTGCGGTCTGCGCCGCCGTGGCTACACCCCTGCATCGATCCGCAATTTCTGCGATCGTGTGGGCGTTGCAAAGTCCCCCAATACCATTGAGTTTGCCTTCCTGGAGCACTGTCTGCGGGAGGATCTGAACGAAACTGCTCAGCGTGTGATGGCTGTTTTGAAGCCTGTGAAGCTGACGATCACCAACTATCCCGAGGGTCAAACCGAAGAGTTTGAGATCGAGAACAATCCTAACAAGCCTGAAGACGGCACCCGGAAGGTTAGCTTCTCCCGGAATCTGTGGATCGAGGCAGATGATTTTCTCAAGGAGCCCGTCCCCAAGTATAAGCGTCTGTACCCCGAAGGACCGGAGTGCCGCTTGAAGGGCGCTTATGTAATCAAGTGCACCGGCTGTATTACCGACGAAAACGGCAACGTCACCGAGGTGCTGGCTACCTACGATCCCGAGTCCAAGGGCGGTGATCCTGCTGACGGACGAAAGATCAAGGGCGCGACTATCCACTGGGTCGACGCGACCACCTGCTGTGATGCTGAGGTGCGTCAGTACAGCAACCTGTTTGATGACGCTGATCCCGACGCTTCCGGCAAGGACTTCATTGCTTGTCTGAATCCCAATTCTCTGGAGGTCCTCACTGGCTGTAAGGTAGAGGCCAGCCTGAAAAACGCTAAGGCGCCGGCATCCTTCCAGTTTATGCGGCTTGGCTACTTCTGCCCCGATTCCAAGGATTCTTCCGCTGAGCATTTGGTATTCAACCGTTCCGTAAGTCTGAAGGACAGCTTTAAGCCTGCGAAATAAAACAACCCCACCGATTCAATAATCGGTGGGGTTTATTGCTCTATGAATTGTCCGTCTTTCCAGTTGCCGGACTTGGTTGTTCCATCCGGCCACGTAAATGTACCGTAGCCGGTACGGTCACCATCTGTCCACTGGCCGGTATATTTGCTGCCGGTGGTCCAAACATAGGTACCTTGGCCATGACGCTTGCCATTATAAAATTCGCCTTCATAATAGCCGTTGTCATAGATTTCTTTGCCCGTGCCGTAGCCCGAACGTTGGCCATTGTTCCATTGGCCGGTATACCAGCCGCCGTTATGATAGCGCATCGTTCCTGTGCCGTGGCGGAATCCCCGCAACAAATCGCCGGTATAGGTGCCGTTATCATACTCTTTTGTTCCAACGCCCGTGAAGAGCTCCTTCGCATTTTGCTCCTGCATATAGCTTTCTGTGATCCTGCTGCTGTCTTTCAAAAATGCAAGCGCATTATCTGCCAGCGTATCTGTCCAGCCAACCAGGTAGGCCGTAAGGGAATCCACCTCTTCACCGTCGGTGTTCATAATGGAGTCAGGAAAGTATTTTACTGCCCATTGCTTTACCTCTTTGGGATAGTAAAAGTCCTTTGCCCCAAAAATGTGGAGCAGCTCATGCTCAAAGCCATCATAACCTGATTTATGGAACATGGTTATCCACTCCACATCTGTTACTGATGTGGTAGCTCGGCCCGATTTGTTCAACACAAACATCAACGGAGCTTCCTTGGCGGAATGCTGTTTTGTAAGATATTTATGGACTTTCGATACAGACGGCAGCCCAGCGCTTTCCAATGCCTGATCCTGCCAATCCTTTTCACCATCCGTACCCACATCCCCTGTTATATTGGCTGTGTAATAGTGAAAGGTTAATGAAAGATCGGCTCCATAGGCCTTGGCATCTGCAATTACTTCCCGGCCGTTGTCTTGTAGCGCTGTTCGCAGTTCTGCTGTGGCTTTATCATCCCACTGACTTGCAGAATCATTGACCATCACAACTGCAACAGCCACATTTCCTAACAGGGTTTTGCAGCAACGGTTTTCCTTTTCTTCCAGGAAAAAGCTGCTCCGCAGCTCTTTGGGTACAGCAGAAAGGATCTTGTTCGCATCGTTGCTTTGCCCTGCATCCGCGGCGCTGTTATTGCTACCGGCAATGATTTGATTATTGCCACCGTTTCCGTTGTTAATCGGAAGTTCTTCTTTCCAACCATTTATTCCTATCAGAATAAAGATCGCAAGCAGCAAAAACAACCAAGAAAAATAATGCTTTTTTCCTCGGGAATTAGACATAATCTATCACTTTCTTTCTTTCATTTGCGCCTGTAGGTGCATTGATAGCAGCGCAAGGGAGGTTGCCATATTCTCGTTCTGCACCAGAATATTTTCCGGCACGTCCAAATGGACAGGCGCAAAGGTCCAAACCGCCTTAATACCGCAGGCGATCAGTTGATCGCACACCTGCTGGGCATACTGGGCAGGAACTGTAATAATTCCCATCAAGACCTTATTCATCTTGCAGAAGTTTTCCAATTCCGACATAGGGAAAATCGGTTTGCCGTCTTCGGTCTTTTGAATGGTGGGTTGAATGTCGAAACCGGCCAGGATATTCAAGCCGTATTCCTCAAAGCCACTGTACCCCAGCAGCGCCTGACCCAATTTTCCGGCACCTACCAAAATGGCATCGGTGGTATTGTCGTAGCCTAAAAACTGGCTGATATCATCCATAAGGCTCTCCCGGCGGTAACCGACCTTCGGACGGCCGCCATCGGAAACCATTGCCAGGTCCTTTCGCACCTGCACCTCGCCCATGCCCAAGGCATTGGCAAGAGCGGTAGCAGAAATATATTCCGCGCTGCCCTGGGGCAGGCTCTTTAAATAAGACAAGTAAATTGGCAAGCGTTTCAGCACAGACTTGGAAATTTCTTTTCTCTCCATATGATCACCCTCCGAAAGCAATCGATACAGAATTATATCGATATAATTCTGTATCGATTGTAACACAGGATCAGCCTATTCGCAAGATTTTTCTATGCGCAGCTGGTTTGGCGGAGCAGTTCCTTTCTCAACTTCAGCATAATTCGCTTTTCCAAACGGGATATATAGGATTGGGAGATGCCCATATACTGCGCCACCTCCTTTTGTGTCAATTCCTTATGTCCGTACAGTCCAAAACGCATAATCACAATTTCCCGTTCCCTTTCAGGCAGATCCTTTACTGCCTGCCGCAAAACACACAGGTCCACGTCATCTTCCATTGGACGCAGAATCATATCCTCATCTGTTCCCAGAATGTCCGACAGGAGCAATTCATTGCCATCGTAATCCATATTGATGGGCTCATCCAAAGAAACCTCCGATTTTTGCGCTGAAATCTTACGGATGTGCATCAGAATCTCGTTTTCAATGCACCGGGATGCATAGGTGGCTAGTTTAATATTTCTATCCAGCCGGTACGTGCTGATCGCTTTGATCAGCCCGATGGTGCCAATGGAGATCAAGTCCTCCAAATTGACGCCTGTATTCTCAAATCGGCGGGCGATGAATACCACCAAGCGCAGATTCCGTTCGATCAGAAGCTGCTTTGCATCCTCACTGCCCTGCTCTAAGGCAAGCAGCGCATTTTGCTCCTCTTCGCCCTTCAGAGGCGGTGGCAGGATATCTGATCCGCCGATATAATATATATGGTTTCTGCTGATTAGTCCGATTTTTACCAAAAAAGCAACCAATTTCCCCATTACACTCCTCCTGTTAATGCTTGATATGCCCCCTCTGCGCTAAGGGATTCCGGCGCAAAGGCAACCAAGGTACTTCCCTGCCAATTACCGATTCTTACATTCTTTAGTTTCATCGCCAGCAAAAAATTGCTTGCGCCCACACTGTGATAGGGTATCAGCCTCAGCCCCGGTAACGCGCTTATGGATTGTACCGGGTTTTGCAGTTGGCTGCGGGTCAAGCCCAGCAGCTCTAGCGCGGTGTCAGCGCCTACCACCAGCACAGCCCGTCCCGTAATCGGATCACGAAGGGTGTTGCCTGTGTCCTGCAGCGCGGTGATGCGAAGGATCTTATCCCCATGGCGCAGCTCCACAGGAATATAGGTTGCGCCTCCGATCCGCCCGCGAAAGCCTACAAAGCACAGCAGGCATACTGTTGCCGCACCGCAAACAATGCCCCAAAAACCGCCTCTGTCTATGCCCATCATAATACCGCCCAGGGCCATGGACAAAAATGCAAACACCAAGCCCCGGCGCATTGCGCTTTTGGAGATCCCGAAAGCGATCAGCGACATCAGTCCAAGACTTACCGTCCGCCAAAGGGTATTTCCCAGAAAGTAGAAGCCGGGCAGCAGGCAACAAGCTGCATACACACCTCCCAAGGTAGCGCCCAAAACAGCGCGGACAGGTTTCGCCGGAAATCCGGAGAGCCGGCTTGCCGCCAGCAGCAACAGAAAATCCACCAAGAAATTCAGGAGAAATACACCGTCAATATAAACCGTCATCTGCATACCCCCTTCGCCTGTGGAGTTAGTATAAAATATGCAGACAAAAAATTCGGTCGGTTACGGCTGCCGCATACCTTACAGCATCTTCCCTTCCCCTTAGATTTTCTACCGGCTAGTCCGGCAAAACAAAAAATACGGCAGCCGATACAATCGGCTGCCGTTTCAATCTGTCGATGGATTCTTTGTGATGGTGCGAATATTTTTCTCTGCCTTGAATCGGGGGACCATAATCTCGTGGCCGCAGCCCAGGCATTTCAATCTGAAATCCGCACCTGTACGCAATACCTGCCATTGCTTTTCACCGCAAGGGTGGGCTTTCTTCATTGTTAGGATATCCCCTATCTGCACATCCATATTACTCCCCCTTAATGGCTGCCCAGTACTGCTTTGCAGCCTGTTCCAGCTTATTATCACCGTAGGAGTAATAGCGCTTGTCAGCCAATTCATCAGGCAGATACTGCTGCTTTACCCAGCTGTGGGGGAAATCGTGGGGATAGAGATATCCCTGCTCCCGTTCCATCGTGTAGGTATCTGCGTGCATATTTTGCAGGTGGCGGGGGAAATCTCCGCTTATTCCCTTGCGAACATCTGCCAGCGCGCTGTCCAGCGCGATATGTCCTGTGTTGGATTTGGGGCTGGTGGCCATCAGCACCGCCGCATCACCCAATGGGATCCGCGCCTCAGGCATACCCAGCTTCAGCGCCATATCCACACAGGCGTTGACAATGGGAATGATCATAGGATAGGCAAGACCCACATCCTCTGCTGCAATGACCATAAGCCGGCGGCAGGCAGATTGCATCTGCCCAACCTCCAAAAGCCTTGCCAAATAGTGGCAGGCGGCATCCGGGTCAGAGCCACGAATGGATTTTTGCAGTGCAGATAACAGATCGTAGTGGTTGTCGCCATCCCTGTCTGCCCGCATTGCGCTTTTCTGGGTAACGGCCTTGGCATCCTCCAAGGACAGTTTCAAAACCTTGCCGTCAGATATGCCTGCAGAGAACAGCACCTCCACGGCATTGAGCGCCTTACGCAGGTCGCCGCCGCAGGCTGAAGAAATATAATCAAGGGCGCCATCCTCACAATCGGCTTTCAGGCCTGTCCTGTTTTCCAGAAAACCCACTGCCCGTTCCACCGCCTGTAATACCGCGTCCTTGGATAGCTGCTTGAATTCAAACACGGTGCTGCGGCTCAAAATTGCATTGAACACATAGAAATAGGGATTTTCCGTAGTGGATGCGATCAGGGTGATCTTGCCGTTTTCAATGTATTCCAGCAACGATTGCTGCTGCTTTTTATTGAAGGATTGGATCTCGTCCAAATACAGAAGCACACCGTTGGGCGCCATAAAAGTATCCAGCTGCGCCACGATGTTTTTAATATCCGCCGTGGATGCAGTGGTGGCGTTGAGCTGATAAAGGGTGCGATTGGTCTGCTTGGCGATGATATTGGCAACGGTGGTCTTTCCCGTTCCGCTGGGGCCGTAGAAAATCATATTGGGAACGTTTCCCGAGTCGATCAAGCGGCGCAGTACCGCGCCTTTTCCCAAAATATGCTCTTGTCCGTACACTTCGTCCAAGTTATCAGGACGCAACAAATCTGCTAATGGCTGATACATAAGCCGCTCCTTTCTTTAAAATGTGGCTACATCCGGCTCTGCCGGCTGGGCAGGCGCTACCTTGATGGCAGTTAACACAGGACCCAGTTCCCCACCGTAAAGGGTGTGGTTTTCCGCAGAAATTTTTGCGGTGACTGCCACCCAGGAGCGGGGCTCCAGTTCCTTAACATTTTCATATTTACAGGGTACGCCCAAAAACTGAATATCGTCCTCACAGCAGGTCATTACAAACCGCCCGGGGGCAAACATCGAATTCTTCTCCCGCCGAAGCATTGCCACCTGTCCTTTAAAGCTGACGGTCTTGCCGTGGTACTTTTGAGGTTCTTCAGTGACATCCCGATACCACAGGGCATAATCTTCGTCGCCTATCATAATCACAGGGGCGTTGATATCAAAGGGCAAGGGGTCTTCGATCTCGTCAAAGGCAGTGGTGCCATCGGTATAATCGTAGAGAATGTCCATACGGCGGTTGGCGGCGCGGACGATCTTATGCAGGGGCATTGTGTCCTGCCCGGGAGCCAGGCGGTTGAACACAACCATTTGACCGCCTACCAGCTTGTCCATAACCAGATTGCGCATATTGGCATTGTAGGTCATAAAGGTGGTAGCATCGGCAAACATTACCTCCTGGGCAACTGCCCAGTTCTCGGGGAAGCGTCTGTAAATGTCACCCACCAGTTGCATACCGTTCAGCTCTGCCACCACCCGCTGGATCTTATACTTTTTGGCAAAGTCCTGCAGCTGCTTTGTAGTGACAGTTTCCTGGTCTACCACTTCCATAAACACGTTCTGGCTGGGGTAGGAGGAAAAGTCATACTCCTCCTCGCCCTCCTCGCACACCAAAAGAAGTGTCCGTTCCCCTGCGTTGAAACGGGGATCTTCCAGGGTTTCCTGAATGAATTTTGTTTTGCCGGAATCCAAAAATCCGGTAAATACATAAACTGGAATTTGCACCATATTACACTCCAAACAGCTCTGCTATGGCACCCTCGTTCAAATCGGAGCCAATGACACACAGCTTACCTGTCACGGCAGGTGCGCCTGTGCGCAGGTTGATTTCACCGGGCACAAAGTCAAAGTGCAACCACTGGCCATCCTCAGCGCCTACAATGCCCTTGGCGCGAAGTACAACACCCAATGCGCCGCTGTCCAGAGTTTCCAAGGCATGGCGAAGGGTTGCTTCCGTGTATTTTTTGTGGGTTTCTACACCCCAGGCAGTGAACACCTCGTCTGCGTGGTGATGATCGTGGTGATCGTGGCCGCAGGAGCAATGCTCACCGTGCTCGTGATGGTGGTGCTCCTCATCGTGATGGTGATGACTGCAGCAGTGGTGCTCCTCCTCGTGGTGATGGTGACCGCAGCAGTGGTGCTCTTCCTCGTGGTGATGGTGACCGCAGCAGTGGTGCTCTTCCTCGTGGTGATGGTGACCGCAGCAGTGGTGCTCTTCCTCGTGGTGATGGTGACCACAGCAGTGGTGCTCCTCCTCGTGGTGATGGTGACCACAGCAGTGGTGTTCTTCCTCGTGGTGATGGTGGTGCTCTGCTTCCATCTGCGCCAATTCAGCAGAAACGCTGGCAGTGCCCTCCATAGCCTCCATGATCTGTGTGCCGGTCAGGTCATCCCAGGGTGTTGTGACAATGGTGGCGTTTGCATTGTGCTCTCTGAGCATGGCAACCGCTCTATCCAGCTTTTCCTGCGGGATGCTATCGGTGCGGGACAGGATGATGGTCCCGGCGGTTTCGATCTGATTATTATAGAACTCGCCAAAGTTCTTCATATAGACCTTGACCTTACTTGCATCCACCACCGCTACAGCGCAATTCAGCACAACATTCTCGTTTGTGACCTTTTCCACTGCGGCGATCACATCGGAAAGCTTACCTACGCCGGAGGGCTCAATCAGAATGCGGTCGGGGTTATACTGGGTGATGACCTGCTCCAACGCCTTGCCAAAGTCACCCACCAGGCTGCAGCAGATACAGCCGGAGTTCATCTCGGTGATGTTAATGCCGGCATCCTGCAAGAAGCCGCCATCGATGCCGATCTCGCCGAATTCGTTTTCGATAAGAACAAGCTTTTCTCCTGCATAACACTGGTCAATCATTTTCTTGATGAGGGTTGTTTTTCCGGCGCCAAGGAAGCCGGAGTAAATATCGATCTTTGTCATTGTTTTCACGCTTTCTCATAAGTTCTCATCCGTTTGGGATGGATTTTTTCATACTCAATAACTATACCACAAATCTCCAACAAAATCCATAAGGAAAAGCATTTTCTTGAGATTTTATTGTTCCCTGTATCCAAGGGTGGACTTGCGGCGGGAGCAAGCCCCTGCCCTGCAAAACGTACAAAGGTTTTCTCAGACCGCAAGTCGGGACGGGAAACCCGTCCCCTACATTATGTTGAACCGGGGGATTGCCACGTCGCTTCGCGCCTCGCAATGACGGGTTGGGAAACTAAAAGGAGCAGTTGCCGAGGCAACTGCTCCTTAAAATGCGTTATTCTATTTGGATCAGTTTGCGTACAAGGAGTTGTACTTGGCGATCCAACCGTTATTGTGCTCGGTTACCTTAGCAATGACGGAAGCGGGAGGCAGACCCTCGGTGCTGTCCTTCATCTCTTCTCTGCCGGCGTAGGTGCCGCCAGCATGCTGTTTTGTATCTTCAGAGAAGATGTCCTCAACCATCTTCAGGTAGGTCTCCTGATCCCAGTCTTCAATCTCAGCAAACTTTCTTCTTCTGTTCTGCAGAACCTTCTTGAACTGCTTCATCCAGGCACTACTGAAGTCAGATGCGCCCTGGATGCCATCATAAGTACATTCATACAGACCAACGGAGAAGTCGCCGATGTAGCTCATGCCAACCTTCAGGATATAGCAGAACAGAGCAAATGCAGCTTCGTCCTCATCGCAGCTGTTCAGCATAGCCATGTAACGGGTGGTGTAGTTGGTTACACGGGTGGGCTGCTCGGAGCTGAATACAGGAGCGGGCAGGATCTCAATTACATCGCCATTTTCCAGGGTCTGATACAGATGCTCGAAGTTATACCATTCAGCATCAGAGAACTGAGCAGAGGGACGGGGATTGGTAGCAGTCTTACAGGGGTAATAGCCAGGCAGAACAGACAGTGTCTCGTATTGACCCTTGTAGCTGATTTCCAAAAGTCTTCTGTACTGAGCAGAGGTATCAACAGTATTGGTCAGCTTGCCGGTCACCGGGTCCATGCTAATCTGGAAGGAGTTGCCCAAGAAGCCGGTAATGTAGGTGGAGGACATACCATAGGTGTCGTCTCCGTCGATCTTACCGTTACCATTAAAGTCTCTGGACACGCTCTCGTGGCATGCTTCCATGGTATCAAAGGTCCAGTTGCCTTCCAGGTAGTACTCCTTGGGAGACTTAGCGCCATAGTTTTCATACATGGTTCTGTTGTAGTAGTACAAATGGTTACCGCCCCAGGGAATTTCGATGCCGTAAATGCCGCCCTTGTACATAAGCATATCGGTCCAGCCTTCGCCAACGATCTTGTTCAGTACTTCAACTTGATCATCGGTAAATGCTTTTGTGATGTTCAGGTTAGCCAGAGAGGGGAATGGGTTGCAGTAAAGAACGATGTCGGGGGTTTCGCCGGAGTTAACGGCAGTCAGAATAGATGTAGAGTCATTATCGCAGACATACTCAATCTTGGCGTTGTTCAGAGCTGCCCAGTCTTCACAGGCTGCGCGCATCATCCAAAGATAGGTACCCTCGCCCATATTCTCGATGTCTTCGTACAAGTCAGAGTTAATGCCGGCGATGTGAATGGTCTTACCGCCGAACTTTTCGGGATTGATATAAGCTGTGTTTTCATCAACATCTCCAGCCTTCAGTCTCAGCTTAGACTCATCAACAACGCTAATGTCCTCACGGATACCGACTGTCTCTTCGGTCTCTGTGGTTTCTTCGGTGGTTGTGCCTTCAGCAGAATCAGCAGGCTTAGCGCAAGCAACCAGGCTCAAAACCATGCACAGTACCAAAAGCAGTGCCAACAGTTTTTTCATTACTTTTACTCCTTTTCATTATTGTTCTATTTGGAATTTACTATAATAGCTACGCTATTACACGCAGCTATTATAGCAAATGTTCCACAAATTTACAATACCTATTTTTATCACTTTTGTTACGTGAAACAGAACAGGCGCATAGTAAATTGTGCATTTTGCACATTTTTAAAAAAGGTATATAGGCAATTTGCCGATTAACCCTTGCTGCCGGAACGGTCCATACATTCCACAAAGAATTTCTGGCAGAAAACGAACACAGCAACCAAAGGCAGAACAGAAAGCACCAAAATTGAGAAATACTCAACCTTCATACGCATATAGGTCAGTTCGGTTGCGCCAACGTGGCTATCGATCAAATTCTGAACACGAACCATGATGGGTTCGCCAATATTCAGGTTCAACATACCTGTTACAAGAGAATCGTTCCAATAATAGATGGTGGAAAGCAGAAGAACGGTTACCAAAACAGGAATGATGTTGGGAAGCATAACCTTCCAGTAGATCTTAAAGGGGCTGCAGCCATCCAGCTTTGCTGCCTCTTCCAAATCCTTGGGCATACCCGCAAAGAACTGGCGGAACAGGAAGATGAAGATACCTGCATTCAAACCAACACCAAGGGCGGCAGGAACCAACAAGCTACCAAGATTGGTAAGCAGGTTCACTGTCAGATCCTTGCCGGTAATCAGGCCGACAAGCTTGCCGATACCGAAGAAGTCGAACCAGCGGTAGTAATAGACCAGGGGGATCTGCGCGGTCTGGATAGGCATAATGATGGTAAACAGAACCGCAGCATATACAAGGTTACTTCCCTTGAACTTATATCTGCCTAAGCCGTAGCCTGCCAGAGAGCAGACAAATACAGATACGATCGTGCAACTCACCGTAATAATCAAGGTGGTCTTCAGCGGCTTCCAGATAGGAAAATAGCTTTGGCTGTTCTTGAAGTTATCAAAGGTGGCGCCTACCGGCAAAAAAGCTGTGTTGTTGCTGTAGTAATCCTCGGCATTTGAGAGGGATGCACTTACCATTTTAATAATGGGAAACAACGCAATGTAGCTGATGCCTAAAAGCAGCAAATAACGAAACAGCTTATACAATAAATTTCCTGCAGAAGAAAGCGCAGATTTGCTTATTAAGGTTTTATTTGGCATAATCTTTCACTCCTCCTTCTTAATCCAGGGTAATTACTTTTCTGGACATAAATGCATTGATGATCAGAACAACCGCGAAAATCATAAGCGCATAAGCCCAGCTCTGTGTACAAGCATAGTCCAAACGGGCAGTCATATTCTCTTGAATCATAACAACAATGCGGTTTGTACTCTTGTTAAAGTAATCGATAACAGAATAAACCAAGCACAGCAAAATGCTGGGGGTAAGCAGCGGGAAGGTGATCTTCCAAAAGGTTTCCCATTTGGTTGCACCCTCCATCTTTGCTACCTCATAGAGGTGGGCGGGAATCGCCTGCAGGCCGATAATGAAAATAACGATCTGCAAGGAGGTATCCCACACCAGATTGAAGAGCGTGCCGGCATATTGCGTAAACTCTTCTATGACCGGCGCCAGAACACCAAAGCTTGAAATGATCTCATTGATAAAACCGGTCATTTCGCCGGACATGGTAACAAAGGCGTTACTATCTGCCGTCATGGCGCTGTCGCCACCCAGCGTATGGAAGGAGCTCATAATGGGAGCTGCGCCGAAAATCATAGGTAGGAACAATGCTGTACGGAAGAACAGACGGCCGGGGAATTTGTCCACCAGCAGAACAGCCAGGAAAATACTGATAAACATTATGACGAGAATTTCCACCAGCATACCGGAGGTCATTTCTACCAGCTTTCTTATAAAGGCTGCGTCTGTGGTTGCCATATACTTCCAGTTATCAAAACCAATGGGGGTCAAGACCAAGCTGTCAGTGCCCATTGTGATTCTGTGAAATGTGTAGTTCAGTGACTCCAACAGCGGTTTCATAAACAGCCATATAAAGCCGATAACAAAGGGCAAAACAAACAGCAGTCCTGTTTTATCGGTTGAAGTCAACAGTGTGCGACCTTTTAATTTTTTCATTTTGCACCTCCCGTGAGGACAAGGTAGCTTCTGGGAGCGACCTCTTGACCGCCGTAGGTATAGGCATCATTGCCGTAGTTGACAACCAACTCGCCGGACTCATATACCGTCAGCGCCACATCCTCTTCTAACTGCTCGTGTCTTACAATCTCTTTGCCTGCAAACTGCGCTGCAGCCTTCTGCAGTTCTACATACTTCTCTACAACAGCAGTTTTCCAGTATTCATAGGAATAGGAAACCATTGTGTTATACTCTGTGCCTACCAGAGAAGACACATCGCCATAAATCAAATTGAATTTGAGGCTGGTGCTGGTCTCCAGTGCCTTCAGGAATGCATAATCATAGTCAACTGTGGTGTTCAGACCGTCAGCAGTGAGCAGAATATCATCCTGGAAGACCATATGATAGAAAGGTACGCTCTGATTCTGCAGATCGAAATCACTGAAGCTATCAGACACATTGGTAATTACGTCTGTGTAGGCTGCGCAGTAGGCATTGCCGCCGTGCAGCATCAAATACTGGGTCTTTTCATCCAGCTCTGCCAGGGTATCCTTCCAAAGCTGAAGAACTTGCTTCTTGCTGATGTTGTTGTTATTCTCTGAATAGTCAGAGTATACATATTCGCCGATTTTTGTCATGGAAATCTGTTCGACATTCCACTTCTTTGCAGATTCTGCAAATTTAACAGCGATCTCAGAAGCCAGGCGGGGACGAAGCAGACGCCAACGGCTTGCTTCGATGCTTGTGTTGCGGTCCAGGTCGTAGGAATACTGGAAGGCGTACTTATCGAAGAAGGTCTTTACGCTATCGCCATTACCAGTGTAACCATTTCCATCGTTATAGATCTCAACGGGGTTCGTCTCCAGGAACAGCAAAACGTTCTCACTCTTCAGGTAATTGATCATTTCTTTGAATTCCTTCTTGGAGCCAAGAACGGATTCAGGGGTCACCGCATTGTAAACTTCGTTATGCAAGCCACCGTCCAGCGCGCCAATGTAGTTGATGATCAAATTCTCAACGCCCTGGGCCTTCAGTTCCTTTACGATCTCACACACCTCATTGTAGGTAGTGAGCGCAGTAACCACAGGCATCTTAATGCCCACTACGTACTTCTCGATGCTGACTGCGCCGATCAGATCCAGAACCATATACTTTTTGTTAGCCAGCTCAGATTCCTTGATCTGATTGTTCTTCTTCAGGTAGTTCTTATAGAGCTTACTCATACCTGTGTAGTCAGCATCCTCCCCTTCCAGGAAGAAGTAACGGACAGCGTAATTCTCGCCCTCAGTTATATCGTTGCTGTAATCAACAGAATGGCTATCTTGTCTGCCCCAGTGATTAGCCTTGTAGTACTTCAAGGTGTACTCACGCAAGGTTGCACGGGTATACACGTGGTTATAAGAACTGTCGATCAGGCTGGATGCTGCTGCAATGCCACTGCACTGTTCGCCGGAAACAACAACGCCGAAGAAAGCATGGTCATTCACCTTGGCGCCAAATACAGGCAGCGTTGCCTTCTGCTGGACTGATGTCTGGCTTGTCTTTACCAGCGTGGGGTTTTCACCGTAAATAGGCGCATAATACTCCAGACTGGTCTGCTTGTTATTATTAAAATTGATCAGGGCGCCAGAGCCGTCCGGCACAAACAGGTAACCGTCGTCCTGCATATCGCCTGCGCCAAAGTAAGGCAGCAAGGAAATAGTTGTAACCACAAAGGGGTTACTGCCGACACCCTTGATTTCACCCGTTACGATTTCAGCCTGGAAGCCGTCCTCAGTCAGGGTATACTGCACGGGAATATACACGTTGGCAATGGGGAAGCCGAATGTAAACTTTACACCGTTTTCAATCAGCTCGTGTTCCATTCTGCCCTTCTTGATACTACCGGCATAGTTGTCCATATCAACCTCAACGCCCTTATCCTCGTTGATGAACTTGACATACAACTGGCTATTGAGCTTAGCCATGGACTTTACGTTTTTATCCTCGCTCCGGTTCTGAGGGTTGGAGTACCACTTCATACCGGACGCTTTCTCTGTCACGCAAATTTCACCGGTGGTAAAATCTGCTTCCAGCAGCAGCTTGTCATTCTCAGAAACCTTATTAAAGCCGGGGGTGCCATAGTTATACTTCGTTGTAGCCTTGATGGTGGTCTTATCCTTCTCCTGATTGGCAATTTCTGCCCGTCTGAGATCGGATTGATAAACACTATATACGCCATAGGCCGTGGCAGCAATCAGCACTGCGATCAGCGCGTAACTGAACGTGCGGCTGATTGTCTCTTTATGCTTGCGGAGTATCCGCTTGCATTTCCAATATGCATCTTTAATATTCATCTTATTCTCCATTCCACGTTCATCGACTAATATCTCAGTTCAAACATAACCGTAACTACGAAATAATACAGCTGTTCAAACAGAATCAGCAGCATCAACGCAATAAAGAACATAATAATCAAGCATACAACTGTCAATATTATGGAATATATTGTTTTTGCAAAGGAATACTCGTGTACCTCCTGCAGGCCGCTGAAGGCTATGATCGCACCCCATATCTGGGACACAGTCACTGCGTAGGTAAGAAACACTTGCTCATCACCTGCAAAGAACCAGCTGAGCACTGTGGTTATAAAGCGAACGAAAATATAAGGCAACAACGCATTCGCGGCGACCGTACAAATGTCAAGCAATTTTCCCTTGCCTTCCATCAGCGTACAGATCATCCAGTTGGATGCGCAAACCATTACAAACATCACGACCGTAACAACGCCTGTACGAAGCATGCTGGTTTCCGCAGCCTCAAATGCGTTCATATCGTATCCCGTAGCGGCACGGTAGAACAGTTCCACGAACAACCAAAGCACAACAGCGACAAGCACCACAACGGGGGAGCTCTTCTTGTTTGCTTTCAGTTCCAGGAAGCCGTCTCGCGGATGACGCATAATGTAGAACGGATACAGATAGGGGCTCATTGTATCAAAACCAGTACGTTTTTTCATAACCGTTCACCCCCTACTTTCTTATACGCCAGTATATTGTTGATACGATGTCGATGATTCGTTCATAGAACAGAATGAAGATCAGCAACACAACAACGACTGCAACAACATACGCGAAGTATTCACGAATTGTTTCATCACGAAGGGATGCCTTTGCTTCGGCATAGCCTTCCTTATCCTTACCAAGCTTAAAGTATTCCATTGCCTGCTCGTATTCGCCCATACTGATGTATGCCTTGCCCAAGCCGGTATAGGCCTGCGTGTAGTTAGCATTCATTCTGAGCACTTCCATCCAAGGCTCAATGGATTCCTGGTAACGACCCTGACCATACAGGTAATTGGCGGAACGAACCATTCTTCCATAGAAGGTCTGCTCCATTACTGTGACGGTGTTCTTGCTGGCATCCAAAACAAGCACATTGTTATCACTATCGGATTCAATAGACACAGGCTGTGTAAACAGACCCTTTTGATAACCCATACCGCCAAATACTGACAGCAGGTTACAGTTCTCGTCATATTGATACAAGTGACCTGTTGTAATGTCAACGATCGTAATAGCACCCTCACTGTCAACAGTGATGTCAGATAACACAACACCGCTGATCTTTCGGGTTTTATTCAGTGTGTACAGATCAATGCTCTGCACAAATACATCGTTACCCAATGCGTTCAACTTGGATACAGAGGTCGCGGTATCTTCCGACAACGGGGATACCGTATAAACGAATCTGTCATCGGACCAAAAAAGGTTGTTGAACTCAACGGGCTGGAAGGTTACGCCGGACTGCTTGTTTGCTTCGGCAGACAAAATGCTGCGCCAGAAGAATTCCACTTGCATTGATGCGGTCATCTTCAGCTTATTGGTGCCGTAAAAGCCCAGGAAGCTGTTGGCGCTGTCTACCATCAGAGCACCGGTGTTGATGTTGCCGGACGTAACGTACATAATGCCCATATTATCCACGATGATCTTCCTGGGCTTATATTCCAGATTGGGATCCAGCAGCTCGCCTACCGGCTTTGTATAAACACGGGAGACCTTACCGTCCAAATCAGACACCAAAATGCGGTCATTATTGGTATCGGCAATGTAGAGCATCTTGTTCTCCTCGCGGAAGAACAAGCCCTCTGCTCCATCAGACAGGGTGAGCACCTCATCCTTATAAATGAATTCACTGATTTCCTTGATGCAACGATAATCCTTATCCAGCACCACCACACGGGCATTGCCCGAGTCCAGGATGAATATACGATCCTCGTGATCTACGAAAATGTCTCTGGGATTATTCAGCTGTTTTGTGCCCATAACACTTTCGTCTACAATAATCTTAACTTGATATGCATTTGTTGCAGGTACAGGCGTATCTTCCTCGTAGGTATACGTCCTGTCGGGCTGGGCAGCAGATACTGCCATAGCCAAAGACGTCAGTACCAGCACCAATGCCAATAACAAGCTTCCTATTCTTCGTCTCATGTATACACCTCACTTCAATGTCATATCCATCGCTTAATCCTTAATGCCCGAGTGTGCCATTGTCTGCAGCATCTTACTCTGCGTCAGGACGAAGGACACGATGGGAGGGATCATCAAAAGCACGCCGGCAGCTGCGGAAGCACCCTGACGGGAGATACCGCCTGCGGCGATCTGGCTCAACGCTGTGGGCAGAAGCTTCAGTTCTTCCTTGAAAATAACGCCGGCAGAACCTGTATTCCAAACGTGAGTGAAGGAAAGCACCATAACGGTCATCCATGCAGGCTTAACATTGGGAAGAACCACATGTCTGAAGATAACAATATCGTTTGCACCGTCGATCTTTGCCGCGTCCATCAAAACATCGGGAATCTGCAGCATAAACTGACGCAGCAGGAACATATGCAATGTGGAGGCCAGGGACGGCAGGATCAGTACCCAGTAGGTATTGATCAGGCCCAGCTTTGCCTTTACGATATAGGCAGGCAGGGCGGTAACGCCACCGGAGAACAGCAGTGTCAGCATAATCAGACGCCACAGCGTATCCTTGCCGGGGAATTTCTTCTTTGCGAAGGGGTATGCAGCCATAGCGCCGATCAGAACACCGACACCAGTACTGCAAATACTTACGAAAACACTGTTGAACAGGTATCTGCTGAAAGGAACTGTCAGGTCAGATACCAACTGGAACAGTTGAGAATAGTGACTTCCTGTGGGGTTGACCACATAGAATCGGGGCGGGAAGATGAAAAGCTCTTCAACCGGCTTAAAGGACTGGATAATGTTGTAGTACAGGGGCAGACCCATAAATACACCCATAACTGCCAGCATAAGGAACACCAAGAAGTTGCCGAAATGAGAGCGATTCAATTGTTTATGCATACGTAAAATTTTCATAATCTCTCTCCTAATCGTCTACCAATACCTTGTTGATAACCTTGTTTACGATCAGCATTACCATCAGCAGCACGGTACTGATCGCGCAGGCATAACCCAGCTCATAACGAACTCCGCCGTAGTCATCAATGTGGTTGATAATTGTATGGGTTGCATAGTTAACAGAAGGGTTGCCGCACAATGCAGCAGGAACAGCGCCCACTGCAAAGGAGCTGGAGATCTGCATAACTGCACCGAACAGAAGCTGAGGCTTCATCTGAGGCAGGGTCAAATACCAGATCTCCTGGAAACGGTTGTTAATGCCATCGATGGCGCCAGCTTCATAGAGAGTGGTATCCACAGTCTTGAAGCCTGCCAGGAAGGACAGGAAGCTGGTACCCAAGCTGAGCCACAGCTGAACGATGATAACACAGACCAGCATATAGTCTGTATCTGCCAGCCACAGGATGGGAGAATCCAGGAAGCCCAGCTTCATCAGAACACCGTTCAGCACGCCGTAGCGGTCGGAGCTGAGAATGTATGTCCAAATGAAGTATGCACCGCCGGTAATGGAAGGCGCATAGAAGATCAGGGTCATAAATGCGCGGATCTTATTGGGCAGTTCGTTAATAAACCACGCAAAGACAAAGCAGGCGATGTAACCCACAGGGCCTGTGATGAACGCCAAAATCATTGTGTTTTTAACTGCAATAATGAATATGTCATCGTTCAAAAACAGGGTTTTATAGTTATCAAATCCAACGAAGTTAGGGGTCTGCAACATATTGAAGTCTGTAAAGCTCAGCACAATTGCCGCAACAACGGGTATAACCGTGAAGATAAAAAACGCAATCATAAACGGAGCGATCATAAAGTAGCTGGAGCGTTCTGTCCAAACACTTTTGGCTCTCGCTTTTAGTCTGTAAGACTTACTCATACGACTCATCACTTTCATCCTTTCAAAATAATCTTAGTTATTTTGATAAAATTCATTTCGCTTACGGAGAATTTCATCATTGATCTTGATCGTCCACTCCGTCAGCATTTCACGGGCGTTAGCACCGTCGTCGATCACAGCACGAATGGAGTTGGTCAGGCCTCTGTTAACATAGTAGTTGCCGGGAACAATGGGAATAAACTTCAGCCAGCCGTACTGGTTCTCCAGAACAGCCAGTTCCTTATTGGTCCACCCCTGAGAACGCAGGGTTTCGTAGTTTGCGGTTTGATATCTTGCAGCAATACCCAGCGCAGCTTCCACGTCATTTGCGTATCTGGTCTGGGCTTCGGCCTTAGACCACCAGCTGATGAACTCCCATGCGTACGCATCTCTTCCTCTCTCGACAGCATCGCTCAGCATCACAGCGCCGTTACCGGAGTTATCCATCTGGGTACGGTCAATAGTGCCGTCGGGCTTCATTGTGCCGGGACAGGGGAACATCTCCCACAGACCGCTGATTTCGGGTGCGGTGTACTTCAAAGTAGTATAGGCCGTAGTAGCAGCAATGCCAATGGGCATTTCGCCTGTTCTGAAGCGGTTTACAAAGTCAAACGCCTGAGGGAAGCCATACTTTGTGAAGAATTCTGTGTGCTGGACCAATGCATCGACTGCTACATCCTCGTCAAACATAACGCCGGTCATATCCTCGTTGAAGTAGGAGCCGCCATTCTGATACAGCAGGTTTGCAAAAGATGCGGAGGAGCCAAGGGTCATATTGTAACGCTGCAGCACCTGCGCCACATCGTACATATCGTCCCATGTCTGGGGAACTTCCAGGCCCATGCTCTTAAAGATATCTGTTCTGACGTACATAACTGTACAGCCGTTTGTGTTGGGCATACCGTAGTATCTGCCCTCCAGCATAAAGGGAATTTCAGCGTCTTCTACATATTCGTCCAGGATCTCCCAATAGCCGTCATAGGAGGAAAGGTCAACTGCCGCGCCACGAAGAGCAAGGTTCACGATGGTATCGGAAACCACCTGCAGCATAACGTCAGGACCTGTGCCGGCTGCCAGAGCGTTGATCAGAGAGCCCTGCGCCAATTCCAGATCCACCTGAATACCAGTCTTGGGCGTAAACTCATCGGTGATCATATTCTTTATGATCTCAAACTGGTCGATACCGGTGTTGATCCAAACACGAATGGTTTTCGCACCTTCGCCCTTGTCGATTTTATTATTATTAAAGGAGGCAAAGAAGCTCTTTACCTGATATACCACCCACTGCCAGGCGTTCAGGCTGGTGGTGGGCATCTTTTCATTGGGAGAAACCAACGCAATGTAGTCGATATCCAATGCCTGTTCCTGATAAGTGGAAAGCTTTGCGCTCAAGCCGTTGATATCGTTCTTCAGGTTGGTCAGTCTGCTCTTATAGGTCAGATCGCCAATGTTGGCTGCATAGCTCTCCAGATTATAGGCTACATCTTCAAAATAAGCGTTTTCTGCACCCTTCTGGCCAACGAGGTTCTCCAAACGCTCTGCTTCTTCAAAGAGCATCTTGGAATTCTTGAGAAGTTCTTCCGGCAGGTTGGGCAGGAGTCTATCCAGGAAGTAATCGCGGTACTCGTCAGGGTCACTGCTGGTGATCATAACAATGGACAGGTAGAGCTCATTCAGGTTCGATACCACTGCCTGCAAAACGCTCATGGTGTCGGTCATATCGCCAACAACGTTCTCCATCGTAATGATGTGCTCACCCTTGGTCAGATAGATGCTGTAAGGACCGCTTTCGCCGCTGAGCAGCATATTCTTCCACTGACCGGTATAGTTGAATCGGACAGCATTCAGCTCCTTGAAGGGAACCTCGCCGTCTATGTAGATTCTACGAGAGCTGAACAGGCCATCCAAATAGCCCTGCTTATATTTAACGCCCAGGTTGTAGAAGCCATCTTCGGGAGCCTCGATCTTCCAGCTGATCCACTGGCCGGGCTGCTTCCACTGGCTGCCGCCACCGTAGTTGATCTTTATATTATCATAAGAGAACGGTTGGGTCAGAGGGCTGGTCTTATCTGCGCTGGGCCACAGAGAGGCGCTGGACTGCAGATAATAATCCTCTGCCTGGAACGGCTTCATAATATTCTCGGTATTCTTATAACCCTTCTGCTGGTACACGCTCAGGTAGTCCTGGTAAGACATCAGGAAGGGCTCCTGCTTCAGGGTCATTCCCTGCAGCAGTATAGGTGTGCCATCAAAACACAGAGCGATGGTGTGCTCACCGGCTTCCAGGTAGAAATTCAGATTTCCGTAAACGCCGGTCTGGTCGTACAGATACTGCTTTCTCCACTGAGGAGCCTGTGAAGACTGGGGACGCAGATCGTCACCGTTCTCATCTGCGCGGATGGGGTCATTCTTATATACACGGCTCACAACACAGCCGTTTGCCTCCGTAAAGGGAAGCTCTCCATCGATGTACAAGCCAAACAGATACTGGCTGGCACTATCTGCCAGGGGGAAGTAGTCCATCTCGATGCAGTACAGGCCACCCACAGGGATGTTAACCTTGAAAACAACCTTTTCACCCTGGGCATCAATATACAGGCCCTTGGCAGAGCCTTCCCGGTTCTCATAAAGCTTTGTGTCGGCAGTAATGCCTTCCAGCTCAGGAGGAATCATCTGGAAGCTCGTAACATCCACGGCAATCTCCTGCTCAGGATGTCCCATATTCGCGTACTTCTGAATATAATCGTAGTACGTGTTGGTGTTTTTATGAGATTCCGGATTGTAGGTCCAGTCGTTGTTTTGGCTGTCACTTTCTGTGGCGTCAACCTGCACCATTGCTACAGGGGCGCACAGCAAGCTGGCAACCAGCAACATAACAATCCATTTCTTCATCTTCTGCATCATTTCGTTACTTCACTCCTAATTAATATTTCTGCACGGAAAGGTCAACACAACACGAACATTTGCTTCTTCCGGCAGGTCTTCACTTCCCTGCCCGTGGCATACGCTCACGCCGTATTTTCCTCCATAAATTAACTTGATTCGCTCGTTTACATTCCGCAGACCCACTTTGCTTTCTTCAAAGCCTGCGCCTGTTTTCAGTTTATTGTTCAACTTATCCATTTCTTCCTGGCTCATAACCTGTCCGTCGTTCTCAACACATATATGCAGACATTCATCTTCACAAGTGGCAGAAATGGTAATGTTGCCTAAGTAATTCTTCGGTCTCAGACCGTGTTGGATCGCATTTTCAACAATTGGCTGCAAGCACATCTTTATGATGGTGCTATCATAAAGGCTTTCGTCGATCTGCCAGTGGAATTTGATCGAATCGCCAAAGCGGATCTGCAGGATCTCAATATAGAGCTTCAGAAAATCCAGCTCTTCCTTTAATGTGATGATCACATCATCGTTTTCAAGCCCGAATCGGTAGAGCCTTGCAACCTTCGTCAGCATTTTGCTGACCTTATTGCCCAACCCCATCTCCTCAACGGCGCTCCACTTGATCGTTTCCAGTGTGTTGTACAAAAAGTGGGGGTCGATCTGGAACTGCAGGGCTCTGAACTGGGCTTGCCGCAGCGCGCGGATCCTCTCCTCCAGCTCCTGCGAGGTTTCCTCCGAGACTTCCTCATCCTTCTGCATATCCGCCATAATATTACTGGTGATATACAGCAGCTCGTTGGACTGTTTAGTGGCTTCCTTCTCATTCCAATGAAGCTTGGGGTTATTGATCACGTTCATGATCTTCCGAATGGGTCGGTAGGTCAGCATTGTGATCAGATATGCCACAATAAGGCTGGTAACAACGCCTATGGAAACAGAGGATATCAGGAAGTTTTGCACTACGCCGGCTTCCTCTTCGTAATCGGGCTTCTGTGTCACGAAGGCATAGCGCCAGCTTTTATGGGTGGACTCCATTATAGACACGATACGGTTACCGTGGTCTGCAATGATCTTCGTGGTTCCCGCCTGCACACCCGCAATATCCTTCTGGTACTCGTTCTTTTTGCCCAAGTCCCAATCGGCATAGCTTTCTTCGTTGCAGTATATGGTCTGACCGTTTGCGTCCACAATAAAGAACAGGCCTTCATGATTGTTCTTCTGATTGCCCAGAACGCTGTGCAGCCTTTGCAAATCAACATCCAGCACAAACAGACCTGCGCATTTTCCCTTTGCCGACCATATAGGCTGGCAGACAAATACGCTATTGATATCATTGACCAAAATGTACGGATAGTACATGGGGTCATTTTTATGTATGTCGTACCATTTTCCTCTGTTCAGCACACGGTCGACAGGCATTGCCACGTTATCGCTGATCAGCATTTCATTTATATCAGAATAAATGTACGATGCTTTTATCAGGTTGTTGGAGGTAGTGTGAGATTCCACCGGGATCACTGCTTTTGTGACGGCGTCATAGTAGTCAGCATCAATGGTTTCCATCTGCACCACATCTCTGACTTGATTCAGCTGTGTCATAACGTTCAGCATATCAAGCAGGCCGTCCATGGCGTTATCTGTTACCACCGCATTTTTTTGCAGCAGCTCCTCGTTTGTATCCATAACGCGCTTGTCTACCACTTCAGAGAAATTCTTGAAGTTAAGACTCAGCACTACCAGCAACGGCAGGGTAACGAGGATGAATACATAAGCAAAGTTTTTCAGTAACAGGCTATTAAACTTGTAGCCTTTGATGTACGGCCAAGCCGTTTTTCTTCTATCCATTACAGCGACACCTTTTGGCAGTACTCTCTGGGAGAGTAGCCCGTGTATTTCTTAAACATAATGGAGAAGTAGGAGGATGCACTGTAGCCAACCATTGTGGATATCTCACCGATCTTATAGTGGCCTTCCTTCATTAGCTGAGCAGCCCTCTCAATTCGGATCCGCAACAGATACTCAGAAATGGTCTCCCCCATCTCTTGCTTAAACAGGCGGCTCAGGTAGCCGGGGTGCATCCTGTATTTCGCGGCAAGGGCATCGTGGCCGATGTCCTCATTCAAATGCTCATTCAAATACTGGACGATCCGTTCCACAACATTATGCTCGCTTTTGTAAGTTCTGCTCTTTAAGCCGTCACACAGGTAACTAAAGTCCTCCCGCAGACAGGCAGATATGCTCTTCAGATCATCGGCTTCATACAGGTGGTTGAAGTTGAACTTTCCGTTTGTCACATCCCAGACGTTGATTTTCCGCTTCTTGTAGTTCAGTTCAATTACGGAATACAGATTCTTCAAAACGAAGCGCACGTCCTCAATAGCGTAGTCCCGCAGGTCATAGAGCATCTGATTGATAATATGTAACAGGGTTTCCTTGCTACCCAAGTCAAGTTCCATGATCAGCAGCTTGTAATCGGATACCACCGACTGACACAGATTTTCGTCTGCCTGCTGCTCTGCAGCGGTTGCAGTATTCTGCGGTGTTGCTCCCAACAGGTCGCCTATACGGGCAACGCTATGGGTCAGTCGGAAGGTATACTCGCAGGCCATTGCCTTGTTTAGCTCTCCAATCAGCGCCTGCATACAACTGTTACAGTTTTTGCGAAGGCTTTCACTTTGCGTGCTGAAAAACACCACACGCCAAAGGTCTGTCTTTTCTTCGGTAAAGAACCATCCTGCATTTAGCATCGAATCTGACAAATGCTTTTTGCAAATATCCTCTGCAGAAATACTGTTACACGCTGCATCATCCCTGGCGCAGTCACCTGCTTTTATTTCGTAGGCGTGCAGTTGGGCATCTATGTTCATCTGTTCCAGATTCAAGAGCTTTGCATATACGCCAAACTCTTTTTCTGATGTTACGTAGCCGGACAGCAGATCCCGGAAGAAACTCTTTTGGAGCATCTGCTTCAGCTCCTGCTCCTGCGATGCATCCCCGGCTGCGTGTTCGCTGTCTAATTGCTCCTTGATGCTCTTGAAAACATCCATCAGCTCATCTTCATCCACAGGCTTTACCAGGTAGTGTGTTACCTGATACTCAATCGCCTGCCGCGCATAGGCAAAATCGCTATGGCCGCTGAGTATGACCACTTTTATTTGCGGCTGCAGCTGGTGAAGCTCTGCGATCATATCCAGTCCGCTCATTCTGCTCATCAGAATATCCGTCAGAACAGCATCGCAGGGATTGTCCCGCAGATACGCCAAAGCATCAGAGCCATCGCTAAAGGTGTTAACCACTTGAAACCCAATATCTTCCCAGGGAATAAAGCATTCCAGGCTGTGTCTGATATGGTCTTCGTCTTCAACAATTACAAGCTTAAACACCGTTTCACCTCGTCTATCTTTTGGGGGCTAAACTGTGTTAGCCGGCAATCTGCGATTTGTCTATTTTGCACCTGCTCATAATACGCACAAGTATACACATAAATTATACGGCAAAAAGCAAAAAAATACAAGGTTACTCTCTTCACTTTTTTTTAATTTATGAACTTTTTTTTGCGAATCTCGGTGATTTTTTATCGTCAAATTGCACAAATCTTTGTATGCTTTTAAAACATTATGGGGCTCCTATGCCATAATCTCCTTGCAATTGCATTCCGGGACGGGGTTTTTCGGGCCGTTTGGCAGGCTCCTCCGTTATGTACCGCTTCGACTGGGTGGTAAACAGGTTGTGGTATTTCCCCTGTCGCGCCATCAGCTCCTGATGGTTACCCTTTTCGATCAGGCAACCATCCTCAATGACGATGATCTGGTCGGCGATCGTTGCGCTGGACAAACGGTGGGACACAAACACGGTGGTCTTGTTATCCCGCAGCCGGTCAAACTGATTGAATATCTCCTGCTCGGCTATGGGATCCAGGGATGCGGTAGGCTCGTCCAGAATCATAATGTCGGAATCTGCATAAAACGCCCGGGCGATCGCCAGCTTCTGCCACTGTCCAATGGACAGCTCCAGACCGTCCCGTTCAAAAATGCGCATAAGGGGCGTATCATATGCCATAGGCAGTTTTTCGATGTACTCGTTTGCAGAGCTTTGCCTGGATGCGTCCTTTACCACATCCAGGTCTGCCTCGCGGTGAATATTGCCAAGGCGGATATTTTCCTGGACGCTCAAGGCATACTTACCAAAGTCCTGGAAAATAATGCCAAAGGTTTTGTAGAGGCTCTTCACATCGTACTCCCGCAAATCCTTGCCATCCAGAAGGATCTTTCCGCCGGTGGGATCATAAAGGCGGGTCAGCAGCTTGATCAGCGTGGTTTTACCTGCGCCGTTCAAGCCTACCAGCGCCAGGGTTTCACCGGGGCGAATGGTAAAGCTGATGTTCTTCAAAACATCCCGCTGCGTGCCGGGATAGCGGAAACTCACGTCCACAAATTCCACTGTATGCTCTGTTCCGTGGGATACCTGCTCTGCAGGCAGCTTTTCGGGAACGATGTGTTGCTTTTCCCGCAGGAAGGAGATCAGGTTATCGATAAACAGGGTTCCCTCATATACAGTACCAGTAGATGCGATCAAGGTGCTGACACAGGTCGCTACAGAGCCGATCGCGCCGGTGTAGAGCGTGTAGTCACCGATTTGGATCTGACCTACAAACACCTGTCTTGCAATGATGATGTAGAAGATCAAATTGGTAATGCCCGTCAGCACGCCGAAGAAAATATGCCACGCGCTTTCGCTGACGATCAGCTTTCGCATACCCTTGTAGTAGGCCTTAAATGCCACAAAGAATCTGCCGATAAAGCTGTCTGCCAAATCGTACAGACGGATCTCTTTGATCAGGTCCTTGTCCACCAGAATACTGGAAAAATAATTCATTTGGCGGCGTTCTTTGGAGCTGAAGCGCATATATTGGAAGTTCTTTCTGCGGTAGACAAAATTGATCACCGCAGAGGGAATGGACACCAGCAACAGCACAAAGGTCATCCAGGACAAGCCCGGCGCGGAAAGCAATACAACAAGAAAGCTTGTCAGCTCAATCACGGAGCTGATAATGCCCAGGGTTTGGGTGAGGATGTTCAGGGGTCTATGGCCGGCTTCCCGGTTGGCATTTTCCATTTTTTCGTAAAAGGCAGGGTTATCAAAGGATGCCAGGTCCACCTCCTTGGACTTTTCCATGATCTGCCGTTTTACTTCCATGACCACTTTCTCGCCGGCAATACGGTTTAGAGCGTTGCTTACATTATTCACCACCTGGATCAGCAGGCGGTAGGCAAACAAGGCGATCAGCAAGTAAAGCACGTTGGAGGTCCAGAAAGCGCTCTCGGACAAACCGCCCGCTGCGATCACATCCTGCAAGCCGTTGAGAATGCTTCTGGAAATCAGAGAGCCTACTACAGGCGTGACACCCTTAAAAAGCGCTACAAAGGTCAGCAAAACAGGAATCCAGTGGCCGGTATTCCACACCAGCTTCAAAATGTAAAAGAATCGCTTAAAGAATCCGCCCAACAGCTCCGACAGGTACCGCGGCAGGTCTTTTATGGATTTCGGGGCAGCCGGACGCTGATAGTTAGGCGGCATTTTTCCGTGCATTGGCATCATACGATCTCCTCCTTAGTGTGTGGCTATTCAACGGCAAAAAGGGCGTTACCGTAAAGTACGCCCTTTTTTGTTATTCGGTTTTCTCTGTTGCTTCTTTTATAAACTTATCAAACATTTTGGCAAACATCTTTGCGTTGACGCAGGCAGCTGCACCGGGCGCCAGCAATAGCCAAAGGGGTATGGTTCTGATCAACAAAGGCAGGGATATAAATCCAACAATTAAAGGAAGCAGGTTGATCACAAACACAGCAATCGTAACCGGGAATTTCGTCACAGCCAGCTGCGCTGCGTTGATCAGGGTTTGACGAACGGTGTTATAGAACTGCGCCTGCAGAGGATAGGCATAAAACATAATGGCCATCAGCCACATACCCATCACAAAAAAACAAACGCTGCTGATGGTGCCGTATGTGCCCTCCTGCGCAGACATAATGATATAGTCCAGCGCCAAGACGGTGCCTACCACAAGGAAAATCAAATTCAGCGCAACGCCCTGCTTGAAGTTCTTCTTGAAGGCATCAAAGAAGGCTGTGGAAAGTTTCACATCCTCTTTTCTTGCCCATTTCAGCGCCACATAGTACATTGCCGCGGTAGACGGGCCGATGGTAATGATCGGCAGGCAGCATACCAGCCACAGTACGCTTAAAAAGAACATATCCGCCAAACGGGACAGCGCCACCATAATAGGGCTATCAATATCAAACCACTTGCTCATAACTCTCTCCCAATTTACACAATTATGCCTATATTTTACAATATCCCCCTATATAAATCAAGAAAATTTTCTGTGAACAAAAGCGCAGAGCTCTTCGACAGGATTCCCTTGAATCCCAAAAAGCTCTGCGCTAATCTATATGCAGGCGGACATTCTCCCCGAATGCGACAACCGCCACCCGCTGTTGTGCTCTCCCACACAACGGCGGTTTTTTATTTTACGGGAATCAGCAAAAGCTTACTGCTTTCCGGCTCTGCATCCAGCCCATTTGCCTGCATAATGGTTTCCACCGTAGAGCCTGTTTCCTTTGCCACATCCCACAGCCGTCTGTTTCCTTTTCTGCAAAGAATCAAGCTGGGGCGGTTGGGGTCAGGCTTTTCGAGTTCTCCGGCCTCGATGCCTGTAAGCATAGCGATCCCACCACCTGCAAATACGGTTGCGTCCACGGCAATCTCGGCGCGAAGGGACACATTCCCCGGTGTGCAAACTGCCTGGGGCTTTCCTGCAGGAAATGCCTGAATATCCGCCACGGCATCGGCTGCCATAGGGATCTGCCACTCCCCTGTCCAAGGTGTTGTCAGACTATACAGCTCCCCCGACGGGTCGTAGTAAAGGGTTTGAAACTGTCCTGTCAGAGGCAGCTGGGCAATACCTTCTGCAGAATTTAGCTGTCCGTAGGAGGGGTAGAACGCAATGTCTACGATTTGCTGCGCATCTATTTGAGCAGACTCCTCTCCGTGAACGGCTTGCCGGGTTTGATCTAAAACAGATGGCAGCTGCAGCTGCTCCTGGGTCAGCGCAAGCTTTCTGCAGGGACTGTATGCATCCTCTGCAACGGTTACCATTGACCTATCGCACAGCAAATACTGTCCCAGGATACCTGCCTTTAATTGCAGTATGCCTTCGGCATCCAGGGCCAGATCCAGGCTCGTCACGCACAGGCGCACGGATACGGTGGCATCGGGGCTATACTCCCCTTCCAGGTCGCCATACTGGGAAAATGGCAGGTCATAATCGCAGCTATACAATTTGCCATCTTCCCCCAGGTAGAGCATATGGAGCATTGCGCTGCCCCGAAACACCACCTTGCCTGCCATCACCTTTTTATCGGCTATCTCCGGCTGCAGACAGTAATGCAGCAGCTTTTCAGGCTTTATGCCCGTTGCAGGCGCGGGCAACTGCTCCTCCAGCAAAAATGCCTTCTCCCCTGCCTCCCGTGGAAGCATTACGGGATACGTAGCAGTTAGCAGTTCTATGTCCTTTGGCAATTCTCCTGCCGCAGCAATCTGCGTTTTCGCAGGCAGCCAAGCGTCTGCGGACACCTCCAGGGTTGCGCGCACCATCAGCTTTCTGGCTGATACGCCTCTGGCGTCCACGCTCTTGAGCAGGCACACAGTTGTGATCGCGCCGTCATTGGGCGCGTCCGGCAGATCCCACTTCACAGAAAATGGCAGCCACGCTTCTAAACTGCGGACACCATCTTCCTCCTCGGGAATATAGAGCACCCATGCCATTACACCGCAGGAAACAGCCATGTGATCCCCGTTCCATTCCTTACCCCGGACGATCACCTGCCCCCATGCGCCCAATACACGCCCAATATCCGGCATACCCTCCGGCAGTCGCAGTTCAAGGGTCTCCTCCTGCATACGCTGACCGTCCGTCAATTTTTGCAGGTACTCGATGGGTATTTTATCAAACTGCATTTCCACGCAAATCACTCCTTATGGACTTCTGATATCAAAGCATATTCTCCTATGGACAAGGTTATACCACTTATTTTCTGCGACAAACCGCGAAACCGGAGAACAGAGCAAGAAGTCCGAATAAGTGACAAAACAGGCCACTTTCCAGCCACGTTCCGAAAAGCACCCCTACGCCAAATGCCAGCAGGACACAGCCCCAAAGCTGATTGCGTCGGCACATAAAAACACCCCCTGCTTTACTCTATGCAGGGGGTGTTTGAAATTATCCGCCCAAGTAGGCTTTTTGCACCTCGGGACTTTGCATCAGTTCCTTGCCGGTGCCGCTTAAGGTGATCTTACCGGTTTCCAAAACATAGGCCCGGTCAGATATCTCCAGCGCCTTACTTGCATTCTGCTCCACCAGCAGAATGGTGGTGCCTGCTTTATGCAGGTCTTTGATAATAGAGAAGATCTGGTCCACCAGAATGGGCGCAAGACCCATAGAGGGCTCGTCCAGCATCAAGAGCTTAGGGTTGATCATCAGCGCACGGGACATAGCCAGCATCTGCTGCTCACCGCCGGAAAGCGTACCGGCAATCTGCTTGCGACGCTCTGCAAGACGGGGAAACAGTTCAAAGACCCGATCCATATCGGCCTTGAATCGTTGCTGATCCTTAACGGTGTAAGCGCCCATCATCAGGTTTTCATAAACAGTCAGTTCCTGGAAAATGCGACGCCCCTCAGGCACCTGGGTCATACCCAGCTGCACGATCTTATGGCAGGGAGTTTTGGTAATATCCTGCCCGTCAAAGATCACGCTGCCACCCTTCTTGGGGATAATACCCACGGTGCTTTGCATCATTGTGGTCTTGCCGGCGCCGTTGGCGCCGATGAGGGATACGATCTCGCCCTCATTTACGTGAAAGCTAATGCCCTTCAGCGCGCAGATGACACCGTAGTATACTTCCAGATTATTTACTTCTAACAATGCCATTGCGTTAACCTCCGATATAGGCTTTCACGACCTCAGGATCCTGAAGCGCGGTTTTGGTATCGCCCTGGGCCAGTACTGTGCCGAAGTTTAACACAGTAATTTCATCACAAAGGCCGGAAACGAACTTCATATCGTGCTCGATCAGCAAAATGGTCACATTGAACTTCTCCCGGATCAAGCGGATGATGTCCATCAGCTCCTGGGTTTCGTGGGGATTCATACCGGCAGCCGGCTCATCCAGGCACAGAAGCTTGGGGTTGGTTGCCAGGGCTCTGGCGATCTCCAGCTTCCGCTGCTTGCCATACGGCAGGTTGCAGGCCAGATTATTCCGTTCCTCCAGTAATCCAACCACTTCCAGGATCTGCTTGGCGTGCTCACGCATTTTCTTTTCCACCTTGAAGTGGCGGGGAAGCCGCAGCATACTGGTAAACAGGCCGCATTTGTATTCCGGCTGGTTATGCAGGCCAACCATAACATTGCGGACCACCGTCATATTGTTAAACAGACGGATATTCTGGAAGGTACGGGCAATACCCTTGTGGTTGATCGTCTCCTGACTCTTTCCTGTCAGATCCTCGCCACACAGGTAAAACTTACCGGTTGTGGGCTTATAAACACCTGTGATCATATTGAACACTGTGGTTTTACCGGCGCCATTAGGGCCAACCAGGCCGTAGAGCTCCTTCTCCCTGATCTCCATATTCAAGCCCTGTACCGCCTTTAAGCCGCCAAAGGAGATGCCGAGGTTTTCAATTTTCAAAACAGTCTCCGCCATTTAGTCTTCCTCCTTCTTGCGCTTGTCGGGGGTATAGGGAGAGCTGGTCTGGATATCTACGGACAGCACCTCGTCCACCATGATCTTGGTGGGTACCCGATCCCATTTCGCCTCGTCATCGTGGATCTTGGCAGGATCGTGCTTACGCATACGGTCAATGAATCTCTTCATATTCCACTTTTCACGGAAGCCCTTCAGCGCAGGCGCGTTTCTGTAGATGATCAGCAGGATCATTACCAGCGCATACAGAAGGCCCCGAAGAACTGCCAGGTCACCGGTCAGGACGATCTGCAATTCCTCATTCAGATAGGTGATCAGCACAGCTGCGATCAGGCTGCCGTTCAGACTGCCCATACCGCCCAGCACTACCATAACCAAAATCTCGATGGAATAGTTATAGTCGAAGGTGGTGGGCTGGACCTTATTCTGGGTAAAGGAGAACAGCACGCCGGCAATTCCGGCAAAGAACGCAGACACGGTAAAGACCAGCAGCTTATACTTGGTTACATTGATACCGCAGGCACGGGCAGCGATCTCACTGTCGCGAATGGAGGTAACTGCTCTGCCGTGCTTGGAGCGAATCAGATTCTGAAGCACTGCCAAAGTCAAAATCACCAGCACAAAGCCAATGATGAACAGCTGATAACGGTCATACCGCACAGACTGCTGACCCAGGCTGCCGCCAAACATCTCATCAGGCAGGTTTTCAAACAGGGATCTGACAATTTCGCCGAATGCCAGGGTCACGATCGCCAGGTAGTCGCCTCTCAAACGAAGAGCAGGCAGGCCGATGATCACACCGCAGGCTGCAGCTGCAACACCACCTACCAGCAGGCAGATGACCAGCACCAGAAGCTCATTGCCGGGACCCATAGCTGCCGTTAAGGCAAGGGCAGTCTTAGCGCCTAAGTACGCGCCGACACACATAAAGCCGGCATGTCCAAGGGACAGTTCGCCCAGAAAACCGACCACCAGATTCAAAGAAACTGCAAGGATCATTGCCACAGCTGCTTTTTCCAACAGGATCGTGGTGGAACGGTTCAGGTTTTGCTGCAAGCCGAATACGCCAAAGTAGCAGGCAACTGCGACAAGCACCAAATAGACGATATATTGCTTCCACTTGATGTTTTTAAGCTTGCTCATACCTTCTCCCTCCTCTTTTTACCCAGAATGCCGGAGGGACGCACCAGCAAAATCACGATCAGAATGGAAAACTCGATGGCAACCGTAAAGGGCGCGATCACCGGATTGGTCTGAGCAAAGGACTCCACAATGCCCATCAGAATGCCGCCAAGCATAGCGCCGGGAATAGAGCCGATACCGCCGATAACCGCCGCGGTAAAGGCCTTGATACCGGGCATAGCGCCCAGGGTGCTATTGACAGGGGGAGATTTCAAAACCATAAAGAATCCGGCAAAGGCTGCCAATGCAGAACCGATCGCAAAGGTTATGGTGATAATGAAGTTCACGTTGATGCCCATAAGCTGGGCTGCGTCCTTATCCTCAGATACCGCGATCATAGCTCTGCCGATACGGGTGTATTTTACGAACAGGCTCAGACCTGCCATGATCACCGCAGAACAAGCCAGGGTAATAATGGTATATGTAGAGATCTGCATAGAGCCGACTGTGATACGTCCAAGGTCGAACAGACGCACCATCCGGTCTGCAGAGCCGAAGATCATCTGAGCAACTGACTGCAGCAGATAGCTCATACCGATGGCTGTGATCAAAACCGCCAAAGGAGAAGCGCCCCGCAGAGGCTTATATGCCAGTTTCTCAATGGTGACACCCAAAACTGCGCAGCAAATAATCGCCAAAAGCAGCGCCAGCAGCGGATGGATGCCCATCATAACCGCAGACACATAGAGGGTATAACCACCCACCATGATCACGTCGCCATGGGCAAAGTTCAGCATCTTGGCGATACCGTAAACCATGGTATAGCCCAAAGCTATCATGGCGTAGGTACTGCCGGAGCTGAGTCCGTTCAGTAGTGTTTCTAATAATTTCATATAATCAAACCTTTTTATATAGCGTACATATTAGGACTCACAAAGTCCCCGGGAACGGACAATTTGCCGGCGATTCGCGCGCCGGCAAATTGTGTTATTCTAAATTACTTCAGGTTGTACTTAACAGCGCCCTTATCAACGGTGCCGTCTGCATTCCACTTGATGTTGGAGCCGGTAGCGCCTGCAGCCAAAGTGTAGCCGCCGGTGAACTTGCCCTTGAGCATATCGCACAGATCGGAAGCGGATGTCTTAGGTGTGATCTCCTCACCGGCATCGATCAGTTCCTTCATAGCGCCGTAGATGGCATAAATGCAGTCATAAGCGGATGCGCCGAACTGATTCAGCGTGTCTGCGCCGTACTTTTCGGTGTACTTCTTGACAAATTCTGCAGCCTTGCCTTCCTTAGCAGTGGCATCAAAGTGGCTCAGCATAGAAACTTCCTGAGGAATGGTAGTCAGATCCAGCTGACCTGCCAGGCCGTCAAAGCCATCGCAGCCGTAGTAAGTAGCGTCAGCCTTAATGATGTCCTTTGCCTGCTCCATAAATACAGCAGCGGGCTGGTAGTAGATGGGCATAAAGATGAAGGTGCATTCCTTCAGCTGGGAGATCTGAGTGGAGAAGTCGGTGGAGGTAGCATCAGTAAAGCTGGTCTCTACCACTTCAATGGACTTGTTCAGATTCTCCTTGAACTGCTTGTAGATGCCGTCGGAGTAGGGATCGTCGGATCTGTAGCAAACACCGATCTTGGTCAAGCCGGCGCCATTAACGTAGTCAGCTGCAACCTTACCCTGGTTGCCGTCAGCAAAGCACATCTGGAAGCCGTTGTCAAACTCAGGGATCTTGTCGCCGGAAGCGGAGGGGGTCAGGAAGAAGACATTGTCTTCCTTAGCCAGAGTCTTGAACTCCTCGCCGGGGGCAGTGGTAACAGTACCCAGAGATACCTGCATGCCCTGATTCATCAGGTTGGCATAGTTGGTGGCAACCTTGGTGGGATCGTGCTGGTCATCGGTAGCGATCAGCTTGAAGTTAGTGCCGTTCAGACCGCCGGCTGCATTGATTTCGTCTACTGCCATCTGCGCAGCATTCTGGACTGCCAGACCGTAAACAGCAGCGCCACCGGTCAGAGGACCGGAAACGCCAATGACATACTCGGTGTTATTGGCTGTGGAGCCGGCCTTATTGCCGCAGCCGGCAAACATTGCTGCTACCATTAAAGCAGCCATCAGGATCGCGAGAAACTTTTTCATAATTTAATCTCCTTTTCTTTTCAGCTTTTATACAAAGAAGCGGAGGTGCTTTGCGCACGCGTTTCCTTATAACAAAGGGAAAGTGTCTACATTGTATCTCACGCACGCACATTTGTCAACCACAAAAATACACTTAATATTTCGAATCTGCTTATTCTTTTTGTGTAAATTACACAAAACACAGTTAATCCATACTCTCGCGCACCGCTGTAAGCACCTTGGATATGATGGGGATACATACAGTCTTTCCATAGCCTGCATCCTCCACGCAAACCATAAATGCCAGCGGCAGCTCCTCGTTATCCACGAAGCCTGCCAGCATTGCATTGGGCTTCTTCCCTTCCACCTCACCGGTGCCGGTCTTCGCGCCCACGGTCAAGCCGGGAAAATTGTCCGCGCCATACTTGACGGTCACATTGTTTTGCATATACGCCTGAAGGATCGCCGCAGTTTCCTTAGACATAATGCGGTCGCCGGAATTCCGCTTTGCATCGTAGGTGCGGTTGCCATTGATAGCGATCTCCTCTACCAGGTACGGAGTGCTTCCTTTTCCGTCATTGGCTATTGCGCCCATAAAGGTCATAAAGGCGCAGGGATTCACCAGGTCCAGGTGCTGACCGATACTTGCCCAGGCCAGGTTCAGATCCGCATTGCTTTGAATTTGGAAGTTTCCTTTCGCGGTGGTAATGCCGTCAAAGGAAACCTGCTTGGTAATGCCGAATTTTTCTACATATTCGGTGAGCGTATCTGCTCCCAGCTGTAAAGCGATCTCCGCAAAGGCACAGTTACAGGAGTTGCAGAACGCCTGTTTTAACGTCTGCTCCCAGTGCGCTCCCTCACAGGTGATCTCCTCGTTGCCGATCTTATATTCGCCCCGGCAAACAAAGGTTTTGTTTACGATATCCGGGTCGGTTTCCAGCGCTGCCGCCAAGGTGACGATCTTAAAAATCGAGCCGGGAATATAGCTGGACTGGGTGAAACGGTTTACGTAGAGTCCCTTATAGGCTTCGTCCTCTTCCGTGAAGGAAGGTACATTATCCGGGTCATAGGTGGGCGTGGTAACTGCGCACAGCAGCTGGCCGGTTTTGTAGTTATACACCGCCACAGTGCCCTTATAGCTGCCCATAGCCTCCAATGCCGCCATCTGCGCCTTTGCAGATAAGGTAAGCTCCGCTACACCGCCGGTCTGTCCATAGTTGTACACACCGTTGATCACATCAAAGCCTGCCATCTCGGCAGCATAATAGGAGAGTGACGGCGCACTGATACTGCCGTAACGGTCACCGACCCAATGGACGGTGGATTGCCGCAGGGGCAGCAAATTGGAATATCTGCGCCCCTCATTCAAATCCAAAAGCAGGGCCCCATCCTTATCCACTACCACGCCGCAGCCGATGTTACCGCCGGTATACACGTGGGGTGAACCGGGGAATATGACCCAGTCGTCTGCCTTTACCAAGTACTCTGCCAAAAAGAACACAAAGCCTCCCAGCAAAAGCAGCACAAGCAGGAAAAGGACCATTGCTCGAGATGCAATTCTATTCATTGACCGCACCTCCTGTTTTGTGTAGCCGCACCGCAAAGCTGGCATTTTGCCGTGTGTCCGTAGCCTTGATAAAGGCAAGCAGACCCCAGGCGCATATCATACTGGAGCCACCGTTGGACAAAAACGGGAATGTGACGCCCGTTAAGGGCACTATATCCACTGTGCCCAGCACATTGAGCATCACCTGCACCAGCATAATGCAAGCGGCAGTGCAGCCGCCAATGGTATAGAAGCTGCTGCGGCCTACCGCGGCAGCGCGCACCACAAACAGGGCAAGCCCGATAATGGCAAAAATCAAAAATAGCGCTATCGTCAAGCCCCACTCCTCGGAAATCGTGGCAATGACCACATCGGAGTCAGCGGCAAATACGTATTGCATCCAGCCCCGACCTGCGCCTAAGCCAAACAGGCCGCCGGAGGCCATACACATCAGCGCCCGGGTCTGTTGGTAGCCACCTTCCAGCGGCATTTCCCAAATATGCCGCCAGGAGGCAAAGCGCCTTAGCGCGTGGGGAGCAATACGCAATGCCACCACGCCTGCAAAGGCCAGCGCGGTGATTGCCAGCGCGACTGTTCCCACGCTGCCGGAACGCAAATAAGCAATCACCAAAAATGCGCAGAAGAAAATCAGCGCTGTGCCGAAGTCGTTCATCAGCGCCAGGCATCCGCACAGGACTACAGAATAGGCAATGAACAGGATCAGATTCCGTTTTTTCATCAGTCTGTCCATTGTGGATGCGCCCATAAACACAAAGCAGACCTTGCTCAATTCAGAGGGCTGCAGAGAAAACGAGCCGATCTCCAACCAGTTCTTTGCGCCGTAATACTCTTTGCCGAACACCAGCGTTATCAGCAGGAATCCAACGCCTGCAACGCCTGCCAGATATCGTATCTTTTTTGCCCGTTCCAAGTCACGCAAGGACCAGCCCACCAGCAAAAAGGTAGCTACACCCAGCGCCATTGCGATCAGCTGCTTTATGGCCTCCCTGGGCACAACTGCCGCAACCGCCGCCATTCCCATTGTGCAAAGGAAGAAGGCGATGGTTTCCACCTCAAAGGAAGTTCTGTGTATGCACACATAGAACAGTAGCAGCAGCCACTCCATCACCGCAATGCCTGCAAAGCCGATCAGCACAGACTGGGCGGTTTCCTGGGAGCCATTCATAAGATATGCCAGACAGCACAGAGCTTGATACACTGTCAGGATCAGCAGATTCAAAAGGCTTGTAAAGAAGGATGAGCCTTTTGTACGTAGCTGGGCCAATTTCTGCTCCTGCTTTTGGGATATGGGCTCCAAGCGCATATTCACGCCACCAATGGTGATAACATCCTTGGGATCAAGCGCCCAAATCTTGACCTTTTTCCCGTTGACCAACACGCCGTTTGAGGAATCTGAGTCGGTGACCGTCCAGCTGCCGTCATCATAGCGGGTCAAAACACCGTGGCTGCGGGATACGGTGGGCGCATCGATCACAATATCGCTGCGCTTGCTGCGGCCGATCACATTCTCCCAGTGGGTAATGGGCAGCTTTGTGCCGTCCTCCAGGCACAACCAGGCCCAGATTTCCGGCTCTCTGCGGAAGGTCAGCAAAGGCTTCAGGCAGCGCAGCAACAATATAAATGCCAAAACAGGCGCGCCGTACCGCAATATGCCTACCAGCACATTGAAATATGTGTCCTGCGCAGTTTGCAAGGTATAAAACAAGCCGTCCACACTGCCACCTCCTTTTGTTAATCGTTTTCCATTTGCCGCAACAATGCGATCTCCTTTGCATAGTCCGGCAATTCGTTGGGTGTTTCTAAAATCATAGGTTTTCCCTTTAACAGGGGATGATTCACAATATTACGGAAGGTTTCCTCCCCCAAGGCGCCTTTTCCGATGCACTCGTGCCGGTCCTTGTGGCTGGAAAAGGGATTCTTTGAATCGTTCAGATGCAGCGCGCAGAGTCTGTCCAGACCGATCACCCGGTCAAATTCTTCCAGCACCCCGTCTAAGTCGTTTACAATATCGTATCCGGCATCGTACACGTGGCAGGTATCCATACACACACCGATTCTTTCGCTGCCAACGCCATCGATAATTACCTTTAGTTCTTCAAATCGTCCGCCGATCTCACTGCCCTTGCCTGCCATAGTTTCCAGCAGAACGGTTACGGGATGATCCGGCTCCATAGCGTAGCGGAGGGCTTCCACGATTTGGCTGATGCCTGTTTCCACGCCCTGCCCCACGTGGCTGCCGGGATGAAAGTTGTAAAAGTTGCCCGGAAGATAAGCCATACGGGAAAGGTCGTCCTTCAGCAGCTCTCTGGTAAACAGGCGATCCTTTTCCCGGGCGGTACACAGATTCATGGTATACGCCCCGTGGGCAACCAGCTTGCCGAAGTTCTTTTGGCGGAGCAGCTCCATTGCTTTTTCACAATCGGCAATATCCAGCGGTTTTGCTTGAGAGCCTCTGGGATTGCGGGTAAAGAACGCAAAGGTGTTTGCGCCCAATTCCTCTGCGGTTTGTATCATTCCCACGTTGCCCTTTGATGCTGACAAATGGCATCCGATAAACAGCATACGTATCCACTCCTTTGCTCCATACAATATCATAAATCCGGCAAAAATGCAAATCTGCCCTCTTGCTTATGACAAGAAGACAGATTCTGATATTACTATATTACTTAAAAGGCTTTGGCGTATTAGTCAGCCCAATCACATAATCTGCAGACAAATTATAAAAACGGCATAGCTTAATTAGGTCCTCAATTTTAAGCTCCGCTCTGCCAGCCTCAATATGGTTATATCCCTGTTGAGACTTATTTAGCAATGCGCCTATCTGTGCCTGCGTAAAGTCCCGGTCCTCACGAATATTGCGAATCCTCATTCTGTAATCCACATTGAACCCTCCTGCCTGTTTTTGCCATAGTAGCACACTCATATTTTGAGTATTGACATTTACTCAAAGATTGAGTATCATAACAGTGAGGTGCAAATTCCAAATGAAGAAACGTAGCAATATCTATATCAGCATCGCATCCCTTCTTGCGGGCGGTATACTATATGTACTGTTTCGGGAAAACTCCTATTTAGGAAAATTGTTTGCTCAATGTACTGTAATCATTCGGCTCAAAGCATTGACCTCCCCATTGGACTCTGACTTGTCGAAATTCCATCTTCCGGATTTTTTGTGGGGTCTGTCGCTGGGATGTAGCTTGCAGGCAGCTTTGGACATGAAAGGGTACGGAATCCTCATTTGCGGATTTGTTCCTTTTCTGTGCGGTGCATTATGGGAATGTATGCAATTTTTCGGCATAATTCCCGGAACCGGTGATTATTGGGACATTGTTTCTTATTTTCTGGCGGGCGCAATTTGCATCATAATAAATCTAAAGGAGAGAAAAGAATGAGAAAAACTAAAATCGTTTTGGCAGTTTTATTGGTCGCGGCATTTTTTATTTTTGCTGCCGGCAGTGGTGAAAGCTCCACTACAGATCAGGGTAGCGGAACTGCTAACACCGAAACGAAGGGCAATGATTCTATTGGAAAATACTCCGTTGTGATCGACAGCTGCCGTTTGGCAAGTGATTATGCCGGAAAGCCTGTTGTAATTGTAAAATACCAATTTACAAATGTTTCGGATGATAACCCCACAGCATTTTACATTGCCTTTGATGATAATGTCTATCAAAATGGCGTTGGTCTGAACGGAGCATATGTTTTGGATGACAACGCGAATTACAGTGCAGATAACCAAACAAAAGCCATTAAAAAAGGCGCTTCCATTGATGTCGAGGTTGCTTACGAACTGAATGATACCACCAGCGAAATCGAGGTAGAAGTAGAAGAGTTGTTTAGCTTCAGTGACAATAAGCTGATTAAAAAATTCTCTATTGCCAATTGATAATATAGCCAATTGATAATATAAAAGAGCGTGTTGCTAAGTAATGCAACACGCTCAAAATTTCCTCTTGTTTTTTATGGAATCAGGGGTTATAATAAGTCAGTAAATGTAATAGGAGGTCATACTATGGCTGTTAAAATTGAAAAAGATACCATTATCGGTGATGTTTTGGATGTAGCTCCTCAGGCTGCTCCCCTGTTCTTTGCAATCGGTATGCATTGCCTGGGCTGTCCCTCTTCCCGCGGTGAGACCGTTGAGGAGGCCTGCGCTGTTCACGGCATTGATTGCGAGCCTTTCCTGACCCAGCTCAATCACTTCCTGGAAGTCTACGAAGCTGATCAGGCTGAGAAAGCACAGTAACAAACCGGCTATGCCATCCCGATTCGCCGGGATGGCATAGTTTTTTATGAGGTATTCTATGAAAATTCCACTGTCTTCCCGTTTGCGTGCCTGCTGCGATTTGATAAAGAAGGGCGAACGGGTTGCCGATATTGGCTGCGACCACGGATATTTGGGCATTTACCTGCTCAAAAACGGGATCGCCAGCGCGGTAATTGCCTCCGACATCAACGAATGTCCCCTGCAATCCGCTGTCCGCAACAGCGAAAAATTCGGTGTGCGGGATAAGATGACCTTCTGCCTGTCAAACGGTGTGGAGAATATTCCACGGGATTTCGACACCCTGGTGTGCGCAGGCATGGGCGCTGATACAATGATTTCCATTCTGTCCTCTGCCCCCTGGCTGAAGGACGGGCAATACCGGCTGATCCTCCAGTGCCAGTCCAAAACGCCTATGCTCCGCAGATATCTTTCGGAAAACGGCTGGTACATCCGGCAGGAGCAGGTATTGCAGGACGGTAAGTTCCTATACACGGTTATGGAGGTGGTTTATAACCCCTCTCCGCTGCTTACTCCTGCCCAATGTTATTTTCCCCCTACACTGGTGGAAAATGACTGTTTTTCTGCCTATTACCGTTGGGTCATCAAGGGGCTTGAGACCATTGTGCTGAACCGCAAAGACCTGGCTGACACCTTTGAAGCAAAGGCACTGGCGGATTTGAGAAAGAAGGAAACGTAATGACAACTGTGCAAGATATTTTGCGTTATATAGAAACCGTTGCCCCTGTGGATCTAAAGATGGAATGGGACAATGTGGGCCTTTTGTGCGGACGCTCCGACAAGGAGGTACGCACGATTTTGGTAGCGTTAGACCCCTTTCCTCACGTATGTCAGGAGGCCGTGGAGGTGGGCGCAGATTTGCTGGTGACTCACCATCCGCTGATCTTTGAGCCTCTGAACTCCGTGTCCGATCAAACCGCCACAGGCAGAGCCATTATGACTTTACTTGCAAATGACATCAGCGCCGTGAATGCTCACACCAATTTGGACTGTGCGGAAGGTGGTGTCAATGATACGCTGGCCAAGCAGTTGGAGCTGACGGATATTTCTGTGATCGGCAACGCGCATTTGCTTCGTGCCGGTAACTACGAAAGCACCCTGCCTGCATTTATAGCGCACGTAAAAACACAACTGGGCTGCCAGGGTCTGCGGTATGTAAGCGGTGGCAAGTCCGTTTGCAGGGTTGCAGTGGGCGGTGGCTCCTGTGGCTCGGAGCTTGCTGAGGTAATGGCGGCAGGCTGTGATACCTTTGTAACCGCAGATGTAAAGTACAACCAGTTTTGGGATGCCAAGGAAATGGGCGTCAACCTCATTGATGCAGGTCATTTCCATACGGAAAACCCCGTTTGCGCCGTGCTGACAGATAAATTGCAAAAGGCTTTCCCCGATGTGCATGTCATTTTATCGAAAAAACACGCAGATTGCGTGAATTTCTATTGATTTTCTAATCTCATTTTGCTAGAATATATGGGAAATTTTAGATGTAACAGGAAGGAAGATACTTATGTCCGGACATTCCAAATGGCATAACATTCAAAAAACCAAAGGCGCACAGGATGCAAAGCGCGCTGCCGCCTTTACCAAAATTGCGAAGGAACTGATCGTTGCAGTGAAAGAGGGCGGCGGTATTACCGATCCTGCCAACAACTCCCGCTTAGCTACCATCATTACTAAGGCAAAGGCCGCTAATATGCCCAACGATAATATTAAGCGTTGCCTGGAGAAGGCTGCCGGCGCAGGCGGCGGTGACAGCTACGAATCCATCACCTACGAAGGCTACGGCCCCGGCGGTGTTGCCGTGATCGTAGAAACCATGACCGACAACCGCAACCGTACCGCAGGCTCTATGCGTCATCACTTTGATAAGTTCGGCGGCAATTTGGGCGCATCCGGCTGTGTGGCCTGGAGCTTTGACCGCAAGGGCGTGCTGGTGATTGACAACGAGGACGGCGATTATGACGAGGAAGAAGTCATGATGGACGCTATGGACGCCGGCGCTGACGACTTCGAGGCAGAAGAGGATTGCTTCACCATCTACACCACGCCCGACGATTTCAACGATGTGGTTGCCAAGCTGGAGAAGTACACCTTCGTTTCCGCCCAGATCGAGATGGTCCCCCAGAACTATCAGAAGCTGGAAAGCGAGGAACAGGCTGCTCAGATGCAGAAGCTCATCGACGCTATGGAAGACGATGATGATGTGCAGAACGTGTGGCACAACTGGGAAGAATAATAGCCGTAAAAACCGACTGTTTCCAAAACAGTCGGTTTTTCTGTGCGATATTCACAAAAAAGCAGTGTTTCATGTGTCTTCTTTGCACAAACAAATGTCTTGCAATTGTGAACAATTTGTGATATACTGTCGATAATTCAATATTAGGACTCTGTATGAGGATTGCAGGAAAGGACGCAAGTCGCCGAAGGAGTAACGCTCTCAGGTGTTCCGCAAGGAATGAGGACTGTAATCTGACAGAACTTTGGAGAAGCTCATTTGATTGAGTGCCGAAGGTGCAAAGCGCAGCGCGCTAATCTCTCAGGCAAAAGGACAAAGTGCAATTTCTTACCTTATTGTATTTTTTCTGAGGACCGTGCTGTTTGCAGCGCGGTCCTTTTATGTATTTTTAGGTATTTTTAGGAGGAAAGTATGTTAGACAAAATCGCGGAAATCAATGGCAGCGTTAACGGCGTTGTATGGGGCATTTGGGGCCTGGTCTTGCTGATCGGCACAGGCATTATCACAACACTTATCACAAAGGTTTTCCAAATCTCCCATTTGAGTCACTGGTGGAAAAACACCATCGGCAGTATGTTCAAAAAAGATGTGATTCAGCACAGTAAGGAAAAGGGCTCTATCTCCCCCTTCCAGGCCCTGTGCACAGCTTTGGCTGCAACGGTAGGTACCGGTAACATTGCCGGTGTTGCTGCTGCCATCTGCGTTGGCGGCGCTGGTGCTGTGTTCTGGATGTGGGTTGCCGCCTTCTTTGGTATGATGACCAACTTCTCCGAAAATGTTTTGGGTATCTATTACCGCCGCAAAAACGCAAACAACGAATGGTCCGGCGGCGCTATGTACTATCTGCGTGACGGCTTGGGTGCAAAGAAGGGCTGCAAGTGGATCGGCAAGGTTTTGGCGGTTCTGTTCTGCATCTTTACCATGCTGGCTTCCTTTGGTATCGGCTCTATGGGTCAGGTTAACAAGATCGTAGCTAATGTTGCAGTGGCCTTTGATGTAAGATCCCTTTCTTCTATTGAAGTATTCGGCGGTGTTTCCCTGTACAACATTTTGATCGGTGTTGTCATTATGGTGCTGACCGCTTTGATCACTTTGGGCGGTTTGAAGAGAATTGCCAGTGTTGCAGAAAAAATCGTTCCCTTTATGGTGGTGCTGTTTGTTGCCGGCAGTCTTGTGATCATCGGCATCAACTATCAGGCGATCATCCCCGCATTTCAGGCTATCTTTGTGAACGCCTTTAAGCCCGAGGCCTTTGTCGGCGGCGGTATCGGCGGTGTGATCATCGCATTGACCAACGGCTTTAAGCGGGGTGTGTTCTCCAACGAGGCCGGCCTCGGCTCTTCTGTTATGGTACACTCCAACTCCAATATCAAGGAGCCTGTGAAGCAGGGTATGTGGGGTATCTTTGAGGTATTTGCCGACACTATGGTGGTTTGCACCATGACTGCTTTGGTGGTACTTACCTCCGGCGGCTTGGAAGGCGGCGTTTTCAACGTAAAAACCGGCGAGATCGCACAGGGCTTCACCGATGCCACGTTGGTAGGCGGCGCATTTAACAATGTGTTCTCCTGGGGCAATATCGGTCAGAAATTCATTGCCATCGCTATGTTCCTGTTTGCCTTTACCACCGTTTTGGGCTGGTCTCACTACGGCTCTAAGGCCTGGGAATATCTGTTCGGCGCAAAAACCACCTTCATCTTCAGAATTATCCACGTCTGCACCGTAATTTTTGGCGCTGTGCTGACCTCCTCCCTGGCTTGGGATATTTCCGATACCTTTAACGGTCTTATGATGGTTCCCAACCTGATTGGCGTTTTGGTTCTGTGTCCGTTGGTTGCAAAGATCACCAAGAACTATGTGGACAGAACAATTCGCAAGAAGGATGTGAAGCCTGTCCTCTCCTACGACGAAGAGATCCAGGCAGAAATGGAACAGCCTGTGTAAAACATATCAGCCCCCTCGTCAGGGGGGGCTGTTGTTTTCTTTGCCAAAGACCGGATGGGTGGTTTATTCTGATCTCTCTCCCTCCGACAGCCTGTTCGGCTGACACCTCCTTCATCAGAGGGAGGCGTTTTATAACCCCGGGTGTGATCAAACACACCCGGGGTTAATTGTTTTTTACAGTTCTACCTGCGCAATAACTTCCTTCAGCTTATTGGCGCTGTTGTGAAGCTTTGCTATTTCCGCGTCTGTCAGCTTATTGAGGATCTTGCCGCGGACACCCTGGCGGTCCACCAGCGCCAGCGTGGACAGGCACACATCCTCCACGCCGTACTCGCCGTGCATCATTGTGGAGATGGTCAGTGCCGTGCCTGCGCCGGCATAAATGCACTTGCAGATGTGGCACACGGACATAGCAACCGCGTAGAAGGTTGCGCCCTTATTCTCAATGATCCTACCGCCGGACTTCTTGACGAAGGCTTCTACCTCCTCGTAGTCCTGATTCCAGTCGATACGGTCCTTATCGGGAGAATTTTCCTTATACACATCCACGTGGTTGTTGGCAATGGTAGCCAGGGACCAGGGCACGAAAGAACTGTCGCCGTGCTCGCCGTAAACGTGGGCGTGGACATTCTTGGGGCTGATGTGGAAACGCTTTGCCAGCTCAGACTGAAGGCGGCTGGTATCCAAAATAGTGCCGGAGCCGATGATCTGATTTTCGGGCAGGCCGGAGACCTTATGGAACACATAGGTCAGCACGTCAACAGGATTGGATACGATCACATAAATGGCATCGGGAGCGTGAGGCACCACACTCTTTGCAACATCCTTCAGGATATTCACGTTGATCTGCGCCAGATCCAAGCGGGACATACCGGGCTTTCTTGCCACACCGCAGGTGATCACCACAATATCGGAATTAGCCGCATCCTCATAGTCGCCGGAGCGCACAATGGCGGGAGAGTGGAACGGAGCTCCCTGATAAATATCAAGTGCCTCACCCATAGCTTTTTTGGTATTAATGTCAACCAAAACAATTTCAGAAGCAACGCCCTGCACCATCAGGTCGTTTGCCACAGTTGCGCCAACGCTACCTGCGCCGATAACCGTTATTTTGCTCATAAACATCCACTCCCTAAAATATCATCGCGCGATTCAGCGCCGCTATTATCGATATCATTATACCGATATATCCTATTCTTGTCAAGAGAATTCAGGCATTCCTTCGTTAGAAATAATAACAAAAAAAGCCTGCACACAGCAGGCTTTTTTGTTATATCGTTGTGAGGATTTCCACCAACAATTTTACTGTGTGCTCCATATCTTCCACAGGGATATACTCAAACCGTCCGTGGAAGTTCTCGCCGCCGGTACACAGGTTAGGACAAGGCAGACCTTCAAAGGACAGTCTTGCGCCGTCCGTACCACCGCGAATGGGCACGGTCTTAGGTGTCATACCCACGTTTTCCATTGCCTTCAATGCACGCTCTACAACATACATACACGGCTCGATCTTCTCGCGCATATTGTAGTAGCTGTCCTGCAGCTGCAATTCTACAGTGCCGGCGCCGTACTTTTCATTGATGAATTCTGCCGCAGCAGTCATCAGCGCCTTTTTCTCAACAAACTTTTCCATATCGTGGTCGCGGATGATATAGCGCAGCGTGGACTGCTCCACCTCACCTATCATATCCGTCAGGTGGATAAAGCCCTCATAATGCTCGGTATGCTCCGGGCGCTGCTGGGCAGGAAGCAGGCTATGGAACTCCATAGCGATCTGCTGAGAATTGACCATCTTGTTTTTGGCAGAGCCGGGGTGGATATTGCGGCCTGTGAATACGGCCTTTGCCCCTGCGGCATTGAAGTTTTCGTATTCCAGCTCGCCGATAGCGCCGCCATCCACTGTGTAGGCATAGTCTGCGCCGAAGGCCTTTACATTGAACAGGTCTGCGCCTCTGCCGATCTCCTCGTCGGGGGTGAAGCCGATTTTCAGTGTTGCGTGGTTCATTTTTGTGGTAAGCAGCATTTCAGCAGCCGTCATAATCTCTGCAACACCGGCTTTGTCATCTGCGCCCAGAAGGGTGGTGCCATCGGTTACGATCAAATGCTTGCCAACGTGGTTTTGCAGGCTCTCAAACTCGCTTTCCTTCAGATAAATTCCTTTTTCTGCATTGAGCAGCACATCGCCGCCGTCATATTCCACTACCCTGGTCTGAATGTTCTCTCCGCTTGCATCGGGAGAGGTGTCCATGTGAGCGATCAGACCGATGGTGGGAAGTTTCGGGTCGCCTGGGACAGTGCCGTACACATAGCCGTGTTCGTCCATATAGGCGTCTTTAATGCCCATTGCCAGCATTTCCTCCACCAGCGCTGCGCCCAGTGCCTTTTGGCGATCGGTGGAGGGGCAGGTCTCGGAATTTTCATCGGAGGTTGTGTGGTAGCCCACGTACTTTAAAAAACGTTCAGATACACTTGTCATAATGATCTCCTAAAAATAAGAGGCGGAGAAAGCTCCGCCTCTTGTAAATTGTAATTACTTAACCAGCTCGGCGGTATCCTGTGCGATCATCAGTTCCTCGTTGGTGGGAACTACCCAAACTTCAACAGTGGAGTCGGGCGTGGAAATCTTCATTTCCTTGCCACGCTTGCTGTTCAGCTCGGGGTCGATCTTAACACCCATAAAGCTCAGATATTCGCACACTGCAGCACGGACAGCGGTATCGTTTTCACCAACACCGGCGGTGAAGGTCAAAACATCAATGCCGTTCAGAGCAGCTGCGTATGCGCCAACATACTTGGCAACCTCGTAGCAGAACTTGTCACGGGCCAGAGCGCAGTTCTCGTCGCCCTTCTTAGCGCCGTCTTCCAGATCACGGAAGTCGGAGGACACGCCGGACAGCGCCAGCACACCGGACTTCTTGTTCAGCATATTCAGGCAGTCATCCACGCTCATACCGTACTTGTTGCAGATGAACTGAACAACACAGGCGTCGATGTCACCGGAACGAGTACCCATAGGCACACCTGCCAAGGGGCTAAGACCCATGGTGGTATCCTGGCACTTGCCGTCCTTGATAGCGGCCATGGAAGAGCCGTTGCCCAGGTGGCAGTTGACCATTTTGAATTCCTTCTTGCCGATCAGCTCTGCGGTACGCTTGGCAACGTACTTATGGCTGGTGCCGTGGAAGCCGTAGCGGCGGATGGAGTCGTTCTCGTAGTACTCGGTGGGGATGGCGTAGCGGTAAGCCTTGGGAGGCATAGTCATATGGAATGCGGTGTCAAACACAGCAACCTGGGGAGTCTTGGGCATAACTGCCTGGCAAGCCTCGATACCCATCAGGTTAGCGGGGTTGTGAAGGGGTCCCAGAGGGATGCACTTCTTGATAGCGGCGATCACATCGTCGTTGATGACGCAGGATGCGAAGAATTCCATACCGCCGTGGAGCACACGGTGACCTACAGCATCGATCTCGTCAACGCTCTTGATAACGCCGACTTCAGCGTCCTGCAGGATCTCCAGAGTTGCAGCGATTGCTTCGGAGTGGGTGGGCATAGGGATATCCTTAACGACCTTCTCCTCGCCGACCTTGTGGTTCAAACGACCGTCGATGCCGATACGCTCGCACAAGCCCTTAGCAGAAACCTCACCGGTTTCAGGGTTCATCAGCTGATACTTAAGAGAAGAGCTGCCGGCATTGATAATCAAAACATTCATTGGAAATTGCCTCCTAAAATAAATAATGATTTTCTTTTTTCGGAATATGTGGTAATATAACCATAGATACACCTATTCTATAATATATTTTCCTTTTTCTCAAGTCCTAATGGGAAAAATTTTTGCAAAGGAGGGATATTTTGGGCGTCACGGGTATTATTTGCGAGTACAATCCCCTGCATTTGGGGCACAAAAAGCAAATTGACACGATCAAAGCCTGTCATCCTGAAGACAGCATTGTTTGTCTGATGAGTGGAAATTACGTACAAAGAGGCGCTCCTGCCATTTTTGACAAATCCCTTCGCGCAGAAGCAGCCGTTCTTTGCGGCGCGGATCTGGTGCTGGAGTTGCCGCTCACCGCTTCCCTTTCCTCTGCCGAGGGCTTTGCAGCCGAGGGTGTGCGGATCCTGGGCAGGTTTTGTGACCGTCTGTGCTTTGGCGTGGAGAGCGCCACCGCGGATTCCCTTTTTGCTACTGCAAAGGCTCTGCTCAGCCCCGCCTTTTCCGAAAAGCTGCGGTCAGAGCTTGACAAGGGCGTATCCTTCCCTGTGGCAAGGCAGATGGCACTGCAGGCTATGGGCGTGCAGCACGACACCCTCTCCCAGCCAAACGATATTTTAGCTACAGAATACTGCAAGGCAATTTTACAGCAAGGGGTTTCCATGGAGCCTATGCCCATCGTTCGGGAAGGCAAGTATCACGACACTGCCATTGATGCAGAAAATCCCTCCGCCACAGCCCTTCGTGTGCGTATGGCAGAGGGTGACAGCTGGTTGGCATACGTGCCGGAGCCGGCAAGATCGGTTTTTGAAGGTGCTGATATGCATACTCTGTCTGCCGGTGAGCAAGCTATTCTCTACCGTCTGCGGACTATGACGGATGCTGAATTTGAGGCGCTGCCCTATGGCAGTGAGGGATTATGGCGGAAGCTGATGCGCAACGCAAGGAAATGCGCAACCCTGGAGGAGATCATCACTGCCACCAAATCCAAGCGCTACACCCGCACACGACTGGACAGAATGGTGATGTGTGCGTTTTTAGGAATCACCCAAAAAGACATCTCCTCCCCTGCCCCCTATGCCAGAGTATTGGCGCTGAATGATAACGGTCGGGAAATTCTGAAAACAGCCCGGCAAACAGGCGCATTCCCCAACGCCGGTGAAGCTGTTGATTCCCCCTACCAAACACTGGAGCAGCGGGCGGGTATGGTTTACGGTTTATTCTCCGCAAGCGATCCCGCCTTGTTTCGGGAAGAAGAACGAAGGATCTACTACAAAAAGGAGCTGGTATAACGGTGGATAAAATCAAGAAAATCGTGACATTTGGTGTGCTGCCCTTGCTTATCGTGCTTTTGGCGGTATGGGCATTTTGCGAAACCTCCGGCTCTGACAGCTACAATTACCAAGGCTATATTGTTGCTATGCGGGAAACCGACGGCGGCACGGTGTTGACCACCATAAACGGAGATAAAAAAGCAGAGTTTACGGTAAAATGGTACACCCGGAAGAAATTCAACGGAGAACTTTCAGCACTAACGGAAGGCGCATATATCAAGCTCAGCACTACCGGTGACGACAGCACAAACATCAAGAAGTTCTCTGCCTACAGCGGATTTTCTATGGAGGGAAAAATCGTCTTTATGGAAGATCTGTCCTCCCCCTTTATTCTTTCAGAGGACAACGCTTACAACTACTATATGCTGTATTCCCTCATTCCCGCAGAGGATACTGCTTACCCTTTGCAGACAGGAACACAGGTAAGAATCTACTATCAGTACCCCTTGAATGCCAGTACCAAAACCATTGTTGTAGATGTGATTGAGCCCACATCCGACATTTTAAGTCCGCTGACCGAAAAAGAGATCGCCTATATCGGCAGGCAGGGTTACACCGTTGCTGCGTCAAATCAAAACGGATAATCTGTTCTATTGACATTTTTTTGGCAAGAATTATAATTGTATGTATATTACAATGAGAGAGGAAAGAAACTATGTTTTGTATCAATTGCGGCAAGCAAATTCCCGACGGTGCGAAATTCTGTTCCGGCTGCGGTGCAAGCCAAAATCCCGACACCGCAACGCAGACCCCCGTTCAAGAACCGATAACACCCGTGCAGAAAACGGCAACACCCAACACCCCTGAAATCAATTTGTCGGAAACCTTTTCCGACTACTTCGGCTCTGCTCAAAATAACGTCCAGCCTGTAAAGAGAAAGAAAAAGAGCAAGCTCAAAAAGCTATCCGGCAAGGCAAAGGGCGTTTTGGTCACCCTGCTTGTATTTCTGGTTACCTTTGGTGTCCGGCATGCCCTCGAAAACGGCATAGAAGGTTTCTTTGGTTTTGTGAGTGACAGCATCAAGGAAACACAGGCAAAGACCTATGATGAGCTGGATGCGCTGATGGCTGAATTGGACATAACAGTAACCGGTTACACCAGAGGCGAATGGGCTAAAGACGACAAAACCGGTCCGCTTCTTCAGGTATTGATGAAGAACAACTCCGGAAAGACCATTACCAAAGTAAAGATCGCCATTGCCACCTGGGATAAAACCGGTGCACCCGTAAGCCTTACCCATGACGACGGCGAATGCAATCTGGCAACCAATGTTACATACCTGGAGCTTGATTACCTTATCTGGCTTAACGGCACTACATACGGCGAAACAAAAGGCTTGGCGATCAGCAGTGAAAGTAAGATACCCCAGCGAATTCAGGCAATTCCCGTGAGCTGGACCTACTCCGACGGTGAGACCGGCTACAACTCCTATAAAGAGGATTGGCTCTTTAAGTATGAAAACAAGCAAAATGAACGCAGCGATCTTGGTGAGATTCAGTTCCCCCAGGACATGACTATGAACGAGGCAGATCTGAAAACAGCATTGCAAACACAGCCGCTGGTAACTACCAACTGTGAGATCGACCAATGGACCGAGGGACAACTGCTTTGCGCTACCATTCAAAACAACAGCAATGTAACCATTTCCTCCGCACAAATTGCCTATGCTGCTTGGGATGAAAACGGGAACCCCGTTATTATGACCAACAGAAAAGGCGACCAAACAGAATCCAACATTTTCCGTGTACGGTTGAGTGAGCTGTCCACCGCTCCCGGTGAAAGCTTCGGTAGTGATACCGGCGCCGCCCTGCATGCAGACAGCGCAAAGGTAAGCAAATTTGCTGCCATTCCCTACCAGTACACAGATGCCGACGGCAAGACTTGGGAAAACCCCCATTACTATGCCTGGCTGAATCAGTACGAAGGAAAGTAATATATGCTAAAAACCGCGGCAGACGCAAGTCTTGCCGCGGTTTCTTATTTCAGTTCCCAAAGCTTGATCTGGCTGGCCTTTTCATACAGCCGCAGGTAGCTTTCATAGCGGGTTTTTTCGATTTGTCCGGCATCAAAGGCCTGCCGGACTGCGCAGCCCGGCTCTGCCCGATGGGAGCAGTCGTGAAACTGGCATTTACCCAGATAGGGTGCAAAGTCCGGGAATGCATACTGGAGATTCTCCTTCAGCATCACATCCATCTGGTCGGTATCAAAGGAGGAAAAACCGGGGGTGTCTGCCACGTAGGTATTTTCATCCAGCTTGTACAGCTCCACATGGCGGGTGGTGTGGCGGCCTCTGCCCAGTTTCTCTGACACCTCGCCGGTGGCCAAGTTTAAATCAGGGCACAGGGCATTGAGCATACTGCTTTTGCCCACGCCGGTATTGCCTGTAAAGGCGGTGAATTTTCCGGAAATCAGCTGCCGCAAAGCAGCAACCCCTTCCCCGGTAGAGGCGCTTGCAGAAATCACGCAGAAGCCTGCGTTACGGTAGATCCGCACCAGATCCGTGGCGGGGTCTAAGTCGCACTTGTTTACACACAGGTAGACCTCTACCTCCTGCTCACCTGCAATGGCCGCCACTCTGTCAATGAGAAACGGCTCTGTTACAGGGTTTACATTGGAGGCGAACACCACCAGCGCATCGATATTGGCCACTGCCGGACGGATAAACCTGTTCTTCCGGGGGAGAATTTTCTCCACCATGCCCTTGTTCTGAGTAAGGGATATCTCCACCAAATCCCCCGTCAGGGGCACTTCCTGCCCTTTTCGCAGGTGACCCCGACCGCGACAGGTTATCAGGCCTTCGTCGGTCTGAACATCATAAAAACCGCTGAGGGAGCGCAGGATGCGCCCTGTTTTTTTATCAACCATTGGCAGTAAAGTTCACTTCCTGCTCAAAGCCGTCGGTACCGTTAATGATAATTTCATACTTAACCAGGCCTGCAGCAGTTTGCTCGTATAGGGTGATAGCCTTTGTACCCTTAGGCACATTGCCCTTGAAGGATGTTTTGCCATCCAGTTTAATTTCAACGTGACAATCGCCTAAAAGGGCGCTGTTTCGCAGATCCAGAGTCACATCCATAGTCACCGGCGCTTTCGAGCCGTTGGACACCTCCAACGAGATGGGCGTGGTGATCTCGTACTCCTTTTCCTTTTCCAGGGACTGGGTCAAAATCGTATCCTTTGGCTCAGCGCTGTCTACATACACAACTGCAGGCTCTTTGAAGCCCAGCTGAGTCAGCATACCCTTCGCATTGCTCAGGCTCATACCAACCACCTCGGGCATCCTCTTTTTCTCAATGCCCTTACTGACCACAACCTTTACGGTCTGGCCTGTTTTCAGCTTTTCACCCTTGCCGGGATCTGTAGACATAACCGTTCCTGCAGGCACCTTTACATCAAACACCTCTTGCAGGTCAATCTTTAGATCCAGCTTCTGCAATTCCAGGGTTTTCAGCGCATCGTCCTTGGTTTCGCCCACTACATTGGGCATAGCGCCAAGCTGCACTTTTTTGCCCTTGCTGACCCACAGAGTAACCTTTTGACTCTCTTTCAGAGTAGTACCTTCCGTAGGATCGGTGCGAATGATGTGACCCTCAGTGACGGTGTCGCTGTATTCGTATTCCAGAACTACCTCCAGATTCAGCAGTTGTCCTTTCAAGATGGATTCTGCCTTATCTTCCGTACTGCCTACTAGGTTGCTCATTTCTACAATACTAGGTGCAGGACCTAAGCTCACATTCACAACAACAGGAGTGCCCTTCTCAACCTTTGCGCCTGCTTCCGGCTTTTGACTAATGATCACACCGGCTGCAATAGACTGGTCGTAGACTTCGTCTTTTCGTATGGTCAGGCCCTGGTATTCCGGCAGGCTTATGAAGTTTTCACCAACCAGCTTCGGCACCTCGATCAGCTTGGATTTTCCACCCAGACTCAGCACCAAAACAATGATCAGCGCAATCAATGCCACCGCAGAACACACAATAATGGATATAATGGTGATACGGCTGCGTTTCTCTTCTTCCGCGGTCTTAGGCTTCTGCGCCTCCCGCCGCTGACGCGCCTCCTGGCGGCGCTCCTCAGGGGTTTTTACAGGCCTTCTGCGGGGCATTTGGGACTCTACCACCTTGTTGGCAATGTTGTCCTCAGTAGGTGTCACTGCGGCACTGCTTTGCACCCGCATTGCTGCATCCAGAGGAAGCCCCGTATAGTCAAACAGGGTTGTGGGATCTTTGCGGAATTCATCCATATCCGCCAGCATACGGGTGGCGGAGGGGTAACGGTCGGCAACTGCGTGAGCCATTGCCTTCATAATGATCTGCTCTAAGCCGCCGGGGATATTGGGATTCAGCACAGAGGGAAGCGCAGCGCCGCCGTTAATGTGCTTGATCGCCACCGCCACGGGAGAGTCTCCATCATAAGGAGGACGGCCTGCCATCATCTCATACATTACAACGCCAAGGGAATAGATATCCGAGCGGTCATCTACACGACCTCCTCTTGCCTGCTCAGGAGAAATGTAGTGCACAGAGCCCAGGGCTTCCTTGGTCAGAGTGTTGCCGTGGGAAATGAGCCTTGCAATGCCAAAGTCCATGACCTTGACAGAGCCGTTCTTCAGCACCATTACGTTATGGGGCTTGATATCCCGGTGGACAATGCCCTTGCTGTGGGCGTGCTCCAAGGCCTTGGCGATCTGCATAGCAAAGTGAAGGGTCTCCTTCCAGTTCAGAACGCCCTTTTTCTCCATATACTGCTTCAGGGTGATGCCCTCGATCAGCTCCATAACGATGTAGTCTGCCATTACAGAGGTAGACACGTCATAAACCGACACAATATTGGGATGGCTCAGCATAGCAACAGCCTGGCTCTCCGCGTGGAAACGACGGCGAAAATCCTCATCATCCAAATTGTCGTCCTTTAAGATCTTAATGGCAACCAGCCGGTTCAATCGGTGGCAACGGGCCTTATACACAACAGCCATACCGCCAGTGCCGATAACCTCCAAAATTTCATAACGGTTATCCAGCATGCGACCTATGTACTTATCATTATCCATAATGTTATGCTCCTTTCATACGCCCAATCAAACAACTACAAGTACGCTTGTAACATTGTCCGGTGCGCCCCGTTTTTTGGCGATTTCCAGCAATCGCTCACAACAATGCTCCTTATCCTGGCCGTGGGCCACCTCGAAAAGGATCTCCTGATCGTCCATCAGGTTGGACAGACCGTCTGTGCACAGCAGGATACTACTTCCCTTTTCCACCCTTCTGTGGAAAATGTCACACATAACCTGTGGCTCTGTGCCGATGGCGCGGGTAATCAAATTCTTACCAGGGTAGTGCTTTGCTTCCTCCGGCGTCAGTTCGCCCCGGGAAATCATCATTTGCACCAGGGAGTGGTCTGTGGTCACCTGCTTGATGCCGTCCTTGTCTATCATATATGCGCGACTGTCGCCCACATTTACAATGGTGGCCTTTTTGCCCTGCAGAAGCAACGCCACAAGCGTAGTCCCCATACCGTTAAAGTCTTCAAACTGTTTGGCCTGGTCGAACACTGTGAAGTTTGCCAGCTTAACCGCGCCCTCCAGCATTTGGTTCAGCCACTCCGGATCCATATCAGGCTTCCAGCTTCGCTTTACCTCCTGGGTGAACACGTCCGCCGCCAGGGTGCTGGCAACATTGCCGGACTTTGCTCCGCCCATACCGTCGCACACAACGCACAAAACAGTATTTTTATCCAGCTGCAAAACCTGGTAGGTATCCTGATTTTGGCTGCGGGCCACACCCGGGTCTGTCAACGTCCAATATTGCATAAAACTTCACTTCCTTTTTATCCGTTTTCCGTGCGCTCTTTGGTATACTTCCGCCGAAGCTGACCGCAGGAGGCATCAATATCGCTTCCCAAAGTCCGGCGCACAGTTGCGGTCACGCCGCCATCCTCCAGGGTTTTTTGGAAGGCTGCCACCGCAGATTTGGTGCTGGGTTTCAGAGGACTTTCCTCCACATGGTTCAGAGGAATCAAATTTACGTGTGAGGGCAATCCCTTCAGCAGTGCCAAAAGCTCCTTCGCGTTTTGGACGCTGTCGTTCAGCCCGTCAATCATTGCATATTCAAAATGGATCCGCCGAGATGTCTTGGCGTAATACCGCCGGCAGGCGGGCAGCAACTGCTCAATGGGATATGCCTTATTCACCGGCATAATGCGGTTGCGAATCTCGTTATTGGGGCCGTGCAGGGAAATTGCCAGGCTGATTTGCAGTTTCTGATCCCCCAGCGCATCGATCTTCGGCACAAGTCCACAGGTGGACAGGCTGATATGGCGCATAGAGATATTCATTCCCTCGGGGTTATTCACCAGCTCCAGAAAACGAAGCACGTTGGTAAGATTGTCCAGCGGCTCACCAATGCCCATCAGCACAATGTGGGACACGGGCAAGCCGGAATCCAATTGGGTAAACAGCACCTGATCCAGCATTTCAAAGGGCTCAAGCTGACGCACCAAGCCACCCAACGTGGAGGCGCAGAAGGCGCAGCCCATTTTGCAGCCCACCTCGGTGGAGATGCACACGGTGTTACCATAGTGATAGCGCATCAATACGGTTTCCACGCAGTTACCGTCGGACAGTTTCCATAAGTACTTAATCGTGCCGTCCTTTTTGGAAATTTGCTTGCGGACCACCTCCGGCGCGTGGATGGGGTATGTTTGCGCCAGTTCATCCCGCAGCGCTTTGGGGAGATTGGTCATCTCATCATAGCTTTTTACGCCTTTGTGCAGCCAGGAAAAGATCTGTTTTGCACGAAAGGATGGCTGACCAAGGGTCTTCAGCACTTGACCGATTTCCTCGGTGGTCATAGATTTTAAGTGTTTCATAGCTTTCTCCGCAGACGGCAAATGAAAAAGCCGTCTGTGTCATATTCCCCGGGCACCAAAGCCAGCATACCGCTTTCATTTTTGGGAAAGGGCAACGGCAACGGCAGGGGTTCTGTGGTAAAGTCGGGATGTGTGCGGAGGAACGCCTCCACCATACCCTCGTTTTCTTCCCGCACCAGGGTGCAGGTGGAATATAGCAGTAATCCGCCGGGTTTTACATAGCGGGATACATTCTCCAAAATTCTTATTTGCAGGGCAGGCAGCTCAGCAATCGCTGACAAAGCCTTGTAGCGGATGTCCGGCTTCTTGCGGATGATGCCCAGACCTGAACAGGGCACATCGGCAATGACCGTATCGAAACAGTCCTGCCATTCGGGTCTAAACACCGTTGCATCCTGCTGCTTGGCAAATATATTATTTAATCCTAACCGTTCAGCGCCTTTAGCGATCAAATCGATTTTGTGGGCGTGGACATCACAGGAAGTAATGCTCCCCTCCCCCTTCATCGCCATTGCGGCGGCGAAGCTCTTTCCGCCGGGGGCAGCACAACAATCCAGCACGTTCTGACCGGGTTGCAGCTGGGCGCACAGGATGCTTAATTTGGATGCGGCATCCTGCACATAGAACAGTCCCTCCTGAAAGCTGGAAAGCCGCTCCAAATCTCCTGTGCCGGATAGCACCAGACAATCAGAAAGCCATGGATGATTTTGGGCAGTTACGCCCTCTGCTTCCAGTTTCTCCTGCAGCTCCTTTGCAGAAGTCTGCAGGGTATTCACCTGCACCGTCATAGGAGCAATGGCATTATTTACCTTGAGCATAGACTCCAAACGCTGCTTGCCTACATAAGATTTTAGCAGATTTATCAAATCAGCCGGGTGGCTGTATTTATCCTCCCAGGAGGTGGGCTGCTGCAGGCTATCCCGGCTGCGGATTGCATTACGAAGAACGGCATTGACCAGCCCCGCAGCATTTCGCTGCTTTCGGCAGTATTTCTTTGCCAGCTCAACGGATTCATTCACCGCCGCCGATTGGGGGATCTTATCCATCAGGTAAAGCTGATACAGACCCAGGTGCAAAATGTCGCGGATCACGGGGTGCAGGTCTTTTACTCTGCCTGTCAGCAGCTGCTTCAAATAGAAGTCCAGCAGGTTGCGATTTTGGACCACGCCATAGCACAGCCGCGCAGCCAATGCGCTGTCCCGACTGTCCAACCGGTCCCGGGCAACATACTCCTTCAGCACACCGTTAGACCAACCGTCGTGGGTCCTGCAAGCAATCAGCACATTTAAGGCGGTTTCTCTTGCGCCCATATTACGCCTCCAGGGGATGTCCCCTGAAATAGTCAGGGGCGGCCATCCGCTTTCCGCCCTCTGCCTGCAGAATGCGTATCTCTACGGCGCCTTCGCCGCAGGCAATTTGCAGGCCGGTTTTGGTCAGTCCCAAAATCGTGCCCGCGGGGGCATTCGTGGGATTATCCACAATTACAGTAGCATAAATTTTGAAATTGTTGCCGCCAATTTGGGCAGTTGCCACAGGCCAGGGATTCAGACCCCGCACCTTGTTATGCACCTGCCGGGCGGTTTTTGTGAAATCGATGGGGCACATAGTTTTATCCAGCATAGGCGCCATCGTCACCTTGCTCTCATCCTGCTTGGTGGGCACCAATGCGTTATTTGCATACTTTGTAAGGGTTTCGCTCAGCAAATCGGCGCCCAGCACTGCAAGCCTGTCCAGCAGCTCGCCGGCAGTTTCATCAGCGCCGATGGGGATTTTCCGTATGCCCACCACATCACCGGCATCCATTTGCCGCGCCATATACTGGGCGGAGACACCGGTTTCTTCCAATCCGTCCAGCACCGCCCACTGATAGGGTGCAGAGCCCCGGTATTGGGGCAGCAGGCTGGCATGGATATTGATAAATCCGTTTGGCACGATATCCAGCACCTTTTGGGGCAGGATGCGTCCATAGGCAACCACTGCCACCACATCCGGCTGCAGAGCGCGCAGCTGCTCAACAGTTTCCTCTTCCCGGAAATTTTCCGGCTGGAACACAGGGATATTACGAGCAAGGGCAACCTCTTTTACAGGGGATGCCACCAGCTTCATACCCCGACCCTTAGGCCTGTCCGGCTGGGTATACACACCCACCACCTGGAAACCGTCAGCGATTATTCTTTTCAGACAGGTTGCCGCGATATCCGGCGTACCCATAAATACGACGCGCATAGGATGCCTCCTGATCGTTAATCTTCGTAATAGTCCTCCAGCTCTCTATCGGTGAGGAAACGTTCCATTACCTGGGTGTAAACAATACCGTCCAAATGGTCCAGTTCGTGACAGAAGCAACGGGCAGTGAGTTCCTCTCCATCTGCTTCGTACCAGTTACCGTTGCGGTCTTGCGCGCGGACCTTGGCATAGTAGGGGCGCTTTACAAGGCCATACTTGCCCTCTACGCTGAGGCAGCCTTCAGGACCTTCCTGCTCACCGTCTGTTTCCAGCAAGGTGGGATTCACCAGCTCCAGAATCTCCTCACCGTTGTCCACCAAAACCACACGGCGCAAAATTCCCACCTGGGGGGCAGCCAAGCCCACACCGCCGGATTCGATCAGGGTTTCCCGCATATCATCCAGCAGTCTGTGCAGCTTACTGTCAAAGTTTTCCACCGGCTTGCACACTTTATGCAGCGCAGGGTCCTTGTCCGATAAAATCTTACGCAAAGCCATACTCTTTTTCCTCTCTAATCAAAACCGTTTACATCTATAAATGCGGATACGCCACGATTTTCCCTGTCCTGGGAGAACTGCCGCAGCAGGTGCGCCAGCAGCAGCCGCAAAGGTCTGCTCATTTTACACCGCAGGGTCAATCGGTAGCGGTAATTGTAATTTATTTTCGCCACAGGGCAAGGCGCAGGGCCCAGCACTGTGCAATGTTCGTTGGTATATTCTCCTTGCTGCAGCAGGAATTGCAGGCTCTGCTTCAGCTTGGCTGCTCCGTGGAGCACTCTTGCCTCCTCTTGTCCCGTGAGGGTAATGACTGCCAAGTCGCCAAAGGGAGGGGTTTGCAGGTGTTTCCGTAGGCCGATCTCCAAATCGTAAAAGCCATCGTAGTCCTGCTTTGCCGCCAAGGTGATCACATTGTGCTCCGGCACATAGGTTTGAATCATAGCCCTGCCAACGGTATCGCCACGTCCGGCGCGGCCAACCACCTGTGTGAGCATATTAAATGTAGTTTCAGCGCTGCGATAACTATCGTTATACAGGCTCAAATCTCCATCCAGCACGCCTACCAGGGTCACATCGGGCAAATTCAAGCCCTTGGCGACCATCTGTGTGCCGATCAAAATGGGGATATGCTCCTTTTGGAAGCGCTCCAAAATCATTTCGTGGGTGTTATTTGCCGTTACGGTATCGGCATCCATCCGTTCCACGGGAATATCGGAGAATTGGGCTTGCAGCTCCTGCTGGACCTTTTGCGTGCCTGTTCCCACAGTTTTTACAGGGCCGCCGCAACTTGGGCAACGGTTGGGGGCTGGCATAGAATGACCGCAATAGTGGCACATCAGCCTTTGGTTTGCGCTGTGGTAGGTCAGCCTTGCGCTGCAGCGGGGACACTCCGGGGATTCCCGGCAGTCCACGCACACCATAGCGCGGCTATTGCCTCTGCGGTTCAGAAACAGGATCGCCTGCTTGCCTGATTGCTCCGTTTCCCGAAGGGCATTCTGCAAGCTATTGCTCAGGGACAAGTCGTTGCCCAGCTTTGCCTCCTGATGCATATCCACGATCTCCACCTTAGGCAGAGGCCGTCCGCCAAAGCGGTTTTTCAGTTTATATAGCTGGTATCTGCCGGATTTTGCGTAGAACATACTTTCCACGCTGGGGGTTGCCGAGCCCAGCAGCACCAGAGCATTTTCTTTTAAGCCCCGCCATTGCGCCACCTCACGGGCGTGGTAACGGGGGGTGTTTTCGGACTTATAGGAGTGTTCCTGCTCCTCGTCCAAAATGATAAGGCCCAGCTTTGCGCAGGGTGCAAACACCGCGGAACGGGTGCCGATCACCAGCTTTGCATCCCCGGAGCGAACCCGTTTCCACTGGTCGTAGCGTTCACCTGCCGGCAGGCTGCTGTGCAGCACCGCTACCTGTTCTCCGAAATATGCCGCCATCAGCCCCAAAAGCTGAGGGGTCAATGCGATTTCCGGCACAAGCAAAATTGCCTGCTTGCCTATGTCAATGCACCTTTGGATCAGCTTAATATACACAGAGGTTTTTCCGGAACCGGTAACGCCGTAAAGCAGCGCTGTACCGGGTGTTTCCGCGTTCATTTGAACGCTCAAGCCGTCAAACGCCTCTTGTTGTTCGCAATTTAAAGTCAGAGGCCCATCCAGCCGGGCGGGTTTGATCTCCCGGCAGCGGAGCACCTCTTTTTCGCTGAGCTCCACATATCCCAGCTCCGCCAAGCGACGTACTGTGGCAGGCTTTGCGCCGGTAAAATAGCAGATTTCCTTCACCGGTGCAGAGCCGATGCTGCAAAGCAGTTCTAAAACGCAGCGCTGCATAGCCGCTCCCTTCGGGCGGGAAGCGGCATAGGCAAGAGCCTCCTCTGCAGATGCGCAAAGGGTGGCTACCTGCTGCTGCTTGTCCCCAGTTCTGCGGAGATAATCCCGCTGGGCGGTGATCCATTTTTTATTTACCAGATAGGAAACTGCCCTTTCAAAGCGCTCCTCATCGGTAACGATCTGCCTGAGTACAGAGCCTTCTGCGCTGCCGCCGCAATCTGCAAGGGCCTGCAGAAGCAATTTTCCGTCAGCCTGCCGTACAGTCTTATCCTGCCAGCTGCGGTCCTGGGTAAGGGTATAGCTATCCTTGCTTTGAAACCACAAACCAGCCGGAAGCATTGATCGCGCGGCATCGAAGAACGTACAGAAGTAGCGCTCCTTCATAAAAGATGCCAAGCGCAGCATTGTGTCGGACAGGACAGGTGCGTCGTCCATTACGCGGATAACGCTCTTCAGCCCGTCAGCTGCGCCATCCTCAACGGTGAGCACCACGCCTTCTGTGGCCCGGTTGCTACGGCCGAAGGGAACTACAACACGCATTCCTGGCGCAATGTGCATTTCCGTAGAAAAACAGTAGGAGTAGGGCTTATCAATGGCAAAATTCGCCGCAGATACGGCAATCTTTGCGATCATAAAACCCCTCCTCCTCTATTTTTTCGGAAACTTAGTGCATATACTCGTCTTTTAAGGTTGCTGTCAGCTCGCCTGCCGCCACTTCCTTGATCGCCATGGTAACAGGCTTCTCAGGCAGATCCTCTTGCATCTCCTCGGCCTTGGATGCGATCTGTCTTGCCCGGTGGGCAACCACATTCACCAGCAAATAGCGGCTATCAACATTCTTCAGTAAATCTGCTACGGGGGGGTACAACATAATATTTCCTCCAATTATTCAATCTGCCTCTTGGGCAATAATTTCCAAAATTTTTCCTGCGCAGGTGGCAACCTTATCGTTGACCACCACATAGTCATAGCGCTTGCTCTGCTCCATTTCCCACGCCACTCTGGCTTGACGGACCCGGATCTGCTCCTCCGAGGTATCACCGCGGCCGCGCAAACGGTCTTCCAATTCCTGCAGGGACGGTGGCGCGATGAAAATCAGAATCGCGTCATTTCGCGCCTGTCGCACATTAAATGCGCCGTTGGGCTCAATGTCCAGGATTACGCTGCCGGTTTGGAGCTTTTCCTCCAGCTGCGCCTTGGGTGTGCCATAGAAGTTGTTCATATGGGCATCGTACTCCAAAAACGCATCGTCTTCTATCATTTCCCGGAACTTGTCCTTGGTAACGAAATAGTATTCTCTTCCGTCCACCTCTCCGGGGCGGGGTGCGCGGGTGGTTGCGGAAACAGAGAACTTTAAGTCCGAACGCTTTGCCATTACCTTGGCAAGCACTGTGCTTTTTCCCACGCCGGATGCGCCGGAGATCACAAACAGCTTACCCATTGTTACTTTCCTCCTGCTTGTCCTCCCAGCGGGCTGACAGCACATCCGTCGTCAGTCCGGACAGGATCACGTGATCGGTATCCATCAGAAGCACTGCCTTGGTCTTTCGGCCGTAGGAGGCATCGATCAGCATTCCCCGGTCACGGGCTTCCTGAATGACGCGCTTAATGGGCGCAGAATCCGGCTCCACTATCGCAAGCACACGGTGGGCGGCAACCATACTGCCAAATCCAATTCCAATTAGTTTCATAGCCGCCTCACTCAATGTTCTGTGTCTGTTCCCGAATTTTCTCCAGCTCGGCTTTAATATCCACCACGATCCGAGCCAGATTCACGTCGGTGCATTTGGAGCCGATGGTGTTTGCTTCGCGGTTCATCTCCTGCAGCAGGAAGTCCAGCTTTCTGCCTACTGCGCCGCCCTCATCCAGCATTTTGTTCATCTGCTGCAGGTGGCTGCGCAGACGGACGGTTTCCTCATCCACGGCAACCTTATCTGCAAAGATGGCAGCCTCTGTGAGTATCCTGCTTTCGTCGATGGCAGTGTTGTTCAGCACTTCCTTCAGCTTGTTTTCAAGCTTTGTGCGGTAGTCGATCACCGTTTGGGCATTGCCCTTTTCCACCTGCGCAACATACTCCAAAATGGTATTGCCACGGCTGCGCAAGTCCTTATCCAGCGCCTCACCTTCGGTAGCGCGCATAGCATTATAGCCTTCTATGGCTTTTGCAACCACCGTCATTACATCCGTCAGCAGCTGCTCCTCATCTACTTGGGGCTTCTCCAGTGTAAAGACTTCGGGCAGGCGGGAAAGGTTAGAGGCGCTGATATCGTCGGCAGCGCCGTATTCCTCCACCATCTGGCGCATAGCGGTCAGGTAGCTTTCCAGTACAGCCTTGTTCAATGTCACCTGTACCTCATCGCCACCCTCGCTGCGGACGGAGATAAACACATCCACCTTGCCGCGGGAAATGGCGTTCTTTACTGCCTGCTTTACTGCGTCCTCACCAAAGGACAGGATTCTGGGCAGCCGCACGGAGCAATCCAGGTAGCGATTGTTTACGGAGCGCAGCTCTACTGTAAATTCCCGTCCGTTCACCGTTTCCACGGCGCGGCCGTATCCGGTCATACTTTTAATCAAGGTGTCTTCCTCTTTTCTTCATTCTTTTGCATCAATCAGCTATGCAGGTTGGCAGATACCGTATGCGTATCCAGCGCGCCCACGCCTGCAAAGTCTTCCGCCACCTGAATCTCGGCCTTCATTGTAACATTACCGGCCTGGGCCTCTGCAAGGTTGATCACCGCAGACAGGTGCTCTTCCTTGATTTTGGATATCAAGCTGGAAGGTCCGCGGACTGTTACCTGCAAAGCCTTTGTGATGATATCCGCCTGCAGGCCCTCCGGCACATTGATTGCCGAGATAGAGGTTACGCGAAGGGTTTTTGTCTTCAATCTGGGCAGTTCGATCTTTACCGTTACCTGCTCCACACCTGTCTGGTTGGCAACGCCCTCAGGCAGGACGATGGGGAAAGTCAGGGTCTGGTCTTCCAAAATCTCGCTCAAATTGATGGTGCCGATAGTCAGAGAATTCAAGTCCTCCAATTGGGTATCGCTGCCGGAAATCTGAATGCTTGTTGTATCTACATCGATTTTGGTGTTTTCCAGAGTCGCGCCGCCGCCTTCGATGATGTCCAGCTTCAGCTCGATCTCCTTCACCTTTTGGATCTTCACCATCAGGCTCACCTTTTCTGTGTTGGTGGTTACCAAATCCACAGCTACAGGCGCATCCAGCTTGTCGCACAGGGTATATTTGAATTCACCTGCCAAGGTTTTGGTTTGGGTAGACAGATCCAGATTGATAACTGCCTTCTCGATTTGATCGATCACAGACTCCGGACCGGAGATTTCGATATTCGTGTAATTCAGCTGTGCATTCTCCAGATCGGAGGTATATCCCTGCGGTACAGTTGTATTGCCATAATCCACCACTACGGGAACCGTTTTACGAATTCTGTTTTCTACCTTCAGAGTGATCAGATCCGTACTGCTGCTTTGGACGGCAACCTCATTATAGGGAATGTTGCCGGGATAGGAAATATCGTAGGTCAGGTGGTGCACACCGGGCTTTTCAATATTGGCAACGTTGGTGATCACGTTGATATTCGCTTCGTTCAGATCATTTAAAATAGTGCGGTCACTCTTCAGCGCCAGTGTGACGTTGGGCACCTCGCTGACGATCATTAAGCCACGTTCTGTCAGAATATTTTTATTCTGCAGCACCACGGGAATATCGTAGTAGGTCTTTTCGGACTCCGGGCTTACAACGGTTATCACATACATCCAAAGACCAAAGGCTACTACAACGGACATGAGGATCGCCAAAACTTTATTTTTCATTGATCTTTCCTCCTTTGTCCTTTTTCTGCAGCTTTTGGTATAGCTGGATGGCTTTTTCTGTCAGGGTGTCCTGATGGTTTTCATCCTCGGGGCACAGCTCGTTTCGGAGCAGCTTTTCCAAGGTCTGAGGGGCAAGCTGACGCTTCAGCACACCGCCCACTGCCACAGAAATGACGCCTGTTTCCTCAGAAACCACCACTACAACTGCATCGGACACCTCGCTCATACCCACTGCAGCCCGGTGACGTGTGCCCAGATCCAGGCTCAGGCGGTCACTTTCAGACAGGGGCAGCACGCAGCCTGCTGCGGTCACCAGGCCATCTCTGATGATCATTGCGCCATCGTGCAAAGCCGCTTTGGGAAAGAACACGTTCCGAATCAGCTGCTCGGAAACTCTGCCTTCGATCATCGTGCCGGTCTTGAAATATTCGTCCAGACGATTATCCCGGGCAAATACGATCAATGCGCCAATCCGCTGGCGGCTCATAACCTCACAGGCGTGTACGGTCTGGGCGATCACAGTCACCATCTCCTGTTGAGGCTTTTCGGAGCCCAACAGATTTTTTAGCTTCATATTGGTCAGGTGGTCAATCATACGGCGCAGCTCCGGCTGGAACAGCACCACCAGCGCCAAAAGACCTACTGCCAGCACCTGAGAGAACAGGTAACTGAGGGTATGCAGCTCCAACAGATCTGTAATGGATGCCACCACAATGATGACACCTACCACCCAAGCGATCCGCATGGTGCCTGTGGAACGGAACAGCGGCAGGAGCTTATAAATCAAAAACGCCACAAGGATAATGTCTAAATAGTCTGACCACTGCATTCCTCGAATCTGTTGCCACATTAAACTTAACGTTTCCATAAAGACCCCTCATTCCCTGTGTTTTCTATGGTGAAATGCCAACGATTTTGTGTTGTTGGCATAACTAGCCTATTATCTATCCTATTATAGCGGATTGGCGCTCCGATAGCAATAGTAATTCATAATTTTTTTACGATTGGGTAGCAATTTTCTTCGCCTGTAGCAACAAATTTCCCGTTTGCCAAGGCGCGGCATCGTGACCAAAACTGACCCGCACCGTTCCTGTTTCCAAAGTGCCCGCGCTTTCGTGGGCGAGGGGCGCGCAATGCAGTCCCGCCCGCAGGGCAATGCCGTGGTTGCCCAAGATCTGCGCGTACTCCTCGCAGTCCACATTGGGAACAAAGGATACGGTACCGCTTTGATGCTCCCCTGTAAACACCCGATACCCCAGTTCCTCCAATGCCTTTGCGCAGCGGTGCGCTTCCTGGGTTTCCCTTTTTAGAATTCGTTCCGTTCCCTGCTGCAGTACATAGGAAATGCCTGCTGATAATCCTGCGATTCCGGGTACATTCAGAGTGCCTGCTTCCGCTACATCCGGCAGGAAATCCGGCATATCCTGACTTTTGGACAGGCTTCCCGTACCGCCCTGCAAAAGAGGTGTCGGCGGTTTTTTGCATAGCAGCAGGCCCGTTCCCTGTGGGCCAAGGAGTCCCTTGTGGCCGGGCATTGCAATAAACTCCGCGCCCAGCTTCTCCATATTCACCGGCAGCATTCCCGCCGATTGGGCTGCATCGAGAATGAACGGCACTCTGTAGTGTCTACACAGCATTGCCATTTCTTCCACCGGCAGGATATAGCCAAATACATTGGATACGTGGGTAAAAACCGCCGCATCTGCCCCACGTCGCAGAGCGTCCTCAAAGGTATCCAGCGTGTTCTGCCAATCAAAAAGCTTTCTTCCCGCCACCGACACCCGCGCCTTTTTTGCGTGAAGCGGACGGGTGACCGCATTGTGTTCAAAGCCGGAGATCACCACCCGGGAATTTTCCTTGACCAGCGTGTTGATGGCAACATTCAAGCCGTGGGTACAGTTATAGGTCATTGTTACCTGCTCCGGCTCACAGGTAAACAGTTCTGCTGCCAGTTTCCGGCAACGGAGTACTGTTTTGGCTGCGGCCATGGCGGCTGTGTAGCCGCCACGACCGGGATTGGCGCAATTTTCCAGGGCGCAGCGCATTGCCCGATAAACAGACTCAGGTTTGTGAAAAGAGGTTGCTCCATTATCCAGATAGGTCATAGGCGCAGTTCCTCGGGACTTCCGTTATCCCCTATGGCATAGGCCTTGCGGAACGGGATGCCTCCCTGCCGCAGCAAGACGGCAGCCACCATAACATCCTGACAACTCAGCCTTACGCTGTAGCCACAGCCCTTTTCTTCCATCCATTTGGGTGTTCTCTGCAGTGCGCACTCTACGCCTGCCCGGCGCAAAGCCTCCTCAGCCCGCTGGGCGGGAGTCACCGAGCGAAAGGTGATCATACAATTTCTCATAAACAAACCCTCCCGAACCAATTTATGTTCGGGAGGGTATTTTTGTGTTGATTTATAGGGCTTCCAAAAGGCAGACTGCGTGGCAGGACATACCGCTGCCGTCACCGGTGAAGCCTAAATGCTCCTCGGTGGTGGCTTTAACATTGATCTGACTCTCCGCCACGCCCAGGGTCAAAGCGATATTGCGCTGCATTTGGGGAATATGATCCTTCAGCTTGGGCTTTTGGGCGATCATTGTGACGTCCACATTGGAAACGCAATAGCCTGCTGCGCGGATCTTCTCTGCCACGCAGGCCAACAGCTTCAAAGAATCAGCGCCCTTGTAGGCAGGGTCTGTATCGGGAAAGTGTCTGCCAATATCCCCCAGACCTGCTGCGCCCAGCAGCGCATCGGAGACTGCGTGGAGCAGCACATCTGCATCGGAGTGCCCCAAAAGACCTTTTTCATAGGGGATCTTCACGCCGCCCAGTATCAAGTCCCTGCCTTCTACCAGCCGGTGCACATCATAGCCGTGTCCAATTCTCATTGCATTTCCTCCAATAACAGCGCGGCAATTTTCAGATCCATAGGTGTGGTGACCTTGATATTCCGTTCGTCACCCTCCACGATCCTCACAGACATCCCCAACCGTTCCACCGCTGAGCAATCGTCTGTAATGGAAGCGTTGTCCTTTTTCGCCTTCTCCAATGCCCCTTTCAGCAGATCCACATCGAACACCTGCGGGGTTTGAATGGCTTGCAGGCGGCTTCTTTCGGGGGTAGCCTGTACCAAGCTGCCCTGCACAACTTTTACTGTGTCCTTCACAGGAATTCCCGGCGCTGCCGCGCCGTAGGTATGGGCTGCCCGGACCGTTCTGTCGATCACAGTGCCCGTGATCAGCGGTCTTGCGCCATCCTGCACCGCCACCAGTTTCACCTTGGAGGACAGGGCGTTTAGTCCGTTATGCACCGACTCTGCCCGATCCGTTCCGCCGACCACCACAGTCTTCACCTTGGAAAAGCCTGCGCACAGGTCAGTGATTCGCATAATCAAATCCTGTCGGGTCACGATCACGATCTCACGGATGGCATCGCAATTTTGGAAGGCCCGGACAGTGCGGACGATCATGGGCTCACCATTAAGCTCTGCCATTACCTTATCGATGCCGCCCATACGGGATGCCGTGCCTGCCGCCACGATCACCGCGCCGCAGTATTTCAGAGGCAGAGCCTTACGGACTGCATTTGTAAGCTTGGAAATATCCATATTACAGCTCCTTAACAAGCTTCTTGAAATAGTCGCCCCGTACCATAAAATTCTTGAATTGGTCGAAGGCCGCCGATGCCGGACTCATCAGCACAATATCCCCTGCCCTGGCATCGATTGCCGCCTTATGCACTGCGGTGGTAAAATCGCCGCAATCTATGATTTCGGGATTGCCGGGGGTGTATTCCGGTGATGCTTCTACCGCCTGCCGGATCTGCTCTGCGGTAGCGCCATTCACATACAGTCTTTTTACCTTTTGGCAGATCACAGGGCCCAGCACATCGTAGGGAATGTGCTTATCATAGCCGCCGGCGATCAGCAGGACTTTTTCATTGAAGCTATTCAGTCCTGCGATGGTGCGGCTGGGAGAGGATGCGATGGAATCGTTATAGAATTTTACCCCGTCTTTCACCCGGACAAGCTCAATTCTATGCTCCACGCCCCCGAATTCCCGGGCAACCTTGCGGATGGTTTCATCGTCTACAAGACCCTCCACCGCCAGAATGGCGGCCATATAGTTTTCAATATTATGGACGCCGGGAATCGCAATTTCCCGGGTGTCCAGCAATGGCGTTTCGCCGCGGTAGATCATATCGCCGTCTACATAGACGTTCGCCTTCTGCTTGCGGGAGAAATAGGTGACAGCGCCGTTTCCTGTAAAGCCGGCAGTGATCGCATTGTCCAGGTTCAGCACCAGCGTATCGTCTGCCATTTGGAAACGGAAGATATTCTTTTTGGCCTCTACGTATTCATCCATATCCTTGTGGACATCCAAATGGTTGGGGGCAAGGTTTGTCACCACCGCCACGTGGGGGCTGCGGCGCATATCCATCAGCTGGAAGGAGCTCAGCTCCACAACCGCAAAATCCGTCACCTTCATTTCGTCCAACTGCGGCAGCAAAGGCGTACCGATATTGCCGCCCAGCCACACGGTCTTGCCGGCGGCTTTCAGCATCTCAGAGATCAAGGTCGTGGTAGTGGTCTTTCCGTCAGAGCCGGTGACCGCCAGTATGGTGCAGGGACACAGTTCGAAGAACACTTCCATTTCGCTGGTGACCTCTGCACCCGCCTGCCGCAATGCTGCAAGGGCGGGGTTATCCGGGTGCATACCGGGCGTGCGGAACACCAGATCGGCATCAAGATTATCAAGATACCCATCCCCTGTCTGCAAACGGCAGCCCAGCTGCTCAAGCTCCAGCACATCGCTATCCAGCTTGTCATAGGGAGTTTTGTCGCAGCCGGTTACGGTACAGCCGTAGCGAAGCAGCAACCGCACCAACGGACGGTTGCTCACACCCAATCCAAGGACAACAATATTCTTTCCCTGCAGGGAGGTAAAATAGGATTCAAGCAAGCTTACCATAACCATTCCTCAATTCAACGAAGGTTTCTTGTATATAGTATAGCCTTTCTCACAAGAATTTGCAAGATGTTTGACATTCTGCTTCCTTTGGGGTACAATATTTCCGCGACCGGGTCGGACAGCCGCGGCTGCAAGCTGAAAAGCTGCAGGTGAGGAAAGTCCGGGCTCCACAGGGCAAGGATAACGGGTAACGCCCGCCGGGGGTGACCCCAGGACAAGTGCAACAGAGATATACCGCCATCCCCTAAGCAGGGCTCCCATCGAAGCCCAGCGAAAGCGGGTTCGATGGGAAGGAGGAGATTCCGCATATAGTGTGAGCTTTGCTGCTTGCAGTAAAGCGAGCGTTTATATGCGTAATTGACGATGGTAAGGGTGAAAAGGTGGGGTAAGAGCCCACCCGGCCCATGGAGACATGGGTTTTACGCTGTAAACTCTATCCGGAGCAACGCCGTGGAGGAACATACGGTTTGCCCGACCGTTCCAGGGAGGCGGCTTGATTCCGTGAGCAATCGCGGAACTAGATAGATGGCTGTCAAGACAGAACCCGGCTTACAGACCCGGTCGCATCAAAAAATACGCTCTCAGGAGCGTATTTTTTATTCCCTTTTTCTGCAAATGATGCTACAATAGAAAAAAGTGCAAAAAGGAGGGATTTCCCTGTGAAGCAAAAGCTTTTCCTGTCCCGCAGTATGGCGGTCCTGGTAATCATCGCTCTGCTGCTTACCGGCTGCGGGCCTAAAACACCTGCCACTTCAAGCACATCTACCATTACTACAACCACAGAAACTACGGCAGTCACAGAGACTACTGTAACCACGATTCCTGATGAGCCTGCGAAAACTGCCGTTAAAAACGTGATCTTTATGATCGCGGACGGCGGCGGATATGACAATTTCACCCTTGCAAACAAAGTCAAGGAAGAAATGGTAAGCAAGCATATAAGCAAGCTGCCCGGCGCAAAAACGGAGGTTACCACCCATCTGCTGGCAAATGCGGGAAGCTTCGAAACGAAGGGACTTTACTTAAACTCCCTGCTGGTGGGCTCTGCCAACACTCTGCTGCAGGTTCCCCGCGGCGATGCTGACAAACAGGCAAGCTACATTACAGATTCTGCTGCCGCCGGCACTGCCCTCTCCTCCGGCTATAAGACCAGCTACTCCTATATGGGTATCACATCCGACCTTGTGCCCCGCGCCTCATTGTCGGAGCTTGCCCGTATGAAGGGAATGTCCACCGGTGTGGTAACCAACAAATCCTATATGGATGCCACCCCCCTGGCATTTTTCACCGCTCACTCCATCCACAGGCAGGATAACATCAATAACAGCCTGCAGGCGCTGCTCAGCGGCGTGGATGTACTTATCGGTGAAGGAACGGAATACGGCGATTTGTATGAGATCGACAAATCCACCCACCCGAATATTTCCGCTTCCAAGCTGGGCTACACCGTGGCAAGAACCAGAAATCAGCTTTTCCCAAAAGCAGCCATTGCCACAAAGCTTTGGGCGCCTATTCTCGGTGTGGATCATGCAACGAAATGGCTGCGGGAAGATGAAATGGACTACACTACAGACCACATTTCCTACGATGTAGATGCTGACACCTCCAACACGCAACCCTCCCTGCTGGAAATGACACAGGCAGCCTTGCAGGTGTTTGAGAACATCAATAACCCCGAAGGCTTCTTCCTGATGATCGAAGGCGGCGCTTTGGACAACGCCGCGGAGGGTGGTCATCTCTTCCCCACCGTCGGTGAGTATCTTGCCTTCGACGAGGCCTTTGGCTACTGCGTAGACTGGGCTGCCAAGCGAAATGACACCGTCGTTATCGCCGTGCCTGACCACGACTCCGGCGGCTTTTCCGGCATTGAAGCTTGCGAACAGGCCTTGATTGACGGCATCATTGCCGGCAAGATCGGCGATGAAAAACTGCACAGCACATTGGGGTTCAACGGAATCAAATCCGCCCTTGCGGATGCAGGCGCCGACACAGACGAAATGGCCCTGGTCAGCGGGCACACCGATATGGCTGTTCCCATTTCGCTGTACGCGCCGGAAACTGTTCGTGAAACGCTGCTGACGAATATGGGTCTACCCACAAGTGCCGGCAGCATCCGCACCGGCAGCAAAGAATACTATGTACCCAACGAAAGCGGCAAGCTTACCTGGTACGCATCCTCTGCGCTGAACAAGGACTATGTAATTGACAACAGCAAGATCGCGCCGGCAATTGCCAAGTCCCTGGAGCTGGGCTCTTTGGACGAGGCATCTAAGGCACTCTTCAACCTGGTTTCCTCCACCGAAAAGGAAAACGGCAAGCTTACCTTCTCTGACGAGGCCCTGGAAAACGGCTACGGCCAGTACTATGCGGTAACCTACGCAACACCGGACAAATCCCTCACCGTAAACAGAAATTCCGGCAGCTATCAACTGAACGGACAGAAGCAGGCCATTCAGAAGATCGGCAAGCACCTTCCCTTACCTGTGTTTGTCGTTCCCGATCGGGGTACGCAACAGGTTGGTCAATTCTATGTACCTGCATCGATTCTCGACCATATCAATGCAGACTGATAACAACAAAACACGCGGCACTTCAGTTAAGAAGTGCCGCGCTTTTTTGTATAAGAATACCACCGGCCGTGCCGGTGGTATGCACAGGCCCCCTTAGGGCCTTTTACCCGCCGAGCCTATAGGCTCATCGAATTTTCTTTCGCTTGCGTGTTCTGCCCTACTACCGCAGATGCGGTTATGTGCGCACCGAAGGCCCCCT
>JAFQCX010000007.1 GCA_017416245.1 Oscillospiraceae bacterium | reverse complement strand
TTGCACATTCGTGTGCAACTTTTTTTCTGATTTCTCCCTACTTATAGAAGAACAGAGCTCTTACTACTTGAAAGGGAGATGAATAGAATGTACAATAAGCGATGTACAGGCGTGCTGCTCATTCAAAAATCAGCAGATTCACCACGATGGGTAAAATGGATACACGAACCCGCAGGCATATTTCATTGTTTGGAATGTCTCCAACTGGATGGTTGTTGGTTCACATGGGGAAATGCGCCGATCTGGCCACATCACGAGAAGTGCCATTGTAGATTAGAAGCAATCGATTACCTGATTGTTCAAATGAACGCATCTGCATACAGTGACTACAGCAAATTCGATCCATATCTGTTTAACACAAATGGTTTTCAAACACACAACAAAGAGAAACTTTTTATGGAATGGGGATACACTGTAGAGGATGCACGATGGTTGCAGGCAGAAATCGAACGGCAAGCAAGGGAGCAGTATATCGCAGGTAATTATACCCTGGGTAAATTAAACTGGAATGGTCAAAGAATTAGTATTCGTGTAACGATTCCAAGAAAAGATGGAACCGGTGATGTTTCCTTTATCACTGGCTGGATGGTAGAACCTAACGGAAAACTTAGACTGACCACGCCCTACGGAGGTAAGTAAAATGCAGGAAATGGATAATGTTCAAGTAATTGTAGAAAAAGAAAAATACGCCAGAGACGGTGTTCATAAGGGTATGTTTGGCTGGATTTGCCATCCTAAATGCGTGGAAGGATACTGGCTTGTTAATTTTCCTCAATGTGGAGAAAAAGAGGACGTTGCCGAAATTAGCATCAAGGAAGAAGATCTGAAACTTGTAAAAATCCTTGATGCAAAAGCAAATGAACAAATCAAGGCGCAATTTGACAGTACCAATGAGACTACAAAAGTATTTAACGACAAGCCAGATGATATTAGCGGATATATGATCTAAACGATAAATACCTCATGTCGACTACCGCCAAAAACATTGATATGACTCATATTTCCGAAACCCTATAATTACACTCCGACCAAAAAGACGGAATCCGCTTTTGCGGTTTTCGTCTTTTTCTTTTGAATTAGGATGAGAACCCGAGGCCTCTTGTATTTCAATCCGCCTTGGAAACCAAGAGAAAAGTGATCGTTTGCCCTGCACCTTTTACAATCTACCAAAAAGAGACAGTCAGCCTATTGCAAAATGGCATCCTTGCGATATAATTAACTCAATCTGAAAGAAGGTGACCGTATGAATGACTATGCCTTTGGCAATTTTCTGTACCAACTGCGAACGGAAAAGGGATTATCCCAGGCACAGCTGGGAGAAATGCTGGGTGTAACCAACAAAGCCGTTTCCAAGTGGGAAACCGGCAGCGCAAAGCCCAACACCTCGCTGCTGTCTAGGCTTGCCGACATACTGGGAGTTACTGTTGAGGAGCTTTTCGCCTGCAAGCGGATCGAGCAAGATTCAGAGCTTGAAAATCTGAAAAATCTGCTGTGTGTTCAGAAGCGAAAGGCTGCGATGCGCACTGCTGCAGCTCTTTCGCTGGTTATCACAATGCCGTTAATTTTGTTTGACTTTATCTTTGTGATCGCTAGCTTTGCAGTTGACGACGAGTGGATCGGTCCTCTTGGCTCTGTTGGCATTATCATCGCCTTCGTTATTTCCCTTACTTCGTATATCATCCACAGGAGTAATTTCCAGCGCACAATTACATCTAATGCTGCGGTCTGCGATGAACGGTATATCTCACTGATCAGAAAGTGGATCGCAATTTCGGCCTCCTCTATTTTGAGTCTGTTTGCGATCCTTATCACGGTTGTTTGCGTTGCTCCTGAAGAATTCATAAACAGCATTACCGGAGATATACTTTTCGCAGTTACCTTCATACTTATGACCCTGTGCGTTTGTATCTTTGTCTGCTGTCAAAGCCTGAAGCGGCTGCATAAGCTCAAATTTGTCAGGCAGCGCCAGGAACGACAGCCTTTCAAACAATGGCCGCTGTGGGCAAAGATCTGCTACTGTCTGGCTATGACCCTATTTCCTCTCTCATTCCCCCTGCAGCATTACGGTATGATCGGTATTTGCGTAAGAGGTTTGTCGATCGTTCTACTTGCGATCCTGATCCCGGTCAGAATGGAACGAACGAAATAAACGAACGGCAGCTCATCCGAGCTGCCGTTATATTATTCTTTGCTTTCATTAATAGACTGAATCATAGGACTGTGGGTGTAATACAGCCGGATATAGCTGACAAAAGAAATCAGAAGAAACACAATATCCACGCCGGCAATCAGATGCACCACAGTTTCGCTGATATTGGGAATCAGCACCAGCACGATCAGACTGATAAACAGAACGGTGGTACTGACCTTACCGGCAAACAGAGCGCCCTTCAGGATCTTGCCCCTGCGCAGAAGCAGAAAGCCTGCAACAGCCTGAAATGCCTCCTTAATCACAAACAGCACCGCCAGAAACAGCAGCACGGGATTGCGCCGGCGGATGATCAGACAGATGATCAGCGTAAACTGCGTGGCCTTATCTGCCAGCGGATCCAGGATCTTTCCGGTATTGGAGATCATATTAAAATGTCGGGCGATCTTGCCGTCGATCAGATCCGTCAGGCAGGACACAGCCAAAATCGCTGCAGCCAGAAAATACTCCTCCGGCTTCTCCGCTTTCAGATACAAAATGATGTAAACGGGTATCAGCAACAGCCGGAACAGACTGAGCACATTTGGAATTGTAAACAGATCTTTCTTCCAGTCTTTTGCGAACATCCACTTTTCCTCCATTGGCCGTATTAACAACCAAGTATATTATATGTAGTTATGCGGTAACAATCAAGGGCATTATTGGCAAATTAACAGAAAATTTCCATTTTCTTTAATCAAGCTGAAAAATTGCATTTGCTGCCAGCGGATAGTGCAGCGCAAGGTGCTTCCAGGTGCGCTTATCCAGCTCCCCGGTCACCGGAATCAGATTCATCTGCTGAAACGAGGAAATGGAATCTGCCGTTGCCAGATCCAAAACGCCGCTCATACCCGGCGGCGTGATCCCGGCATACAGCTTAGAAAGAACAAGCAAAATCGCCTGAACGATATATAGGTTGGGATTCTCCTCTCCCCGGCGGATCACCTGACCGGGATCCAGAATGATCCGCAGCGGCTCCGCCTCGCCCTGTTCAATCAAGGCAGGCTCATATCGGGCTACGATGGCCTCCCAGGTTTCCTGATCTGCAATACCGGTAACCGGCAGACCCACCCTTCGCTGAAAGGCAGATACAGCACGGACGGTGTCGTTTCCGTATATCCCATCCGGTACGACGCTGGGAAGCCGGTCATCATTCTCACCGATCACGCGAAGCATCTGCTGCAGGCTGCGTATGGGCTGGCCAACAAAGGATTCGTCCGGTCTCATCGTATCACCTCCTGCGAAATCGGATCCTGCTGCCCCGGCGTCAAATCTCTGCCTGGGAACTGGGTCAGCGTTGTGGAACGGGCATAGCGGGTGCGGCTGGCATTGTTGGGCGCAAAAGCGGTAACCGCATTGTCAGACTGCCGCGGGAATACCTCGCCGTTTCGCAGACTGGTATTTTCAATGCCGGCAAACTGATCATAAATTTCATCCCAGGTGGCCGCATCCACCACTCCGGTCTGGGGCAGTCCAAAATACCGCTGCGCCGCAACCACGGCATTTTCCGTTGCCGGGCCGAAGATCCCATCCACATCTACATCGGGAATGTTGTTAATATAGGCCGAAAGCACAGAGAGCATATACTGCAGATGCCGAACCTTATCCCCTGTTGCACCCTCCTCCAGGGAGTTGGGGTAAGACCAGTTAATAGAATAAAACTGCTGTCCGCTGCTACGCAGCTCGCCCAGCTTTGTAACGGCGGTATACAGCCGCACCAGCGCATACCAGGTTGCCGGGCCAACGATCCCGTCCGGCGTCAGATCAAATATCTCCTGAAATGCCCGTACTGCTGCTTCTGTGCGGCTTCCGAAGATTCCGTCGACTGTTGGGATCTTGGGGATCGCAGGATAGTTTTGGGAAATGCGGTTCAATTCCACCTGAATGACCACAACCGACGGGCCGGAGCTTCCTCTGCGCAGCGGTGAGCCGGGATAAGATGATGTAATACCGCGGATCGGTGCGTTGTTGACGATCTCAACATTGCCGTAATAATTGCGCAGGATCTGGGTGGAATTTAAGCCCTGCTGGGCAAGATTCTGGCTGCCCCATTGACTCAGTCCCTCGCAGGTGACCGTAGTGCCGTTGCAAAATTTGGCCGCCAGCGGCTCAACGAATCCGGGCCTGCGCAAATAATCGTTAAACAGCTCATCTGCAATACGGGATATCCGGTCAAAATACGCCCGTCCGTTAACAAAGGCCTGGTCGATAGCTGTGGAGTTTGTTATGTCAAAATCATAACCCCGGCTGCGGTAAAACTCCGTGTAGACCCGATTCAGCGCAAAGGATGTAATGGCAAGAATATTTGCCCGCAATGCGCTGTCATCCCAGGTAGGATATATTTCGCTGGATGCAACATTCTTGACATAGTCCACAAACGGGACTGTAACATTGGCGGCACTGGAGCTGGGTGAGCCCAGATGCACCGTAATATTCTGCGGTACAAAGGGTATAACAGTAGGCATATGCTACCTCCTACAAGTTCTGCGGCGGTGTCAGGAATGTTTCCGACTTGCTCCACTGCGACGGCAGCTCCGAAAGCGGGATCATCTCCAGATTCTGCACCGTTACGGTATCGGCAAATACCTGCAGCTCCTCCACCTGGATCTGCTCGTAGCCGGCAAGCCTTGCATAGAGCATAACCGGCGTAAACGGCGCCACATCGCCCGGAGACTGACTTTCTGCCAGATCCGGGACAGGAACTTCAATCGGATCAATGCGGCCGCTGCGGTCTGTCAAACGCATGGCAAGCACAGTATTATCGGCGGTGGTAACGGACACAGCAACATCCTTCAGCGGAATCTGCGCATAACTGGAATATGCGTGTACCTGTATGTAGCCAACAGACGGCAAATAAATTCCTCCTTTCCCTTTCTCAGGTTATAATATGCTGCTGCCGGGCTTTGGGTGCAGCCGTTTTTTATTGACACACCATTCATTTTGCCGTATGATGATAGAAAGGGGGTATGACCTATGCTGCACGAAACATTTAAGTTAAAACCGCTGTATCCTGCCCTTTCTGGCATCAGCAGCGACCCCACCGTGACCACTTACCTGCCCTATAATCTGTCGGAAATGGGCCGACAGGATGTTAAGAACCCTGCCGTTCTCATCTGTCCCGGCGGCGGCTACAGCTGGTGCAGTCAGCGGGAGGACGAGCCGGTGGCGCTGAAGCTGCTTTCCTGGGGATATCGGGTCTTTATTCTGAACTACTCCTGCACGCCCAGCCATTTTCCTGCCCAGCTTTGCGAGGTTGCTGCAGCGCTGGAGCTGATCTATGCAAATGCCGATGTCTGGCACATTGATGTGGACAGGATCGCAATTATGGGCTTTTCCGCCGGCGGACATCTGGCAGGACACTACTGCAATCGCTACGATTGCCCGGAAGTTCGCAATCTGTTCCCCAACAGCAAGGGCGTCAAGGCCGCTGTGCTTTGCTACCCGGTGATCTGCGCCGCACCGGAGCATCGCCACGAGGGCACGATCCAAAATGTAATCGGCCATCAGACCATTACGGAGGATGACGAAGCAAATTTCTCCCTGGACAGGCTTGTCAGCGATGCCACTCCGGCAACATTCCTCTGGCATACGGCTGAGGACGATGTGGTGCCGGTTTCCAATAGTATTCTCTATGCAAAAGCTCTTGCCAAGCATAGGATCCCCTTTGACCTGCACATTTTCACCCACGGTCAACACGGACTTTCCACGGTTGACGCTTTGACCTGCGATTCCCTCAGCAGCAACACAGAGCTTGCAGCCCAATGGCTGCCAATGCTTCGCAAATGGCTGAGTGCGACGCTGTGACTTAGAAAGGATCGGCAATATGATTCAGAAAATCACATCTATTGACCCCAATCTGCAGCCCTTTGCTGAGGATCTGCAGCTGCGGATGGACAAATATGTTCAGACAAAAAATATGCTTCTGCAGCCCGGTCAGACGCTTTGTGACTTTGCCAATGCCCATCGGTATTTTGGCATTCATCGGACATCTGACGGCTGGATCTACCGCGAATGGGCGCCTGCAGCAGATGCAATGTACTTTATGGGCGATTTTAATTACTGGGATCGCCGCAGCTGCCCGATGACGCGGCTGGATAACGGCGTGTTTGAGATCAAGCTGCCTGCCGATGCCCTGCAAAACGGACAAAAAGTCAGCGCCATCGTGCTCCACAACGGCCAGGAGCTGGAACGGATCCCGGCCTATGCCAATTATGTGGTGCAGGATCCCGTCAGCTATCAATGGAATGCTGCCATTTTTGATGCTCCGGAGTTTCCCTGGACAGACGGCAGCTTTAAGCCTCAGAAGAATCTGTTTATCTACGAGTGTCACATCGGAATGGCCCAGGAAGACGGCAAGGTCGGCTCATACGACGAATTCCGCAGAAACAATCTTAAGCGCATCAAGGATCTGGGCTACAACACCATTCAGATCATGGCGGTGATGGAGCATCCGTATTACGCGTCTTTTGGCTATCAGGTAGCCAATTTCTATGCACCGTCCTCTAAATTCGGCACGCCGGACGACCTGAAGACACTGATCAATGCGTCCCACGCAATAGGTATCACGGTGCTTCTGGATGTGGTGCATTCTCACGCCGCACCCAACTCCCGTGAGGGAATCAACCAATTTGACGGCTCCGATCATCAGTATTTTCACGCAGGCGCAAAGGGTAATCACAACGCCTGGGGCACAAAATGCTTTAATTACGGCAAGCCGGAGGTGCTGCATTTCCTGCTGTCCAACCTGAAATACTGGCAGGAGGAATTCCATTTTGACGGCTTCCGCTTTGACGGTGTCACCTCTATGCTGTATCACGATCACGGACTTGGCACCGCATTTGGCGATCCCAGATCCTATTTCTCCATGAATACGGATCTGGAAGCTGTCACCTACCTGCAACTGGCCAACGAGCTGGTGCGCCAGGTCAATCCCGATGCCATCACCATCGCAGAGGACACCTCTGCCCTGCCGGGTCTTTCGCTGCCGGTGGAAGACGGCGGTCTTGGCTTTGATTACCGGCTTGCAATGGGTGAACCGGATATGTGGATCCGCTTGCTGAAGGAAGTTCCCGATGAACACTGGGATCTGAATAACATCTACTATGAGCTGACCATCCGCCGTCCCCGTGAGCGGGTCATCGGCTATGTGGAATCTCACGACCAGGCATTGGTGGGCGATAAAACGGCGATGTTCCGGATGTGCGATCAGGAGATGTACTGGGGTATGGATAAATCCTACCGCAGCCTGACCATGGATCGGGCAATGGCGCTGCATAAAATGCTCCGCCTGCTGACGATGAGCCTGGGCGGCGAAGGCTATCTGACCTTTATGGGCAACGAATTCGGCCATCCCGAATGGATCGACTTCCCCCGGGAGGGCAACGGCTGGAGCTACCATTACTGCCGCCGGCAATGGAGTCTTGCAGACAATCAGAATCTGAAATACGCCTTCCTCAATGATTTTGAGAAGGATATGGTGGCCATGGCCAAGAAGCAAAAGGTGCTGTCCGGCAGCGACCGGCAGCTGCTGCTCCATCAGGATGACAAGGTAATGGTCTATAAAAAAGGCGGCGCACTCTTTGCCTTTAATTTCCACCACAGCAATTCCTACGACGGTTATCTTGTCCGTGTCCCCACTGGCGGAAAGTATCAGGTAATTATGAGCACCGATGACTATTGCTACGGCGGCGACGGACGCATCTGGCACGAATGCTACACGGCGACCAGGCAAAGTGACGGCACCTACGGTTTCCAAATCTATCTTCCCTGCCGCACCGCTGTGGTTTTCCGCAAGGTAAAATAAAGCAAATTATCCGGCGTGAAATTCACGCCGGATTTGCCTTAAAATATCGAAAATAGGGCTTGACAAAAGGTAAAAATTGTTGTACTATACACAGGCTGATTGCAATGTAGCTCTATGGAGAAGTCGCGTAGCTGGCCGAGCGCGCACGATTGGAAATCGTGTATACCCCAAAAGGGTATCGAGGGTTCAAATCCCTCCTTCTCCGCCAACAAAAAACGCACTTTTGTCTACCGACAAAGGTGCGTTTTTTGAATGATATCCGTTCCTGCCGGAACGGGTGATATATCTTCGATATGATATCGCTCTGCGAGCGATGATATATGCCTGCGGCATATGAAGGAACGGATATTATATCATGCTTGCGAAGCAAGTATATCATGCGGATTGCCGTATATCATATCGCCAAGGCGATATATCATTGAAAGTCTTTAAGTTTTATGGTATGATCAGTTCGATAAATAAGAATTTGTGGGGAAAACATATGATACTTTCATTACAGGGTTGTATGGCGGTAGGAAAAACAACAGCAGTACGATATCTACAAGAAAATGCTCCATATGTGAATATTAGTTACGAAATCAATACGGATATTATTGACGAAGTGAAGCGACGTCAGTTAGATAAAAACAAATACGAAGATTATTTGGAAATACAGAAATTGTGGCTTAAAAAAGAAGTTGTTCGATATAATAAAGCCAACGATTTTAGTTGTAGTATTATGGATTTCGGAGCAGAAGAAATTGAATTTTATACATTAAATTATCCCAAAACTATTGGACAAGAATGGGAAATTGAAAATGCATTACACAAGGAACTTGAGCAAGTTCGAAGGTGTATGCCAACAAGAATATTATTTTTAGATGCTTCAAATGAAGTATTATTAAGACATAAGGAAAATGATAATACTCGTTCCAGAAACTTCTTCGAACATCATTTAAAATGTTTATTGCCATTAAAAAGAAAATGGTTTATAGGAAAAGAAAATGTGGATGTTTTGAATGTCGATAATCTGAATGCAGATGAGGTTGGAAAAAAAGTGAAAGAATGGGTTGACTTCTGCATTGAACACTATTAAACAAATTCCAATATGTCGAACAGAGCAGTTGTACTACTTTTGCTTACTTTTACCCCTGTTATACTCCTTTTGGTTACTCTTTCGCATAAAACACCCATCGAAAGATGGGTGTTTTTTTATACCAAAAAAGGGGCTGCTTTCGCAGTCCCTTCTATTATTACTTTGCGAAGTTAAGCAGGGTTGCAGCGTCCAGCTTATCACAGCCTGCAATAAAGCCAGCCAGCTCTGCAGCGATTTTCTTAGTGCCGCCGATATCATTGCTTTCGATATTCAGAGGCATCAGCGGATCGTGTAGAGAAAGACGCAGCAGGAACCAGCCGTTGCCGTGATTTTCGTCCAGATTCACACGGACACCCTCGTAATTGCTGGGTGCCAGGCTCCAGCCTTCCTTGGTCTGTGCATAGGCAGTCAGCTCCTCAATGACCTGCAGGCCGTAGGGCTTGAAATCCTCCAGCGCAATATTCATACGGAATTCGCAGCTTTCAGCAGGCTCTTCCAGGGTTGCAATCAGAGATTCCAGCGTGTAGCCTTCCTTCTTGCCCCGAGCCAGCTCGATCAGCAGCTTGGTGACCAGATAGGCACCGTCATCCAGGAAATAATTTTCCTTCAGCGCGCCGTGACCGGAGGTCTCAATGGCCAGCTGGCTGTCCTGGCCGGCACTGTTCAGCCGCACAGACTCATTGATAACATTGCGGTAGCCTCTCTTGAAGCGGTGATGCACGCCGCCCTTTTCCGCAATAAACTTGGCAAGG
>JAFQCX010000001.1 GCA_017416245.1 Oscillospiraceae bacterium | reverse complement strand
TCCCACGGGTCACCAATCCTTATATAAGGTTGCAAAGGCGAAGGCCTTGGTAATAGAATAGTTCGTGTTGATTGCGATGAGGGTCCACCTGTTCCCATCCCGAACACAGAAGTTAAGCTCATTTGCGCCGACAATACTTGGCGGGCGACTGCCCGGGAAGATAGGTAACGCGAACACAAAAACCTCCTACGAAAGTAGGAGGTTTTTTCAAGATAATCGATACGATCGGAGTATGACAAAATATGTCGAATGACAGAATTGCATTGTTAATTAGCTTTGTCGCAATGCTTATGTACGCTTCCAGCTACCTTTTTAGAAAGAAAAGTACATATCTTGTGTTTCAGGGGCTTGGCGGCTTATCACTTGTGTTCTCTTATTTGTTTATGGGAGAATATTTTGCCATGATCTCTCTGTTCCTTGGATTATCGCGTACGATAACCTATTTTTGCTTTGAGAAAAATGATAAATCAATTCCTGTTTGGATCGTAATTACAAATTGCGCAGTGCTTTTCCTCAATTATCTGATTGTTAATGTGATTGTTTTTAAAACTGCAAATTGGGTTGATATTATATTGGTGATTACCTATTGCTTATATGCAATTGTTTTCAGCTTCCGGAATCTACAAATTGTGCGATACACAATTACAATTCCGCTGGCATTGTCCGTGCTGTATAATGTCCTGATTCATGCGCCGATTTTTACAGTAATATCGTTCTCCTTTGAATTAGCCGTGGCAATTGCTACTATTATTTATTATTCTAACCCCAGTAGACAGTGATTCTTTTATACGGGTACAAAAAAACATCCTCACTATGGGGCACCGCCCTTACCAGTGAGGATGTTTTTGTCTATCGTTCATATTTGCCTTTTTTGCGGCGCAGCTTTGGCTTGTACATAGCAAAATAGCAACCTGTAAATATAACAAAACAGGCAAGGCTGATTCTCCAGCCTAAGGAGAATGCATCGTTATGATATTCAAAGCGGATCGTGTGCGTGCCCTTTGCCAGCAGCAGACCCACCATAGCATCGCCAATGGCCACGGTGTCTGCGGGCTTTCCATCAACAATGGCTTGCCAATTGCCATTCTGAGGAATTGACGTATAGAGAACACCATCGCGTTGACAATCGATGCTGCCATCAATCATCGTGTTGCTAAATTGGGATAACTGTAATGTGGACGTTGACAGAGTCTCATATGCTTTCTGAAATGCATCATCGTTCAGAACTGCAGCTTTTATTTTGATAATGCCGTTTTCGTTCTTTTTGCACTTCAACTGAATATCAATCATATCACCGGTCTGCACCTGAGAAACGGAAAGCATTTGCGGCAGGCTGTGAGTCTCGCTGAAGAGCTCTCTGCCATTGAGCCAAACAGAGAAACCATTCCGCTTGGACAGATCCAGATCTATACACATAAGGCCGGTTTTGTTCGCTGTATAGCTATATGTGATAGTGCCTGTGGTGTTTTCGTCTGTGGTGTAGCTGCAGTAGCCGGTGTTGGATTGAGGCTTGATCGTAGGACCATCACTGCTGATGATAAGGGTGTTGCCTGTCAGATGCTTCCATACATCCTCGTTCAATCCTGTAGCTTGCTGTATAAGCTGATTTTGGAAATCGAATCGATTGTCATTGCTGCTGAAATCTACGTTCAAAAGCTGAGAATTTGCAAGAAATCCGAGGGGCAGATATGCGTTGTTTTCCAACAAATGAACGTTACCACAGCTGTAAATATCGGTAAAATATGGGTTGTTTTCAACTTTTCCATCCCGTTCGATCATATACTTCAGACCGAGGAAGAGATTGGAAACAGGAGAGCTTTCTTCAAAGCTGTAACGGTTGTAGGTGTTCTTCGCGCCATAACCCAAAGCTCTCATAAACTCAGTCACCTTGACATTAGCGGAGCTTGTGAAGGTCGTGATGCCGTTGTAGCCGTTAAGAGCGCCATCGTTTAAGGTTTGGGTATGGGTCATTTCTGCGCGGAAGAAGGGGTTGTCCTTTTCCAGGTCGTTCATAAAAGCGAGAACTGAGGCGGTGTTTTCTTTGCCTCTTGGATAGTTAGAAGCGTTTGTGGCAGGAAATGCAACACCAAAATTTACCAGGTTAAGCACCAGCTCAACCGCCATAACACCGCAAAGAATATATCTGCAATTGATTTTTCTCTTTATGCGTTCCAACCGATATGCAGGGATTTGTTCGGGATCATCGGGCGCAGGACGGAATGTGCAATAAGCAATAAGGGCTGTAACATATAACAGGAGCATAACGCCGTTATATGCCCAATAAACAACGTCTGTCAGATCCTTATAGCAGAACAAAATACCAATTGCCAAAACCGTGGCGAAAATGACCTGCCAAAGTCGGAAATTTTTTCGGTTAGTCCAGGCAATATACGCCATGTACAGCATTACAAAGCTATACAGGAAGCTGAACCGATAGGGTATCATATTTGTAAAGTGGAATCCGTGCCAGATGTAGTCCAACTGCCTTACAATAAAGCTAACATTAAAGAACAGAAGCAGAACTACAGAACAAATCTTGTCACGAAGCCGAACTTTGTTGTTAAATAGATAGAGGATAGCAAGGATGGTGGTGATCACACCGCAGTAAAGGTTTGGCAGACCCTCCTTGAAGCTTGGTACAATACCGCCATTGGTGTTGCCGGCTACCTGAATCATCGTTTTAAACAGACCGATCCAGTTGTCCTCAGTGGTCATATTCAGCTGGAAACCCTCTGGGAATTTGTTGACACTGGATTGGGTGGTTTGCAGGGCTGCAAGGGTTGGAAGGGATACAATGGCTGTCATACCGATTGCCAGCAGCGAAAATATAGCAATGCGGCTCAGATCCATAATAAATGTGCCGAAATTCTTCCAGCGGCAAATTTGGTAGCAGATAAAGCTTAGCAGCACGAAAATGCAGGTGAAGAAACCAATATAATAGTTGGTATAAATGGAGAGAAACAGCGTCAGCGTGTAAAGCACGAACTTGCGCTCTTTCAGCAGACTGACCATGCCCAGCATAACCAGAGGGAGCAGCGCGAAGGTATCCAGCCACATAATGTTCCATTGGTATCCCAGCGCCCAGGCGCATAGACCGTAGAAGCAGCCGAACAGAACGTTGGATAGATCCTGCCTGCCGGTAATTTTTTTCAGGAACATACCAAAGAACATACTGGCAAGGCCCAGTTTTATGGGCATTAACAGGGAAAAATACCCCAATAGCCAGCTTTCCGGCACAAGGACACTCAAAAGATTCAGGGGAGAGGCAAGATAATAGGAGTAAAGACCTAAATAATCCAGACCTAAGCCCACATCCCAGTTATATAGCAGGGACTCTCCGGACAGAAGCGCCCGACGGAACGATACGAAAAACGGATAATACTGATGGTACATATCCGAGTATAGCATAGAGTATTTTCCGAAGGGGGAGTAGCCGCCAAGCAGCATTATAAACAGCATTCCCAGAAAAGGAAACGCAAAGGTTAATATATGATAATTCCATTTACGGTTGGTAAATTGTGATAACTTCATAGTGCGTTCTCCGAATAATTCAAATACTCTACCATTCTACCATATTATTTCCCGCGGGTAAAGAGATAAATACAAAAAAGGGGTGTAAAAATACACCCCTAAAGTTTTATAGAATCAAACAGATCAGGCCTGTTGCGCCTTCGTTTACTACCCGTGTAAGCACTCCACGGAACTTATCGCGCACCTCGTCCGGCGTGCGGATCAGCTTAGTGGTCAAACCGTCCTGTATCAATGTGTAAACCGATTTGCCAAAAATGTTGCTTTGCCAAAGCTTTTCCGGCTCTTCCGAGGAAAGATAGGAAATAAGATCCTGGGATTGCTGTTCGCCACCCACCATAGGGCTGATTTCTGTATCAATATCTACGCGGATCATATGGATGGATGGGGCTCCGGCCTTCAGTTTTACACCAAACGCACCGCCTTTGCGTACGACCTCAGGTGTTTGCAGTGTCATCTCCGAGGCATCGGGCATTACGATGCCATAGCCTGTGGCTTTTACAGAGGATAACGCATCAGCAATTTTATCATATTCTATCTTTGTCTGAGATAATTCTGTGAGTAGCGCCAAAAGTTGAGAATCGTCTTCAATGGAAATACCTGCCTTATCACTGAGGATCTCGTAGAAAAAGGCTTCCGGGAAACTGATCGCGCAACTAACAGTACCACAGGACAGATCAATGTCCCGCAGAGAATAGTCCTGAACGGCCTCCAAATTTTTAAGGCGAAGGAGGACATCGCTTGCCTGTGATAACGTGGAGATTTCCTCAAAGCAGGACAGTAATGCTTCAAAAAGAGCAGATTTTACAGGGTGCTCTGCCTCCAGCGCATCAAACCAACGGGGCAGATGTACACATAGCTTCTGCATCGGGAAGCTGTAAAGTAAATGCTTTAGCAGCCGGTTAATATCCCCGTCATTCATTGCCTGGCAGTCTGCGATCATAGCGTCAACACCAAATTCCTCACGAATGGCATTTTGGACGCTTTTTGCCAATTCTCCTTCTGGATTTTGTGTGTTGATAATTACCAGATAGGGCTTGCCGGTCTTTTGCATATCCATAATTGCACGGCGTTCTGCTTCAACATAGGCATCCCTTGGAATATCTGTGATCGTTCCGTCGGTTGTGACCACCAAGCCGATGGTGCAGTGCTCATCCATAACCTTTTTTGTGCCCAGCTCTGCAGCATCGGTCATAGGGATCTCGTAGTCGAACCAAGGGGTCGTTACCATACGGGGAGCGCCATCTTCATCAGCGCCTACAGCCCCGTCGATCATATAACCCACAGAATCGATCATTCGCACAGAAAGCCTTGTTGTGCCGTCAGGCGTGATTTCCACAGCCTCTTCAGGTATAAACTTCGGCTCACTGGTCATAATGGTACGGCCAGATCCGCTTTGGGGAAGTTCATCCTTTGCCCGTTCCTTACGGTATGGTTCGTGTATATTTGGGATCACGACCTGCTCTATGATCCGCTTGATGAGTGTAGATTTGCCTGTCCTTACCGGCCCAACCACACCCATATAGATATTGCCGCCAGTTCTGGCAGCGATGCTTGCATACATATTTTCCATAGCCAGCCTCCTTTTTTGCAGGAGGTGCGCTCCTGCCACGGTCTACAAAAGAGTATGTCCCGCAGCTCGGCAATAGAACTAAAACACTATATATAGTTGATTTGGTTGACTTTACATCACAAAATGTGTATAATATAGTTGAAAAATTCTGAAATTCGGCAGGTAATACGTATGGCAACAAAAAGAAATGAACAATATGGCAACTCCAGTATCTCGATGCTGAAGGGCGAAGAGCGCGTTCGGAAACGTCCGGCGGTTATTTTTGGCTCTGATGATTTGGAAGGCTGTAAGCATGCGGTGTTTGAGATCCTCTCCAATGCCATTGATGAAGCCCGTGAAGGTCACGGAGATACCATCATTGTGACCCGGTATGAGGACCTCTCCGTGGAAGTAGAGGACTTTGGCCGCGGCTGTCCTGTGGACTATAACGAGAAAGAAAAGCGCTATAACTGGGAGCTGGTGTTCTGTGAGATGTATGCCGGCGGTAAGTATGGCGAAAATGGTGAGAACTACGAGTATTCACTGGGTCTGAACGGTTTGGGTTCCTGCGCAACCCAGTATGCATCGGAATTTTTTGATGCTACCATTCGTCGTGACGGCTTCCGTTATGATCTGCACTTTGAAAAGGGCAGAAATAAGGGCGGTCTGAAGAAAGAGCCTACCGACCGTGGCCGCAAGACTGGCTCAGTGTTCCATTGGCGTCCCGACAAGCAGGTGTTTACCGATATTAACATTCCGGCAGACTATTATCGGGACGTGCTGCGCCGTCAGGCGGTTGTGAACAGAGGGATCACCTTCAAATTCCGCAACCAGGTGGGCAAAAAGTTCGAGGAAGAAGAGTTCTGCTACACAGACGGCATTAAGCAGTATATTGAGGAGCTGGTAGGCGATAATGCCTTTACTATGCCTGTATACTGGGAAACCGAGCGCCGTGGCCGTGATGCGGAAAACCGTCCTGAAATGAAGCTGAAGATCACCGCATCCTTCTGCTTCTCCAAGCAGGTCAGCCACACAGAATACTACCACAACTCCTCTTGGCTGGAGTACGGCGGCAGCCCCGACAAGGCAGTTCGTTCCGGCTTTGTGGCCGCAATGGATAAGTACCTGCGTGAGAACAATAAATATACCAAAAACGAGAGCAAGATTATTTATCAGGATATTCAGGACAGCCTTGTGATCGTTACCAACTGTTTCTCTACCATCGGCTGCTTTGAGAACCAGACAAAGAAGTCCGTTAACTCGAAATTTACACAGGACGCTATGACAGCGTTCTTTAAGGAGCAGCTGCAGGTTTGGTTTTTGGAAAACAAGCAGGATGCGGACAGAGCGGCAGACCAGATTCTTGTGAACAAGCGGGCAAGAGAATCTGCGGAAAAGACAAGAGCCAATGTAAAGAAAAACCTGTCCGTTAAGGTGGATATCGCCAACCGGGTACAGAAATTTGTGGATTGCCGCAGTAAGGACACGGAAATCCGCGAGCTGTATATCGTGGAGGGTGACTCTGCGTTGGGTAGCGTGAAGCTGTCCCGGGATGCAGAATTCCAGGGCATTATGCCTGTCCGTGGTAAGATCCTCAACTGCCTGAAGGCAGACTATAACCGCATTTTCGCCTCTCCCATCATTACAGACCTGATTAAGGTTTTGGGTTGCGGCGTAGAGGTTGAAGGCAAAAAATCCAAAGAACTGAGCAGCTTTGACATCTCTCAGCTACGCTGGAATAAGGTGGTTATCTGCACCGACGCAGATGTGGACGGCTTCCAGATCCGCACCTTGATCCTGACTATGCTTTACCGTCTTTGCCCCAAGCTGATTCGGGACGGCTATGTGTATATTGCAGAATCTCCCTTGTTTGAGATCACCTGTAAGGATAAAACCTGGTTTGCTTATAACGAGCAGGAAAAGGTAAAGATCCTCAGTGAGCTGGAAGGGAAGAAGGTCACGATCCAGCGCTCCAAGGGTCTTGGTGAAAACGATCCTGAGATGATGTGGATGACCACTATGAATCCGGAAACCCGCCGACTGATCAAGGTTATGCCGGAGGATGCAGAGCGTACGTCCCATTATTTTGACGTATTACTGGGCGATGCGCTCAACGAAAGAAAGAATTTTATTGCGGAAAACGGCTCCAAGTACTTGGAATTGGCCGATATTTCCTAAGAGGTGTTCTAAATGGCACGAAAGAAAAAAGAACCGGAACAGAATAAGAAGAAAATCAATACCGATGGCATTGTTGGCCTGGTTGGCTCCACTACGGAGCAGGCGATTTCCGAAACCCTGGAAATCAACTATATGCCCTATGCTATGTCTGTGATCGTGTCCCGTGCGATCCCGGAGATCGACGGCTTTAAGCCCTCCCACAGAAAACTCCTGTACACTATGTACAAAATGGGGCTTTTAAACGGCGGACGCACCAAGTCTGCCAACATTGTGGGTCAGACCATGCGCCTGAATCCCCACGGCGATGCGGCGATTTATGAAACAATGGTCCGTTTGGCTAAGGGTAATGAAACCTTACTGTACCCCTTTGTGGACAGTAAGGGTAACTTCGGTAAGGTCTATTCCCGCGATATGGCCTATGCAGCAGCCCGTTATACGGAAGCAAAGCTGGATAAGTTCTGTGATGAGCTGTTCCGGGATATTGACTTTGACACCGTAGATATGGTGGATAACTACGATGCCACCATGAAAGAGCCCAGCCTGCTTCCCACCACATTCCCCAATGTGTTGGTTTCCGCCAATCAGGGCATTGCGGTCGGTATGGCCAGCAATATCTGCTCCTTCAATTTAAAGGAGATCTGCGATACAACCATCGCCTTGATGAACAATCCCGACCACGATATTTTGGAAACCTTGCCCGGCCCGGATTTTTCCACCGGCGGAGAATTGCTGTTTGATGAAGCGACCACCCGTGAAATTTATTCCACAGGCCGCGGCAGCTTTAAGCTCCGGGCAAAATGGAACTATGTAAAGGCCGGCAACCTGATAGAAATTACAGAAATTCCGTATTCCACCACCAGCGAAGTCATTATGGACAAGGTGGCGGAACTGATCAAAGCAGGTAAAATCAAAGAGATCGCCGATATGCGTGACGAAACCGACTTGGGCGGCTTGAAGCTGACCATTGACCTGAAGCGTGGTGTTGAGCCGGAAAAGCTGATGCAGAAGCTGTTCCGTTTGACGCCCCTGCAGGACAGTTTCGCCTGCAATTTCAACATTTTGATTGCCGGTATGCCCCGTGTTATGGGCATTGGTGAGATTTTGGAAGAGTGGACCGCATGGCGTACAGATTGCGTAATGCGACGGCTGTACTTCCAGATTCAAAAAAAGGAAGACCGCCTGCACCTGCTGAAGGGCTTGGAGCGGATCCTGCTGGATATTGATAAGGCGATCCGCATTATCCGCGAAACAGAGCTGGAGAATGAGGTTGTTCCCAACCTGATGATCGGCTTTGGTATTGATGAGATTCAGGCCAATTATGTGGCGGAGATCAAGCTGCGGAATATCAATAAAGAATACATTCTGAAGCAAACCAAGGCGATCAGTGAATTGGAAAAGGAGATCGCGGATCTTCGCGACACGCTTGGCAGCAGTCGTAAGCTGAAGAATGTGATCATTAAGGAATTGCAGCAGGTTTCCGAAAAGTACGGTCAGCCTCGCAAGACTGAAATTATATATGAGGCCCAGGAAATCCACATTGAAGAGGAAGAGGAACAAGCTCCCGACTATCCTGTAACACTCTTTGTTTCCAAGGAAGGTTACCTTAAGAAGATCACTGCCCAGTCCCTGCGTATGTCCGGGGAACAAAAATTCAAGGAAGGGGATAGTTTGTCCTTCTCCGTGGAAACCTCTAACAGGGCTGAAGTTTTGGTGTTTACCAATATGTATCAGTGCTATAAGACCCGCCTGTCTGATTTTGAAGATAGTAAGGCATCCCTGCTGGGCGACTATCTGCCGCAAAAGTTAGGTATGGATACGGGCGAAACGGTCCTGCAGGTGGTTCTGCCGGGAGATTACAAGGGCTTTGTCCTGTTCTTCTTTGAAAACGGAAAGGGCGCTAAAGTGCCTCTGTCCGCCTACGAAACAAAAACAAATCGCCGCCGCCTGATCGCAGCCTTCTCCGATAAGAGTCCGCTGATCAAGGCGATGGTTGTCGATGAGGATAAGCAGGTGGTGCTCTACTCCACAGACGGACGCGCAGCCATTATTTCCACCGCGCAGCTGACACCTAAGACCACCAAGAACACCCAGGGTGTTGCTGTTATGAGCCTGAAGAAAAAGGCGCAGCTAAACGATGTGCTGCCCTTGGAGGAAAGCGGGATTGTAAATGCAAGCCGTTACCGCAATAAGACAATTCCCACAGCCGGCGCAATTCTCAAGGATGAGGATGCCCAGGAGAAACAAATCAGCTTTGATATGTAGGTGAAGGTATGAAGAAACAGCTTGAACGCATATGTGACATTCTTAAAATAGCAGTCGGCTGCGCTGTTTTCAGTCTTGGCTTCAATCTGTTTCTTGTTCCAAATGATTTGAACGCCGGTGGCTTATCCGGCCTTGCAATGGTGCTGGTGCATATGCTTGGGAAGGGCAGTATCGGCACGATTACAGCGCTTATCAATCTGCCGTTGTTCGCCTTAGCGGGCTTGAAAATCGGCAAGAAGTTTTTCGTAGGCTCGTTGATTGGTATGCTGCTTTCCTCGGTGAGTATCGATCTGCTTTCCAATCTGCCGGTCCCTGAAACAGAGCCGCTGATCGGCGGACTGTACGGCGGCGTGATTTGTGGCATCGGGTTAGGCCTGGTGTTTACCACAGGAGCATCCACAGGCGGCTCAGATATTATTGTGCGCCTGCTGAAGCTGAAATACCAAAATGCGCCAATCGGAACGATTTCTTTCTGTTTCGATGCCTGTGTTGTCATCATTACCAGCATTGTTTTTCGTGATATTTCTGTGGCGCTATACAGCGGTGTGGCTGTCTTTTTGACAGGCCAGGTGATTGATGCGGTGGTTTATCGATTTGACTATTCAAAGGTTGCGCTTATTATAACAAAGGAGTATGACCAGGTAGCCAAGGCTATATCTGATGAACTGGAAAGAGGTGTGACCTTCCTTCACGGCGAGGGATCGTACACGGGTGTCCAAACAAAGGTGGTTTTGACCGCTGTAAGAAAACAACAGCTGGCAGATCTGAAGCGACTGGTTGCGGAGATCGATCCAAATGCTTTTGTGATCGTTCAGGAAGCCCACCAGGTTTTGGGTGACGGATTTTCCCGATACTCCAAGGATGCATTATAAAATTTTGCAAGAGGGAGCAGGTTTTTCTAAAAAAAGTATTGACTTATTTGGGAAATCTGTTATAATACCTCTTGTTCCGCGGGTGTAGCTCATCTGGTAGAGCGCCACCTTGCCAAGGTGGAGGTAGCGAGTTCGAGCCTCGTCACCCGCTCCAAAAAAGAACGAACTTTTGTCTACCAAAAGTTCGTTCTTTTTTTATCCAAGCCGCAGGCTTGGCATATCATCAGCCCCAACGGGGCTGTATATCATCACGGCATAGCCGTGCATAAACCCTCCTGCGGCTTGATGAGATGCAACACTGCGTGTTGATGATTTACAAGGCTTCGCCTTGATTTGCTTGCAGATAAGTGATATAATCTATTCGATAAATAAGAATTTTTCAATTTGACAAGCAGTAGTGAAATATATCAGGAGTAATATGAGAGTTTTAAGAAATGCAGATTATGACTATGCTTACAATAATGTATCTGAAACAAATGGGTATACAAAATGGTATGATTGGAATATAGTCAAAAAGCATACTCGCATAATAAATATAATCATAACAATAATACTTGTAATTGTTGCTTTTTCTTTTCGCCAATCATTGCGTGATATACTTGATATAACATCATTTCTTTTCGTTATACTTGGTGGCATTCTTTTTTGGTTGGCAGTTATTACCCCCATACACGAAATATTGCATCTAATTCCTTTATCAAAAGGTGTACTTGACAATAAATGTATTATTACAGTAGGACACGGAACCATTAGTGCTATATATAACGGTTATACCAATTTATATCAGCAGTTGATAAGTTTAATATTACCATTTACTGTTTTTCTTATCTTACTTGGTCTTGGTGCGATTTTCACAACTGGTGTTATAAAAATTGTTTTCTTGTATTTGTTAATATTATCTTCTTTCGGAAGTTATACCGATATTTATATGTTTTTCTATTCTATGAAACACATTGGAAAGAACGATGTTGTTTTTGGACTTTATAAAAAAGAAAATTGACAAATTCCAATTTATCAAACAACGTAGTCACGCACCTTTTCGCTTTTCTTACCCCGCTTTACGCAACTTATTGCCCGTCTTTCGCAAAAAACAAGAGGGATGCTTTTGCATCCCTCTTGTTTTTTTGTGGACGTGGCTTGAACAATCAAATGCAACAGTCCTGTGGACTGCTGCTTGCGACGGCTTGACTGAGTAAAACAATCTTAAAAAAGAGATGCATCGGCATCTCTTTTTTTAATACCTTTCCCCAGAATAACAAGCATTCGGCGAAAATCCCGCGTAGGCTTTTCTTTTTCCTGTTACTCCACCAGATTGCATAAGGAGTTTGTCAAATACTTTTCTCATTCCAACACCACGGTTTTCCATTGTTCCCTAATTTTAGTGGCTATAATAGAAATATCTTTTGTGGGGGGTTGAGGGATATGACAGTCCTGGGTAAAAAATGGGATTAAGAAGAGTGTTTCTGATGGTGTTAGGAGTTTTGGGAAGTGTTATGAGCGCCAGTGCCTTGTTTCTTTCTGCCGAGGATGGCTTGAAGCAACTTCTATATGAGGACAATGGGGTCAAAATGGAAAATATAATCTCATTATCTGAAAGCGTGTCATTACCTGTTGCCATTTCCGGCACAAACCTGATTGCCCAAAAAATTTCACCCTATGAAGGCCCGTTTTTAGAGGACGGAACAGACCGGGAAGTGGTGGACATTGCGGCGTTACACGTGTATAACAGCGGAACGACAGAGGTGAACAAAGCAAGAATCGCGCTGTTTTGGAGCGACGGCTTTTATACGTTTGAAGCTGACCATATACCGGCAGGGGAAACGGTTGTGATATTAGAGAAAAACGGCAGCTTATACCGACAAGGAGATTATATTCAATGCAATGGCTGGCAGGAGCTGGGACAGGAGAATGCGGTATCCAATGATGTTTCTGTCACGGAAATGGCTTTGGGAACTGTGGTGGTAAATAATCTGACGGACGAAACGCTGCGGAACGTGTGTGTATACTATAAGACGTGGCTTACGCCACCAAACGTCTACGTAGGCGGTATCACCTATATGGTGCAAATACCTGTCCTTTTACCCAGGCAATCCAAAAGCTTGTATCCCTATCATTATGCGGTGGGGTATAGCAAGGTGGTGGCTGTGGACATTGACAGAACAGATGACCTATGAAACGGAGAATAACCGCACCTGTGTGCGATAAATTAGTAGTTGTAAAAAGTTTCAAAATGTAATATAATAATTAGGATAATTGCAAAATCTATTTCAATTCGGTAGGTGAACCTGAATGAATAATAGAAGTGATGAGTTGCGTGCATATCTGCAACCCGGCCGCCGTGTGCATCTTGTTGGCATTGGCGGTGTTTCTATGCGCCCATTAGGCCTTGTTTTGCAGGGGATGGGTATGGTAGTGACCGGGTCTGATATGAGTGTGACAGCATCAACACAAGAGCTGGTTGCCAAAGGAATTCCCGTTTATATCGGCCATCAGGAGCAGAATATCCAGGGCGCAGAATGCGTGATTCGTACGGCTGCCGTTCATAATGATAATCCGGAAATCGCCGCAGCCCGCAGCGCAGGTATTCCTGTGTTTGAGAGAGCGCAGGCCTGGGGCGTCATTATGCGCGCCTATAAGAATGCTGTTTGCGTAGCAGGCACCCACGGTAAGACTACCACGACCTCTATGCTGACCCATATTCTGATGGCAGCTTCCTGGGATCCCACTGTTATGATTGGCGGCTATCTGCCGCTGCTGCACGCCGGTCACAGAGTCGGACAGGGGGATACGATCCTGCTTGAAAGCTGCGAATATTGCGATTCCTTTTTGAATTTTGCACCGACCCTTGCGGTAATTTTGAACGTTGAATTAGACCACTTGGATTACTTTAAGGATCTGGCAGATGTAGAAAAGTCTTTCCGTGAGTTTGCATCCCTGTCGTCTGGTGGCGTGCTGGCAAACGGAGATGATCCCCATGTGGCAGAAGCTCTGGAGGGCACAAATTACGTGACCTTCGGCTTCAAGCCCAACAATCGTGTGCGCGGAGAGAATATTTGCGCTGATTGGCGGCATTTTGATGTTATTTGCGATGGCGAGAAGTACTGTCATCTGGACTTGCAGGTGCTGGGCCGTCACAATGCTATGAATGCGCTAGCCGCAGCCGGCGCAGCGTGGCTCTTGGGTATTTCCGCGGAAGCAACGCAAATAGGCCTTGCCGAATTCTTTGGCGCGGAACGTCGCTTGCAGTATAAGGGTAGTTTTAACGGCGCAGATGTCTACGATGACTATGCCCACCATCCCGATGAACTGGCGGCAACCATTGAAGCGGTGCGGTCTATGGACTATAAGCGCCTGATCGTGGCATTTCAGCCCCATACATACACCCGCACCAAGGCGCTGTTTGACGACTTTGTTCGGGAACTGAAAAAACCTGATCTGGTGGTTTTGGCTGAAATATATGCTGCCAGAGAGCAGAATTTGATTGGTATATCCTCTGTTGACCTGCAAAGGGAAATTCCCGGCGCAGTATACTGCCGGACGCTTCCTGAGGTAACAGAATTCCTGCGCTGCACCCTCCGGGAGGGAGACGTGGTGTTGACCGTGGGCGCAGGGGACATCTTCCGCGCGGGAGAGGCCCTGCTAAAATGATGAAATTACGAGGCAAGTAGTATGCAAAAATTATGTGTTTGCGTTCTTTTTGGCGGCATTAGCCCTGAACACGAGGTCTCCTTGCGTTCTGCGGAATCGGTGCTGAACAATATGGATGCGCAGAAGTATAACATTTTCCCTGTGGGCATTACAAAAGAGGGTGACTGGATCCTTTACGGTGGCAATGACTATGCCCAATTGCCCTCCGGCCGGTGGAGAAACCACCCCAATAACTGCCGGGCAACCATTTCTCCCATCCGTGGCCAGGGGCTGGTGTGCTTTGCTGAGGGCGGCATCCGCTATGAGCATATTGATGTGGTGTTTCCGGTTCTCCACGGTGAGAACGGCGAGGACGGCGCTATGCAGGGCCTTTTGCAGATGGCAGGTATTCCTTATGTAGGCCCCCACGTTTCAGCCTCTGCCGTTGCAATGGATAAGACCCTTACAAAGCTGGTTATGGACAACGCAAATATTCCCCAGGCAAAGTGGCAGTTGGTGCGAAGCTTTGATTTGCAAAGCCGTATGGAGGAAATTTTGCAGAGTGTAGAGGCGCAATTTGCCTATCCTGTGTTTGTAAAGCCTGCAGGAACCGGCTCTTCCGTGGGTGTTTCCAAGGCAAATAACCGGGAGACACTGAAAAACGCCCTGCTGCAGGCAGCTAAATTCGATGAAAAGATCCTTGTTGAGGAATTCATTGACGGTCACGAGGTGGAGGTTGCCGTTTTGGGCAATGATAGTCCCATTGCCTCTGTAGCAGGCGAAATCGATTCAGGCGCAGATTTCTATGATTATGATGCCAAATATATCACAGATACTTCGGTTGCCTACATCCCTGCGCGAATTCCCGGCGATGTAGAGAATCGGCTGCGGGAAATGGCTGTGCTGATCTATATGGCGATCGGCTGCCGCGGTCTGAGCCGTGTTGACTTCTTTGTGACCTATAATGGCAATCAGATCGTATTCAATGAGATCAACACCTTGCCGGGCTTTACATCCATTTCTATGTACCCCAAGCTGTTTGCAGCCAGCGGAATTCCTTATGGTGAACTCATAGACCGGTTGCTTGAACTGGCAATGGAGGCATAAGATGAAAAAAACTGTGGTGCTATCCATTCGCGGTACGCAAAACTATATCGGTCAAGAGCCGGACGTGATCGAACTGGTTACGGAAGGCACTCTTGAGGAATTGACGGACGGCTGGGAGCTGCGCTATCACGAGAGCAATCTCACAGGCCTGGAGGGCGTGGAAACCACCTTTCGAGTGCAGGGTAAAACTGTTACGCTCACAAGAACAGGCAAGCTGAATTCGCAGATGGTCTTCACAGAGGGCGTAGCCCATGATTCTCTTTACCAAATGGAATTCGGCGCATTGATGCTGACCGTTTGCGCTACAAAGGTTGCAGCTGATATCACTGCCTTGGGAGGCGTGATCGATCTGCGGTATAACATCGAGATCGAGCAGACCTCCGCAGGGGAAATTGATTATCACCTGGATATAAAAGCAAAAGAAAATGCGTGATGTCGCCTAGACATCACGCATTTTTTTGTATCGTTCAATAAATACTTTGGATTGCCGCAGACTATCCACACCGGAAGCAAGCTTCAGGCGCAGAGTTGGCTCTTTGGCGGTGGCAACGAATTGCAGCCGGTTTTTGTAGTCAGGATCGTTGCATAGCGCACCGATGATCTCAAAATCGAAGTTCGTCATTGTAAACTGCACATCGCCGTCTTTCTGGCGAATGTCACAGATACCAACGCTTCGTGCGTTGGCGCGCAGCAGAGCGATCTCCACCAGATTCAAAACGCCCTTAGGCGGTTCGCCATAGCGGTCGATAATTTCGTCCAGAAGGTCGTCAGCGTCCTCCTGAGAGCGAATTGCGGCCATACGGCGGTAAAGATCCATTCGCTCCTCACCGCGGCTGACGTAGTCCTTGTCTACGTTAGCAGTGACGTTCAAGTCTGCAGTACAATCCGGCTGCTTTGCCTGCTCGCCGCGTTCTTCCAAAACCGCCTCATCCAGCAGCTTTAAATACATATCATAGCCAACGGACATCATATGGCCGGATTGTTCCGCGCCCAGCAGATTACCTGCGCCACGAATCTCTAAATCCCGCATGGCGATTTTAAATCCGGAGCCAAACTCAGCAAAATCCCGAATGGCAGCCAGTCGCTTTTCAGCTACCTCCGTGAGGGATTTATCGGGACGGTAGGTGAAATAGGCGTATGCGTGACGGGTGGAACGGCCAACGCGGCCACGGAGCTGGTGTAGCTGACTCAGACCAAACCGGTCAGCATTTTCAATGATGAGGGTATTCACATTGGCGATATCCAAGCCGGTCTCAATAATCGTTGTGCATACCAAAACCTGAATTTCGCCGTCTGCCATAGAACGCATTACATCGCTAAGGGCTTCTTCGCCCATTTTGCCGTGGGCAACAGCCACTTGCAAGCCGGGGATGCGGTTTTTCAGGGCGGCGGCGCAACGGTCTATGGTTTCCACACGGTTGTGCAGGTAGTACACCTGCCCGCCACGCTCCACCTCACGGCGAATGGCATCGTCCAGCACAGCATTGTTGTGCTCCAGCACGTAGGTCTGCACAGGGTAGCGATCTGCAGGTGGCTCTTCGATGGTAGACATATCCCGTATACCGGATAAGGCCATATTCAACGTGCGGGGGATTGGGGTTGCTGACAGAGTCAGTACGTCTACGCCCTTGGAGATTTCCTTGAGCCGTTCCTTGTGACTGACGCCAAAACGCTGTTCTTCGTCTACGATCAGTAGACCCAAGTCCTTAAACTCAACACTTTTCTGCAACAGCTTGTGGGTGCCGATGATCAAATCCACCTGACCTGCGCGAAGATTTTGCAAGGTTCTGTTCTGTTGGGTAGGGGTGCGGAAACGGCTGAGCACATCAATATTTACAGGGAATCCACGGAATCGGCTGACAGCCGTTTGATAATGCTGCTGAGCAAGCAACGTTGTGGGCACTAAAATAGCAACCTGTTTGCCGTCCATAACGGCTTTCATTACTGCCCGCAGCGCAACCTCGGTTTTACCAAAACCTACATCACCGCAAAGCAGCCGATCCATAGGAATAGGGGATTCCATATCCCGTTTGATTTCTCCGATGCAGCGAAGCTGGTCATCGGTTTCGGGGTAGGGGAAGTTATCCTCAAATTCTCCCTGCCACGGGGAATCTGCAGCAAAGGCAAAGCCCTCCTGCCTGCGTCTGGCAGCGTAGAGCTGGATCAGCTCGCCTGCCATATCCTTTGCGGCTTTTCTGGCCCGGGCCTTGGTTTTCTGCCAGGTGTCCGTACCGATTTTGTTTAGCCGCACATTGGTATCCTCACCGCCGCCACCGATATACTTGCTTACCATATCCAACTGCGTGGCGGGTACAAACAAGGTGTCGGAGCCTTGGTAGGCAATCTTAATATAGTCCTTAATGGCATTGTCGATTTTGATCTGTTCCATACAAACAAAACGACCAATGCCATAATTTTCGTGTACGACCAGATCGCCGGGAGTGAGATCCGTAAAGGAGTTCAGCTTCTGACGGTTGGTCGCGGATTTTTTAGCAGGCTTTTTTCTGACCTCTGCCTTTCCCGTAAGCTGCCCCTCGGTCAAAACGGCAATACGCGCGTTTGGATATTCCATACCGAAGGGAAGTGTACCATCGGTCAGCAGGATCTGACCGGGCTGTGGCATTGCTGTAAGGGGAATGCAAATATATGCGGACAGATTATGGCTGCCCAGCATTTCCTGTAATAATTCTGCCCTGCGTCTTGAGCCACAAAGCACCAGGCAGGAAAAATCCATTTTTTGATAATGCTTCAGGTCACTGGCGGCAGTATCCAGATTGCCACCGTAGCCCGGTAGCTGCTTGGCAGTAAAAGGCAGCAGCTGATGGGGCGGACAGCTTTCCGGGTATGCAGATGCTGAAAAGGTATCTAAATACAACACAGAATGGCCTTGAAGCGCCTGACAGAGATCCTCCCATTGCCACATATAGTCGCATAGCTCACCTGCGACCAAACCGCCCTGCAGCAAGCTGTCCAGCTGCATACCCAAATCCTCAACCCTGCTACGCGCCGCACGGTGAATTCCACTTTGGTCGCATAAAATAACGGTGGCGTTTGTGGGAATATAGGCAAGGGCAGTTGCCATTTCCGGATAAATAAGCGCCATATAGCGGTCGGAGGCGGGGTTTTGGATGCCGTTTTGATATTTCTCTAAATCTGCTTCCAGGGTTTTGATCAGTGTTTCGTTGGGATTCTTTCTTCTGCGCTGCTTGGCGATCAGCTTGGTGATATCCTCACAAAGACCGGCAAGTCCTTGTGGATGCAATTTTGGCTGGGTTTCGCCTACGGGCAGAACGGTAAGGCTGGAAATGTTCTCCGTCCGTCGCTGCGTGTCCGGATCAAAGTAGCCCATGGTATCCAGCTCGTCACCAAAAAATTCACCGCGGACAGGCAGTTCTGCGGCAGGGGAGTAAATGTCCAAAATGCCGCCCCTGACAGCAAATTGGCCGGGGCCTTCTACCATTCCGCAACGGCTGTAGCCGGCCTGACTCAGCCTGGATAGCAGTTCATCCATATCATACTGCTTGCCTACCTCTAAACAGAAGGTGGCATTGCGCAATACGGCAGGGGGGATCGTCCGTTGACTGAGCGCATCCCAGGACATGATTTGCAAATGGACATTTCCCATAGACAAGTCATATAGCTGGCGCAGACGCTTTTGCTCCCAGCCTCTGGAAACAACAGCGCTGTCGTAAAGGGTCAGCTCACGGGAGGGTAAAATGGGGCAGGTAACCTCCAAAAAGCATTTCAGTTCTTCGCACAGACGTTTTGCGCTGAGATCGTCCTGACAGATGACAACAAGCGGATTTTCTACGTGGCGATAGAGTCCGGCGATCATATGGCTGCGGTTTACCTGACCAATGCCTGTGATGGCGGCATTCTGTCCACCTAATATGCAGTTGAGGGCCAGTTCATATTCCGGCATAGCTTTTAGTGCTTCGATCAGCTTTTCCATAGGATACCTCAAAATTTTCTTTCCACGTAGCAACGCGGAAAGAGGGAAAATACCCCTCTTTCCGTGGCTAAATGACAATATTTACGGTGTAAATCCGTTATAGCGGTTAGCTGCCTCCGGAACACCTTTTTCAATGATGCACAACGCTGCATCTCCGGCAGGCTTTAGCGTAGCATCTACAGATTTTTGCTCTGCTGCTGTAAAGTTGCTCAAAACCCAATCTGCTAAATCATAGTCTGGATTCGGCTTTGCGCCTACACCGATTTTTACGCGGGGAAAATCCTGTGAGCCCAATTCGCGGATAACGGACTTAATTCCGTTGTGCCCACCGGCAGAGCCATCGGCTCTTACCCGCAAGCGTCCCGGCTCCAAGGAAATGTCGTCGAACAGAACGATGATTCGGGCAGGGGGGATGTTGTAGTAGGCAGACATCTGCAGCACAGAACGGCCGGAGGCATTCATAAGGGTCAGCGGCTTCAATAAAAATACGGTGCGACCCTGATATGTGGTCTTTCCATACAAACCTTGAAATTTGCTCTTGTCGATCTTGCAGCCTAACTGCTCTGCAAGAGCATCAATGGCGCGAAACCCACAGTTGTGCCGGGTGCGCTCGTATTCCTTGCCCGGATTTCCCAAGCCTACGATCAGCCAGCTATCAGCTTTCTTCCCAAACACAGCTTAGAACAGGTCGGCGATAGATGTGCCGCCGTGAACGTGGGAGATAGCGCGGGCAAAAATAGGTGCTACATCCAACTGCTTGATCTTCTTGCAGGGGCAATTCTCGGGCAGAGGAATGGTGTTATGGACAACAGCTTCCTTAATGGGAGACTTCTCAATCCGCTCAAAGGCAGGACCGGACAGAACGCCGTGGGTTGCACAAGCATAAACTTCTTTCGCACCGCCCACGTCTACCAGAGCCTGTGCAGCGTTGCACAGAGAACCGGCAGTGTCGATCATATCGTCGTACAGAATACAGGTCTTACCGCGAACATCGCCGATAACGTTCATAACCTCGCACACATTGGCCTTCTGACGGCGCTTATCAACGATAGCCAGACCCATATGTACTTTTTGAGCAAAGGCACGGGCGCGGGCAACAGAGCCTACGTCGGGGGATACGACCACAAACTGATCATGGTCAAACTTATCCTCAGGGAACTTATCCAAATAGTATTTCACAAAGGTGGGGTTGCCCAGCAGGTGGTCAACAGGGATATCAAAGAAGCCCTGGATCTGAGCAGCATGCAAATCCATAGTCAAAATACGGTTTGCGCCGGCAGCAGTCAGCATATTGGCAACCAGCTTTGCGGAGATGGGGTCACGGCTCTTTGCTTTTCTGTCTTGGCGGGCATAACCGAAGTAGGGGATCACAGCGGTGATACGACCGGCAGAGGCGCGGCGGCAGGCATCGATCATAACCAGCAATTCCATCAGGTGGTCGTTAACAGGCTTGCAGGTAGACTGAATCAAAAATACGTCAGCGCCACGAACAGTTTCGTTCAGAGAAACAGAAACTTCACCGTCGGAGAAGGTCTGCACAGTGCCGTCACCCAACTCCAAGCCCAACTCGCGGCATACAGTCTCAGCAAAAGCGCGATTGGAATTTCCACAGAAAACCTTGATATTTTCGCCGTAAGCTATCATCTTTTGAAATACCTCACATTCATCTTTTTCTACTTGTGATCATACCACAAGCCATTATGCATTTATTATAGCACTAACTGCCTTAAAAATGCAACACCAAAGGAAAATAAAAACGAACAAAAATAGCAATTCTTTTCCTGTTGCTTTGGATATTAACAACAAGAAACAGAAGGAAAAGATTTTCCGCGCAATTTGACTTGTACAATTGGGCGTTTCGTGTTATATTATAGGGAAGACTTTTGTTGAAGTTGGTGCGTATTATGAACGATTCAATCATTATCAAAGGTGCCAGAGAAAACAACCTGAAAAATGTGGATCTGACCTTGCCCAGGGACAAGCTGATCGTGTTTACAGGCCTGTCCGGATCGGGAAAATCCAGCTTGGCGTTTGATACCATTTATGCAGAGGGACAGCGCCGGTATGTGGAGAGCTTAAGCTCCTATGCAAGACAGTTTTTAGGCCAGATGGACAAGCCGGATGTAGACTCTATCGACGGTCTGTCTCCCGCAATTTCCATTGACCAAAAGACGACCTCAAAGAATCCTCGTTCCACAGTGGGTACGGTTACGGAAATTTACGACTACCTGCGTCTGTTGTGGGCGCGGGCAGGCACGCCCCATTGCCCCAAATGCGGCAAGGAGATCGCGCGCCAGACCATTGATCAAATCGTTGACCGGGTGGAAATGCTGGGCGAGGGAACACGTTTTATTGTACTTTCACCCATTGTCCGGGACAAAAAGGGTGAACACGTGAAGGTGTTTGAAGATGCCAGAAAGCAGGGCTTTGCCCGGGTACGTGTGGACGGCATTTTGTATGATTTAAGTGAGCAAATCGCCCTGGAAAAGAATAAAAAGCATACCATTGATCTGGTAGTAGACCGTTTGGTGATTCGGGAAGGACAGCGCCGCCGTCTGACGGATTCCATTGAAACGGCCTGCAGCCATTCAGGTGGGCTGGTCATTATCAATCTGCCGGATAAAAACGAGGAGTTAAGTTTTTCTCAGAATTATGCCTGCGAGGATTGCGGTATCAGCCTTTCGGAGCTGGAGCCGAGAATGTTCTCCTTTAACAATCCGGCAGGCGCCTGCCCGGATTGTACCGGCTTAGGCTACCAGTTAATTGCAGATGAGGACTTAGTAATTCCCGATAAGACCAAGTCGATCTTTGACGGCGCGATTCAAGCCTCCGGCTGGAGCAACGCGCGGACAGATTCCATCTTCAGAATGTATTTCGAGGCATTGGCGCAGAAATACCATTTTTCCCTGACAGTACCTGTGCAGGAGCTGCCGCGGGAGGCTATGGATGTGATTCTCTACGGCACAAAGGGTGAGAAGCTGAAAATGACCTATAACCGCGGAAACGGTATGGGTGTGTTGGAGCAGCCCTTTGAGGGAATCCTCAATAACATCAGCCGTCGTTTCCGGGAGACCCAATCTGATGCGGCCCGCAAGGAGCTGGAGGAATGTATGGCCACTGCGCCCTGTCCCAGTTGCCACGGCGATAGGCTTTCGGAAATTGCCCGTGCGGTGACAGTTGGTGGCATTGGCATTATGGACTTTTGCCGTATGAGCATTTCCCAGGCTCTTGCGTTTATGGATAACCTCAAGCTAGAGGGGAATATGGCCATTGTTGCCGCCCCCATTGTCCGTGAGATTCAAGCAAGATTGCGTTTTTTGATGGATGTGGGCTTGCAGTACCTGACCCTGTCCCGTGCTGCGGCGACGCTGTCCGGCGGTGAGAGTCAGCGCATTCGTCTGGCAACGCAAATTGGCTCTTCTCTTATGGGTGTACTGTATATTTTGGACGAGCCATCTATCGGCTTGCACCAAAGAGATAACGATAAGCTTTTGGAAACCCTGAAGCGTTTGCGGGATTTGGGAAATACGCTGATCGTTGTTGAACACGATGAGGATACCATGCGTGCAGCGGATTTCATTGTGGATGTAGGGCCGGGAGCAGGCTCCCACGGTGGTGAGATCGTTGCAGCAGGCGCATTAAAGGATATCTGCGCAGAGCCTCGCTCCGTAACAGGGCAGTATCTGACAGGCGCGAAGAAAATTCCCGTACCCTCCGTAAGACGGCAGGGCACAGGTAACTACCTGACGATCGAGGGCGCATCGGAAAATAATTTGAAGGATGTAGACGTATCCATTCCATTGGGCACATTAACCTGCGTGACAGGTGTGTCCGGCTCGGGCAAGTCAAGCCTTGTAAACGAGGTGTTAAATAAAACTCTCCTCGGTAAGCTCAACCACGCAAGAACACGCCCCGGTGCCTGCCGCTGCGTATGCGGAATGGAGCACCTGGATAAGGTAATTGACATTGACCAAAGTCCTATTGGCCGGACACCCCGTTCCAATCCTGCCACATATACGGGGCTGTTCAACGATATCCGCGATCTGTTTGCCTCAACCAATGATGCGAAGCTCCGCGGTTACGGTCCCGGCCGATTCTCCTTCAACGTAAAGGGCGGTCGGTGTGAGGCCTGTAACGGTGACGGCTTAGTGAAGATTGAAATGCACTTCTTGGCAGACGTCTATGTTCCCTGCGAGGTGTGCCGCGGCCAGCGCTATAATAGAGAAACATTGGAGGTCCAGTATAAGGGCAAGAATATTGCCCAGGTGCTGGATATGACAGCCGAGGAAGCAACCGCCTTCTTTGAAAACCTGCCGAAGATCCGCAGAAAAGCCCAAACGCTGGTAGAGGTAGGCTTGGGCTATGTAAAGCTTGGTCAATCCAGCACAACGCTGTCAGGCGGTGAGGCGCAGCGGGTAAAGCTGGCAACAGAGCTGGCAAGAGCCTCCACAGGCCGGACGATTTATATTTTGGACGAGCCGACCACAGGTCTGCATTCGGCTGATGTCCACAAGCTGATCGATGTTCTTCAGCAGCTGGTGGATGCAGGCAATACAGTGCTTGTGATCGAACACAATCTGGATGTGATCAAAACAGCCGACTATATTATTGACTTAGGGCCGGAAGGCGGAGACCAGGGTGGCTATGTGGTTGCCACAGGAACACCGGAAGAAGTTGCCCAGGTAGAAGGAAGCTACACCGGCGCTTATTTGAAACGGCACTTATAAAAAATACCCTGCCTGCAAACTGCAGGCAGGGGGCGTGTCAATTGATTTCCTTGTAGGAGTCTGACGGGAGAATTTCGGATAGCTCCAGCAGACCCTTGTCCCGTCCGCCGGCATAGTCGCCAATGCGGAACACAGGGGAGCTGATAGTGCCTGAATTGTTTTTTACAACAGCTACAGTCATTGTAACCCGTGTTTCCAGCGGCGTGGGATGATCGACAAGCACTGTGCCGCCATGAGCGGAGGCAATGCTGCTGATCAGTGTCATACCAAGGCCCAAACCAAACCGGTTATCTTCGATAGACGGCTCACGGCGATAACGGCTCCAAAAACTGTTATCGTCAACAGGCTCTATGTTCTGATTGGAAATAATAAAGCTTGCGTGGTTGCCGCTTTTTATCAGCTTTGCTTCAATCGTACTTCCGGCAGGAGAGAATTTTAAGGCATTGGAAAGCAGGTTATAAACTGCCCGTTCCATTTTCTCTGCATTGGCCATTCCTAAAATAGGCCCGTTGGGAGCTGCATAGGAAAGTGAAATGCCCACATTCTGAGAAATGGTCTGCGCTTTTTCCATGATTTCTGCGATCAGCGCTCCAAAATCAATGGTTTCCATGCCAATATGACGTGCGTTTTGGTAACTGTCGGCGTCAGACATATTGCTGACGATTCTTAGCAGCTGGAACAGATTGTGATTGATTTGCTTTGCTTGCTGCTGTACATTGGCATCGGTATGATCCAGATCTGCAAGCAGCTTGTCTGTAACAAGCATCACATTTGACAGGGGGATCCGCAGCTGCTGGGCGGCCAGCGCAAGGGCTTGCAGATTATCATCATCGGTTTTGTGAATCAGGAATATATCACAGGTCTTGGTGCGGGTAACGCTGGCTTGACAGGGAAGTCCTCCTGCGGTAATGGTGAGATACAAGCTGCCGTTAACGAATTTTTCGTAGGCATCATTGTGCTCAGTGACAATTTCCCACACATTCATACCGATGGCGAGCATACGGTTTTCGGCGGCGGAATTGACCGCAACCACTACCGAGTCTTTCACGCAAAAAGCAGGCTGGTCTATCAGTTCCAACCAGGGAAATGACGACTGAGTTGTTGTTTCCATAATCTCTCTCCTCCTGCTATAGCCTGTGCATAAATTAGAAAAACTTTCACAAAATCTGAGTTCAAATTCTATTTTAACGAATAAACTTCAAAATAGCAAGTAAAATCCACGAATGGAGTGAAAATATGTCGATTCACGACGGACACAGACAGAGATTAAAGGACCGATTCCGTAAAGAAGGTCTGGATAATTTCGATGAATTATATGTGTTAGAGCTTTTGCTGTTCTACTGCATTCCCCGTGCGGACACGAATCCGCTGGCGCATCGTTTGCTGGACCGCTTTGGCTCACTGACGGGAGTGCTGAACGCCTCCGCTGAGGAGATTGAGAAGGTGGAGGGGTTAAGTACGAATGCCGCAACCTTTTTGTCCCTTATTACCCAAGTGGGGCGCTACTATCAAGTGAAACGCTTTGATGCGGGAGAAGTTCTGCGCACCACTGAGCAATGCGGTAATTTTCTGGTGCCATACTTTTTCGGCAGAGAACAGGAAACTGTGTTTTTGCTTTGCTTAGATGCAAAATGTAAGGTGATATGCTGTAAAAAAGTGGGTGAGGGCAGCGTGAATTCTGCCAACATTCCTGTGCGCCGCGTTGTGGAGATGGCTTTGAGTGCCAACGCTACAAGCGTTGTGCTGGCCCATAACCACCCAAGTGGCCTGGCAGTGCCTTCTCTGGATGACGTGCAGACGACCTATCGTATGGCAGCCGCATTGGAAACTGTGGAGATCGCATTGGCTGATCATATTATTGTCAGCGGTGACGATTATGTATCTATCGTGCAATCCCAGTATTATAAGCCACAGGACGATCGATAAGGAAGGTGTAACCATTGGATAAGTTTCAACTGGTTTCTGACTATATACCCTCAGGCGATCAGCCGGAGGCGATTCAAAAGCTGACGCAGGGCGTAGAGCTGGGTCTGCGTGAGCAGACGCTTTTGGGCGTGACCGGCTCGGGCAAAACCTTTACAATGGCAAATGTGATCGCCAATGTAAATAAACCCACCTTGATTCTGGCACACAATAAGACCCTTGCAGCCCAGCTTTGCTCTGAGTTTCGTGAGTTTTTTCCCAATAACGCGGTGGAGTATTTCATTTCCTATTACGATTACTACCAGCCAGAGGCCTATATCGCTCACACAGACACCTATATCGAGAAGGATTCAGCCATCAACGAGGAAATTGACCGCCTGCGTCACAGCGCCACCTCAGCGCTGTTTGAACGGCGGGATGTGATCGTGATCGCCTCTGTAAGCTGTCTTTACGGCTTGGGAGACCCCATTGACTACAAGAGTATGGTGATCTCACTGCGTGTTGGTCAGCAGTATCCACTGGATGATGTGCTGAGAAAGCTCACAGAGATCCGCTATGAGCGAAATGATATCGATTTCTCCCGAAATAAATTCCGTGTGCGGGGAGATACCCTGGAAGTGTATCCCGCCTATTGGACGGGCAGAGCCATTCGCGTAGAATTCTTTGGGGATGAAATAGATCGGATTTCAGAAATCAATGCGGTAACCGGCTTGGCAGAGCGATATGTTGACCACGTTGCCATTTATCCTGCCAGTCATTATGTGGCATCCCGGGAGAAGATGGAACGGGCAATGCGGGAAATACGGGAAGAATGTGACCGGCAGGTTGCCTATTTCAAGGAGAATAATAAGCTGTTAGAGGCGCAGCGGATCGCCCAGCGCACAAATTACGATCTGGAGATGCTGACGGAAATCGGTTTCTGCACAGGCATTGAGAATTACTCCCGTGTTATTCAAGGCAGACAGCCGGGCACACCGCCCACCACATTGCTGGATTATCTGCCGGATGATTTTCTTCTGTTTGTGGATGAAAGCCACGTAACGTTGCCTCAGTGCCGCGCTATGTATGCAGGAGACAGAAGCCGTAAGGATGCCTTGGTGAACTATGGCTTCCGTCTGCCATCGGCCTACGATAATCGCCCCTTAAACTTTGAGGAATTTGACTCTAAAATCAATCAAGTGATATATGTATCTGCCACGCCTGCAGAATATGAGCAGACACGTTCCGGGCAGACAGTGGAGCAAATTATCCGTCCTACAGGCTTGTTAGACCCTGTAGTGGAGGTAAGACCGATTGATGGGCAGATAGACGACCTGATAGGGGAGATCAACACCCGCACTGCCCGCGATGAAAGGGTGCTGGTAACGACTCTTACCAAGAAGATGGCAGAAGACCTGACCGTATATCTGCAAAAAGCGGGTATTCGTGTGCGGTATATGCACTCTGACATTGGTGCAATGGAGCGTATGGAGATCATCCGCGACTTGCGTATGGCGAAGTTTGACGTGCTGATCGGCATCAATCTGCTTCGCGAGGGTCTGGACTTGCCGGAAGTGAGCCTGGTAGCAATTTTAGATGCGGATAAGGAGGGCTTCCTACGCTCTGAAACCAGTCTGATTCAGACCATTGGACGCGCTGCCCGAAATGCGGACGGTATGGTGATTATGTATGCAGACTGGGTAACCGCGTCTATGCAGGTAGCCATTGATGAAACCAAACGCAGGCGGGAAATTCAGGATGCCTATAATAAGGCAAACGGCATTGTCCCGAAAACGATCGTGAAGTCTGTTCGCGATTTGATTGAAATTTCCTCACCCACTGCGGAGCGAAAGGGACGTAATGGCGTGAAGATGACCAAGGCGGAAAAGGAAAAAGAAATTGCCCGTCTGGAAAAACAAATGAAGGAAGCTGCTCGTATGATGGAATACGAATATGCTGCCTTGCTGCGTGACCAAATCATTGAACTGCGTGGAAATCAATAATAAAGAGGGTGCGATATTCGCACCCTCTTATTCAATAAAGGTAAATCTTGGCCCGTGATAGCCATCTTTTTCCACAACCTCATTCCACATGGAAATGGGGCGTACCCACAGCTCTTTATTGCCATACAGAGCCTGATACACAACCATCTGTTCCAAGGTTTCAGAATGATTCGCAATACCCAGAACTATATATTCATTGCCTTTAAAATGCCTGTATTTTCCTAATTTGATTTCCATAAAATTAACCTTTCTTAAAAAACCGCACCGGTGATGCCGGTGCGGTTTGGTATTAACCGGGGATGTTTCCACGATTGGCGTCCAAAACAGAGGACGGGTCAAACAGGTTTGTAAACCAATCGGAGTGATGAGCAAGATTAGAACCTGTTACCATGATACGACCTTGCCGTACATAGTTGTCAGTAATGGATACCCAAGGCTTTCCATCTTCGCAGAAGCCTAAATAGTAACGGAAGCCAAGGCTATTCAGCAGCTCATATTTTTCGCCGGAATAAACAGGATCGGTGGTAATGTCTGTAAGCTGAGCAAATGTGAACACGTCGAGATTGCCCAAAATGGGAACGACCTCTTCGGTCCAGCCGTTCAAGTCACTCTTAATTTGTGTGATACTGCTGGTGCCGTATGCGATGTTTTCATAGGTGTAGCAGGCCAGACGGTAACCGCTATTGCGCAAAGCTTCGGCAACAACCTTAGCATCTTGAATCGCCTGCTGATATGCACTTTCTCCAAACACGTCCTTAGCGCTGGGATGGGTTCTGTAACCAAACAGACCATTGTAGCCTGTGAGCGCCAACGTGGCCTTTGCGCCACGGTAGGAGAAGTCGGGGTGCTTCTTTACAAAGTCCTCCAAAATGGGAACCAGGTCAAATGCGCCGGCTACAGTAGAGCCGGACTCAGTTACCATTTCACAGGTGAAATTCTTGCCGTCCCACAGAAGCTTGCTGGCAATACCCGTACCCTTGCCGTCGGGAACCTTGTCGCCATCGCTATCGATCAGATAGTAATTGTAGTTTACATTTGTCTGTGTCAGCATAACGGGCTTTTTGCCCTTGGGAAGCTGTAAGGACTTTGCCCTATATACAACTGTACCGTCATCGGTAGCTTCCTGTGTGGTGAAGTCATCCAGATCCACCAGTATGTAGCCGTTATCATAAAGCTGCTGGAGGATTTTGGAGAACTCTTCTGTTGTAATAAAGTTGCGGTTTATGGAATAGCCGTATGTTTCGTGAGAGAAGCCACGGTCAGGGTCAGCTACTAAAAGCTGGAAGGAAAGATTGGGGATCTGAGTGGGATCATCCCATGCAACCAGCGTCTTCTGGCCTGCCTCACACTCTAAAATCTTGTCGTTTACCGCAGTAAACTTGCTGAGATCACCCTCAAAGCTGTTCAGAAGGGCGATCGCACCCTGATAATCATAGCCGGCCATCATTTGATCAGCCTGTGCGATCAGATCCTGGGCAGCCTGCTCTAAGCGGGCCTGCTCCTCAGCAACAGAGGAGGAAGCGGCAAGGCTGGCATTTTTTTCTGCCTTGCTCTTCTGCACGCCTCTTGTGATAGAGCCGATAATAAAGATAATAATCAGAATAATTGCCGCGCCTGCAATCAGGACGGGCAGATAGGTCTCTTTGAAAATTTGCATCTGTGTGCGTTTTCTGCGTCGGGGATTCACCGGTTGATTCATTTCCTGAAATTGTTCTTCCACGGGAATAGCCACCTTTCTCTGAAATTATAACTTATTATATAGTCAAATCCCATAAAAAGCAAGAAAAATATAGCAATACGGCAAGTATACGCTTTCTACTTGCGAAATGAGATGAATTGCGGTATGATATTAAAAAGAAATTATCAGGAGAAACACTATGGAGAAAATCACCAGCTTTACAATCGATCATATCCGTCTGAAGCCCGGACTTTATGTGTCCAGACTGGATAAGGTGGGTGCTGAAACGGTTACTACCTTTGATTTGCGGCTGACAAGCCCCAACGAAGAGCCTGTGATGAACACGGCTGAAATGCATACCATTGAGCACCTTGCAGCGACCTACCTGCGAAATGAGCCTTCCTGGAAAGAAAAAGTCCTATACTTTGGCCCTATGGGCTGCCGTACAGGCTTCTATCTGCTGCTGGCAGGGGAATATACGCCATCTGATGTGCGGGAGCTGATTGTAAACTGCTTTGAATTTGTAGGCAATTATCAAGGAAAAGTGCCCGGCGCAAGTCCGAAGGACTGCGGAAACTATTTGGATATGAACTTGCCGATGGCGAATTATTGGGGCAAAAAGTACAGCAATCTATTAAAAAATGCAGATAAGTCACGATTCGTATACCCCGAGTAAAGGAGAAAAACAATGAAACTTGGCATTATAGGCGCTATGGATGTGGAAGTAGCCACCCTGAAAGAAAAAATGGTCGATAAGACCGAAAGGGTAATTGCAGGCGCAACCTACTGTGAAGGCATTTTGGAAGGCCTGCGTGTTGTGGTTGTGCAGTGCGGCGTGGGCAAAGTGAATGCGGCGCTGTGTGTGCAGGCGCTCTGCGACCAATTCTCCGTGACACATATTGTCAATACCGGCGTGGCAGGATCATTGGATGCGAAGCTGGACATTGGTGATTTTGTGATCAGCAGCGATGCTATCTATCACGATTTTGATTGCGGTGCGTTGCAATATCCCATTGGACAGGTACCCGGCTTGTCTGTCAAGGCGTTTCCGGCAGACCGTTTGCTGATGGATCTGGCATTTGCCGCGGCTAATACACAGGGTTCAGCCTATGTTGGCACAGTTGCCAGCGGTGACCAGTTTGTCTGCCAAAAAGAACAGAAGAAAACCATTGTGGAAAATACTGGCGCGTTGTGCACAGAGATGGAGGGCGCAGCCATTGCCCATGGCGCATGGCGGAACAATGTACCCTTTGTGATCATTCGCGCAATATCCGATAAGGCTGACGATTCTGCGCAAATGGACTATCCCACCTTTGAGGCAATTGCCGCAAAGCGGTGCGCAGAGGTTACCCAGACAATGGCAAAATCGCTAGCAAGTCTTGTATAATGGAGAAGAGGGGGAAACCCCTTTTCTTTATCGGGTATTCTTTGGAATTGGGCTTGACAAACCACCTGCTCCGTGATAGAATGTCTTGGCACAAAAGAATATTTCTTTTGATTCGGAGTGATACCCAAGAGGCCGAAGGGGCTCCCCTGCTAAGGGAGTAGGCGTCTAAACAGCGCGCGAGGGTTCAAATCCCTCTCACTCCGCCAACAAAAACACCACCCAACAGGGTGGTGTTTTTGTTGGCTTTGGTATTTGTGTGAGAGGGATTTGAAAGGCCGTTAAGAAAACAGTCCGGTGGACTGTTTTTAGGCCGTGGGAAAATCCATAGAGCAGTGAATACAGCCGGATGGCTGGAGGCACTGCTCTATAATAAAGATAGTGGCACCACCCATTTGGGTGGCATTTTTATTGGCATAGGTATTTATGTGAGAGGGATTTGAATTTCGGGGAGTTTCTACTTTCTTTAACCAAAGTTAGCATTTTACCACCATATTCTGTAGTTTCCCGAACTTTATTAACCGCCTAAAACCACCTTGAACCACCTATTACCAGCCCCATAAGGGAAAAAATAAGGGAAAATCTAATACATCCGCATAGCAGGTACACAAAATTGGTGTTAGGCATCTATAATTGCTTGTTTCCTTAGTAACACTTCAATCAAATGCATACATACCAAACAGGCCAAGGAGTCCTTCTCCGCAATCGTATTCCATACCGCAGGCATCTGCCAACTTCTTGACAAAGATACAGTAGGCAGACATACAGGAATATTTGAGATCTGGGAAGTTGCAAGGTAGTCCTTGCGTCTGAGCGCAGGGAGTGCAGAGAGCACAGCCGCTGGCACCTACGATCAAGCCGTCATGTCCGGCTTCACGCATTTTCTTTACCACACGGATCTCAGATGCATTATGGCTTTTCTTTGCGTGCTTGATGGCTGGTACATCGGAATAGTCTGCTACCTGCCAGATGGTCTGCAAGACCAGTGCTTTCTTATGTGCCAAGATCCGCTGTTTCATTTCCTCCGGACTGCCGCAATCGGGCGGGCAGGAATAGTTTGCACCATATTGACCGCAGAGGTTTTCTTCACAGTATGGACGGAAGGATGGGTCAAATACAATCTGTGCGGTATCCACGATTGCAGCCGCCGCAAAGCCTTCGTCGAGAGCTAATTGGATCATTTCATTTTCTGTCATATGCAACACCTCACAATAACTATACTGTTTGGTACACACCTTGTCAAGAAACAGAGAATTGTCTATAATCCTGTGCTTTTTTAAGTTTATGTTACAATTTATCTTAAATATTAAGGTTTCTTCTTTTTCGATTGACTTTTGGGGACCAATCGTGTATACTGTTTACAAGTAAATATTCCGTTTGAGTGCCTGCGGACGCGGTAACAGCCCCGTAGGAGAATAGAAAACCGGGTGAGAATCCCGGACGGTACCGCCACTGTATGCGTGGAGGCACCCACACAAGACGAAAGTCGGTCATTGGGTCAGTCCTGAGAAGGCTGTGTGGGAGCTTATGATGCGTAAGCCAGGAGAACTGCTCAAATGAGGTAAAAACACTAGGGTCTGCAAGTACGGAGCCTGTGGTTTTTTGTTGCGGAAAAAAACGGCTGCAGCGGCCCAGTATAGGGTTGCTGCAGCTTTTTTGCTGTGACCGTCTGTGTGGGTCTCATCCCCCTTGACCTGCTGATTGCCCTGACGGTCACAGCCCGCAAACCAACTGAATATTGCTTATCGATGCGGTAAGGTGATCCGGTGAGAAACCGGAACAACCGTCCATTGCTGTGTTTGGCGTTTGCCATAAGTCAGAGAGCCTGCCATGTCGATTGGGTTTATCACGCTTTGACAGGAGAGTGTAACCTAATTTATCCGTACTTGAGGATAAATGGGTTGCACTTTTTTGTTTGCGGGAGAACCACAAAACAGTAAGGGAGGGATGCAAGTGACACCGGAAGAAAAGAAGACCTGGGCGGAGGACCTTCTGCGACAAAAGTTTGCGGAGCTTGGAAGGCTCCCTACAAAAAAAGACTTCGACAATGCTGCTTGCGCCCAAATCAAGGCTTACCTTGGGCCGTGGCCCCGTGCGTTGGAGTCTGCCGGGCTGAAACAGCCCAAGGAAAAGAAAGTAAGCGAATCGCAGTAAGAAAGGACGAACTGAAATGCGAATTACCAAGAAACTTTTGAGTATGATCCTGGCAGTTGTGATGGTGCTGGGTCTGCTGCCTGCAGTTGCCCTGGCAACGAATGTGGAAGTGTTGCAGGAAGGTACAGTATATATGTCCGTAAGCTTTAATGGCATATATAAAAATGATCAAACCGGCAAGCCTATGGCGTATGTCCCGGTTTCTTTTGACGAACTGGCAACGATCGATCTGGATGCGTATGGTTTGGCAGACTATCTGTATGATGCAGATGGCGACGGAAGTTATGAAATCACTGCGCTGCATCTGATCATTTATGCACACGAAAATCTCTATGGTGGCAGCTGGAGCGAGGTTAATTTCTCAGGCACGCCTGGAAGCACCTACTTTGCAGGCGGTCTGTTTGGACAGGACGAAAACCTGAACTATTACTTAAATGGTGCGTATCCTCTGGAGAGTGAGAGTTGGGGCGCTACATCAGATCACATCGTTTTACAGCCCGGTGATTTTATTGACCTTGCCGGATATAGCTGTTGGGGCTTTTATGGAGATGAAGCCTTTGGGTTCCAGTATTTTGCTGATGAAAACGACGAAATCACCCATACCTATACTGCCCAGGCAGGAGATGCCACTAATATCAAGCTGATTAAGGGCGGCGCAAGTATGGGTGGCGACTATTCCACTGCATTTCTTGATATTCCCGATTGCACCGTTTACTACGGCACGACCCTTTACGATGAAATAGGCAGTGTTACGACCGATGCGGATGGCTGCGCGTCCATTACCTTCACCGATCCCGGCACCTATTACCTTTGGGTGAACGGCGGACAGGGAACAGAAGGTATGCATGACTGGTGCGATTCCTATTTCAGCACCGGTGAACCCTGCGTTGTTTCTTCGCCGGCGTTTGCTACTGTAAATGTGCCTGACCTGGAGTTTAACTTGGATTTGAGTGATCTGACCGCTCCTATTTATGATGGCGGTATGATCGCCTACAATCTGAACGAGGCCGATTTTGCATACCTGGACGACACCTGCGAGGCGGGTGATAACGTCAAATTCGGCTTTTCTGTGGCAGACTATGACCAGTACATCCTCTATGTGGATTTCTACACAGACAGCAATGTGATTGGCTGGAATGTAAACGGTGAGAATTACTTTGCCGATGATCCCGGTGATGGCTATGTGGATTGGGATCTTGGCAACGATTGCTGGACCGGTTACGGCTTTGGTTATACTGACGAGGATACCGGTAAGGAATACATTGAATTCTATCTCCAATTGGGATCAGAGAGTGCTTATAACACTGCCGGCAGCTGGGATATCAAGCCTGTTCTGCTGACGGACAATGCTTTAGACGCAATGGATGCCATTTTTGCAATTTATGACAACGGGGAAATCACCCTGGAAAGCGGCGAAGCGATCCGTAACGCGACTGCACTTTACGAAGCCTTGTCCGATATGGAAAAAGAGGTTCTTGCCTATTTTGAGGTGACAGAACTGCTGGAAGAAGCCCAGGAAACCTACAACACCTTGTTGGGAGACCGGGAGGCTGCCGATGAGGTAGAAGCTTTGATCACCTCCATTGGCTCCGTGGACTTGACCAAGGAAGCTGCAATTACTGCAGCAAGAGAAGCCTACGATGCCCTGAACGATACTCGCAAGGCAATGGTTTCCAACTATGCCGCGCTGACCACTGCAGAAGAAAAATTGCAGCAGTTAAAGGATGCCGCTGCCCAGGCTGCAGCAGACCAGGCTGCAGCAGACGCCGTTGAAGAACAAATTGCAACCATTGGGACGGTAACAGTTTTCTCCGGAAAGAAGATTGATGATGCCCGCGCTGCTTTTGATGCTTTGACCGATACCCAGAAGGCGCTGGTTGACAATGTCACAGTTTTGACCGCAGCAGAAAGCGCGTTAACAGAGCTTTACAAGCATGCGGCTAAGGCAGACCATAAGGCAATTTATGAGGCAACTGGTAAGTATATTGCAGGTCTTGGCACACCCGGCGTGGGCTCTACCGGTGGCGAATGGATGGTCATTGATCTGATCCGTGCTGGTCAAGCATGCCCCGAGGGTTATTACAAAAATGTTGTAGATTTTGTGAAAGCAGAAATTAACGACAAGGAGCAGCTTCACAGATCTAAAAGCACGGAAAATTCCCGTATTATTCTTGCTCTGACCGCCGCCGGTTACGATGTGACCAATGTAGATGGCCATAACCTGCTGATGGGTCTGACAGATATGACTTACATTCCCAAGCAGGGTGTCAACGGTCCTATCTGGGCGTTGATCGCCTTTGATTCCCACAACTATGAAATTCCCATTAACCCCAACGCTACCGAACAGGCAACCCGGGAAAAGCTGATAGCCTATATTCTGGAAAAGCAACTTGCTGACGGCGGTTGGGACCTTGCCAATCGGGCAGCGGACCCGGATATGACCGGTATGGCTATTCAGGCGCTGGCTCCTTACTACAAAACAAACGATGCAGTAAAGACAGCTGTGGATAAGGCGCTGACCTGCCTGAGCAACAAGCAGATGGCAAACGGCGGTTTCGGCGCTGTAGACGGTGTCTGTACAGAATCCTGCGCGCAGGTGGTGGTGGCGCTGACTGCATTGGGCATTGACCCTGAGACAGATCCCCGGTTTGTTAAGAACGGCGTTTCTGTCTTAGATGCAATGTGCTTATTTGCTGTAGAAGACGGCGGCTTTGCCCATGTTCCCAATAGTGGTGTTAATGGTATGGCCACCGAACAGGGCCAGTATGCCTTGGTTTCCTATTTCCGCTTTAAGGAAGGAAAAACCACCTTGTACAATATGAGCGACGTAATTCTCCGCAGCAATAATACCGGGGCAGGCAAGGTGGAAAATACCACCGATACAAAGGAAAATGCCTATACCGGCGCGCTGGATATTCCTGCAACAGAGCTTGTCGATAAGCTGCTGACTCAGGAAGAAGAAAAGCAGGTAGCAGCCGGCGTGAACATCAGTATCGAATTGTCTGTGGATGATATCGGTCTAAATGTTTCTGCTGCAGACAAGGCGCTGATTGAAAAATCCCTTGATAAGAATACCGTAGGCCTGTATCTGGATATTACCCTGTCCAAGAAACTGGGTAACGCTGAGCCTGTGAAGATCACCGAAACCAACGGCGAGGTTACCGTCACCGTGGTTGTGCCCGAAAATCTCCGCAATACAGATTCCAAAGTGAACCGTACCTACAAGGTGATTCGCATACACGATGGCAAGACAGATGTTTTGGATACGGCTTATGATGCAACAACCGGCAAGCTGTCCTTCCAGACCGATTGCTTCTCTACCTATGCACTTGTGTATACGGATACTGCAGTTACGGTAACCCCCAGCAATCCTAAGACTGGTGACAATACCCCGATTACTCTTTGTGCAAGCTTGATGGTCATTTCTGTCGCTTGCATGGCAGTTTTGACACTGAGCAAGAAAAAATACGTAAAATAATATTCCGCAGGTGGCAGGCTTGTCCTGCCACCTGCATACAAATCCAAAGTACTGGATTTGTGATTGGAGAGAACTATGAAACGATTCCTTTGCATTTTGTTGATTATAGCTACAGTGCTTTTCCTTTCTGCCTGTCAGGGAAACTTTGGCAGCGTGAACTTAAAAGATCCTGTGCAAATTCCTGAAGACGGTGTGATATCAAAAAGCACTGTTGCCCAAATTAAAAACGAAAATACCATCGCCGTTTTTGTTGGCAAATCCGGCGATTTGAGATATGAGTGGACTGTCTTTGGCAGCGACATTGCGCAAGCCCGGGAGATCAATCTCGGCGTACAAATCAGTAAAACCGCCGAAGGTAATATACAAGTTACTCTGCGGCAAGTACACGCCTTTGGTTTTTCCGCAACGCTGGCCATCTATTTGGACGAGCAATGGGATGCTCAAAGCGCAACTGCTTATGCAGGTAACAATGCTTTTACAGCTGTCTCTATAACCGGCAGTGAGTGCACGATTCTGAACCTTAATTTAGACGGCACTGTGGATACCTTTGTTATCCATCCTGATCCCATACCGCAGGATCAAACGCCAACCCATAGCACAGAGCCTTCTGTGCCGGAAGCTTCGGTTGACTCTACCACTGCACCCACCAAACCGAAGGAGGAAACTGTTCCTACTACCGCACCTACCGAACCTGAAACGGAAACGGTTCCGATGACTGTAGCTACTGAGCCGGAAGAAACTACCGAACCTACTAAGCCGAAGGAAACGCAGGGCAAGGATCAGTACCTTACTGATCCAATACCGGAAGGCAAACCCAAGCCGGTGGAGCCGGAAGATCAGGATGTAGACAAGGGTAAAACCTATACTTGTACCTTCTCCATTGAGTGTTCCACTATTTTGAATAATCTGGATCAGTTAGACCCCGACAAGCTGGAAAAGGTCCCCTCCGGAGGTACGATCCTGGCAAAGACAACCGTCAGCTTCTATGAGGGAGAATCTGTGTTCAATGTGCTGCAGCGGGTCTGCAAAGAAAAGGGCATCCACTTGGAGTCCTCCTGGACGCCCATCTACAATAGTGCTTACATCGAAGGCATCCACAATCTGTACGAATTTGATTGCGGCGCACTCTCCGGTTGGATGTACCGGGTCAACGGCTGGTATCCCAACTACGGCTGTTCCCGCTATCAGCTGCAAGACGGCGATGTAGTAGAGTGGCGCTACACCTGCGATCTGGGCAACGATGTGGGCGGAAAGAATCTGTTTTGAGTATGGTTGATCGTTTTTCAAAGTACCATCCCTTGGTAAACTTTCTGTATTTTACTTTGGTGATTGGCTTCTCCATGGCGTTGAATCACCCTTTGGCGCAAGGGATATCTCTTATCTGCGCTTGTCTTTATGCTGTGCAGGCGGAAGGGAAAAAGGCGGTGCTGTTCACCCTCAAATGGTGTCTGCCTATTATGCTGCTGACGGCATTTATGAATCCTGCTTTCAGCCATGAGGGTATCACCATTTTGATGTATTTCCCCACAGGAAATCCGCTGACCTTGGAGAGCATCCTTTACGGTCTGTCTGCCGGTGTGATGATCGCTACCGTGATGCTCTGGTTTCTGAACTTTAACCGGGTCATTACCTCCGACAAGTTTATCTATCTCTTTGGTCGCATCATCCCGGCGATGTCTTTGGTTTTGAGTATGACCCTGCGGTTTATCCCAAAGTTTAAGGCGCAGATGGATTCGGTGGTGGATGCTCAGCGGAGCATCGGCAGAGATATTTCGCAGGGCTCTCTTTGGCACCGAACGAAGATCGCCATTACCGTGCTATCCATCATGGTCACCTGGGCATTGGAAAATGCCATTGAAACCGCCGACAGCATGAAAAGCCGGGGTTACGGTCTGAAAGGCCGCACCGCCTTTTCTATCTACCGCTTTGATGACCGGGATAAGATGGCGCTGCTCTACTTGGGTTTCTGTGGCTTTTATCTGCTGGCAGGTATGATCGTGACTGCCTTTGGATTCCGGTATTTCCCCAGCATCCGCTATATTGGCTTGAACTCTGTAACCCTTTCTTTTCAGTTTGTATATTTGATTCTGTGTTTGATGCCCGTGGTGTTGAACTACTTAGAGGAGAGAAAATGGAAAGCTATTCATTCAAAAATGTAGATTTTACATACCCGGAGGGCGAGAAAAAGGCCCTTTGCAATATCTCATTCACAGTTCAACAGGGCGAGTTCGTGATCCTCTGTGGCCCCTCCGGCTGTGGCAAATCCACCCTTTTGCGGCACTTAAAATCCTGTCTGACACCCCATGGACTATTCTCCGGTGAGATTCGCTATCAAGGTACGCTGTTGTCTGAACTTTCCCAACGGGAGCAGGCACAGCAAATCGGCTACGTCCTCCAATCCCCGGAAAACCAGGTAGTCACCGATAAGGTTTGGCACGAACTTGCCTTTGGCCTGGAGAGTTTAGGCTACGATACCCCCACCATTCGCCGCCGGGTTGCGGAAATTGCCGCATTCTTTGGCATTGAGAATTGGTTTTATAAGAATGTCACGGAGCTGTCCGGCGGACAGAAGCAGCTGCTAAGCCTTGCATCGGTTATGGCGATGCAGCCGGGTGTGCTGGTGCTGGACGAGCCGACCGCACAGCTTGACCCCATTGCCGCCGCTGATTTCCTGGCTCTGTTGGGCAAGATCAATCGAGAACTAGGTACGACCATCATTTTGACGGAGCATCGTTTGGAGGAGGCCTTTCCCTTTGCTACTCGTGTTATTGTCATGGATGAGGGCGCTATTATCTGCGATGACAAGCCGGAGAATGTAGGCTTGCAGTTAAAGGATAAGGGCAGCGGAATGTTTCTGGCTATGCCCACCGCTATGCGGGTGTGGGCAGCGGTGGAAACGAAGCTGGATTGCCCCATGACCGTCCGTGACGGCAGCAGTTTCCTTTCTCAACGCGTAGAGGAACAATCGCTTCTCCCTCTGGCCGTAAAAGATCCCCCGGTGTACCCAGAGGATGTAACGCTGGAATGTGATGATTTGTGGTTCCGCTACGAAAAGGATAGCCCGGATGTAGTGAAAGGCTTTTCTTTGAAGCTGCGCAAGGGCGAGTTCTATGCCATCCTGGGCGGCAACGGTGCAGGAAAATCCACCACACTGAAGGTGATCTCCGGCTTGCGGTCTGCCTATCGTGGCGATGTTCGTTTACAAGGCAAGCTTGGACACCTGCCCCAGAATCCACAAACCCTATTTGTAAAACGCACCGTCCGGGAGGATCTGTACGAGGTATTCCGGGGCGAGAAGATCCCCAAAGAAAAGCAGGACGCAGAGGTTGCACGGATCACAGAGCTTTGCGGTCTGCGGGAATTCCTGGATCGGCATCCCTATGACATTTCCGGTGGTGAGCAGCAGCGCACCGCTTTGGCGAAGGTACTGCTGACCGCACCCGACATTCTGCTGCTGGACGAGCCTACCAAGGGTTTTGACGCAGAGTTCAAGGTAACCTTCGCCTTGATCCTGCGCAGGTTGGTTGCACAAGGAGTAACCATTCTGATGGTCAGCCACGATGTACCCTTCTGTGCCGAATATGCCCACAAGTGCGGTCTGTTTTTTGATGGCAGTATCGTGGCAGAGGGTACACCCCGTGAGTTCTTCTCCGGCAACAGCTTCTACACCACCCCGGCTAACCGCATGGCACGGCACTTGATCCCCAAGGCTGTGACTGTGGCTGACATTATCGGCTGCTGCGGTGGTGAGCTACCTGCAGAACCGGAAATCCCCGAAGCAACTGTCTTGCTCGAACCGAAGGAAACGGCGGTCAACTTCAAACCCAAGCCGCTGCCACTATGGAGAAAACTCTTGGCAGGTGTATCCCTGGTGATTGCAATGCTGGTGTTCTTCTATGCCACCAGTATCACAGACCTTTCTGCACTCATTGGCAAAGATGGCATCAGCACCACCGGAGAACAGCAGCTTTCGCTATATCTGGTGCTCGTTGCTGCTTTGGGAGTATTTATCGCATCCATTGGTCGAAGAAGCGCTCCTTCTGCTTTGCTCCAAATTCCTGCTAAACAGAGAAAACTCAGCAAACGCACGATTGTTGCCGCGGTGCTGATCGTGCTGTGCATCCCGCTGACCATTTTTGCCGGTGTAATGTATCTGGGCAATCAGCATTACAATGTGACCGCTATGCTGGTGCTGATTGAATGTATGGTGCCCTTTTTCCTAGTGTTTGAAAGCCGCAAACCCAAGGCAAGAGAATTGGTGACCATCGCTGTGCTGTGCGCTATTGGTATCGCGGGTCGGTCTGCCTTCTTTATGCTGCCCCAGTTCAAGCCGGTGCTGGCGTTGGTCATCATCTCCGGCGTTGCACTCGGCGGTGAGGCCGGATTCCTTGTGGGCGCTGTGACCATGATAGTGTCAAATGTATTGTTCTCCCAAGGCCCCTGGATGCCCTGGCAGATGTTCAGCATGGGTATCATCGGCTTCCTGGCAGGTGTGCTGTTTCGCAAAGGTCTCCTGCGTCGCAGCCGTGGCAGTTTGGCTACCTTCGGTGCGTTTGCAGCAGTGATCATCTACGGCGGCATTATGAATCCCGCCGCTGCGCTGATGTACAATTCACAAACAATCAACTGGGAAATGCTCAAGGCTTACTATGTATCCGGACTACCAATGGACCTGATCCACGCCGCCGCAACGGTTATCTTCATCCTCATCGCCGCTGAACCTATGCTGGAAAAGCTTGACCGCATCAAAGTCAAATACGGATTAGTTGAATAATTATATTTTGTGTACCTGCTATGCTGCGTTTTTCCCTTATTTTTTCCCTTACGGGGATAGTAAACGGTGGTTAACGGCGGTTAAAAGTGGCAAGTAAATGTTTGGAATTGGCTGCTATTTACTAGCAAACGGTTAACTTTGGTTAAAGAAAGTAATTATCCAGCCAAAATCAAATCCCTCTCACTATGCCAAAACAAAACACCACCCAACAAGGTGGTGTTTTGTGCTTTGAAAAGAGCCTTATTTGTACCAGCGCCGGTCATCCGTCGCGGGGTTGTCGATCAGTTCACCGTGCTCGGTGAAGCGGGAGCCGTGACCCAGGGTGATCTTTGCTGTGGTGTTTTTGGTAATTCCACTGCAGATTTCTGTGGCTTCAACCAGCGTGCAATCGATCCCGGCGTTTTTTAGCTTGTATTTGCATAAAATGCCTGCAATTCCACCGCCAATGATCAACACATCGGTGTTTATGTTTTCTTTTGCCGTATCAAACTGCACACGCGGCATATCCTGCACCCAAATCGAGTCCATAACAATACCTCCCATTTTTCGTGTAACTAGTGTCTGGTGTTCTGTAGGTAGATATACGGGCGTTTCAACATATAGACATAAAAAACCCACACTGTAAAGTGTGGGCATTTGATGTATTACTTGTGATTTTTCAGCCATTCCTCTAATTTTGCTTTGGATAAACGGTAAATTCCTTCCTGGGGATGGTCTGACATACTGCCGCCGTTGACATAGATAAAATAGAATCCGTCGGGCGTTTGATATAGAATCTCCTCGTATCCGTCAGGATCCCCAAACTGACCGAAGGTGTATTTTTTAATAATGGTAGCAGTTTCGGTGTCATATTCCTTTCTGCCGATAATTCTTTTCATAGTAAAGCCTCCAAATGATGTGTTTTTACCTAATTATACACGTTTTTTCTGCGAAAAAAAGCGAATGAAGTCGGTGTAAATACTGCTGGACGGCAATATGCTGATATGTTATGATAAAGTAAGAGGTGATAGTATGCGTGATTTTCCTGTGTTTACAACGGAAAACGGTGTGGCAAGCATTGTGCTTAAGGAAGTGCCCTATAAAGGGATTGCCTATATTACCATACAAGACTCGCTTGCACCTACGGAGCTGCTGACGGAATGTGTAGAGTTTGCCCAAATGGCAGGCGCGCGGCATATCTATGCCACGGGTCACGAAATGTTGGAAAAGTATCCTTTGTATACGTCTGTACTGAAAATGAGTCGCTCTCGTGAGGGAATTCAGGAAACGGATTGCGCGCTGTTTCCTGTAACCGAAAAGACAAAGGATCAATGGCAGAATCTATATAATGAGAAAATGAAAGCTGTTTCCAATTCCTCCACAATGACCAATGCGGATATGGAAAAGCTCCTTACCCGCGGCGGCGGATACTTTATCCACAAGGATGGGGAACTGTTGGGCATAGGAAGTGCATTCGGCGATACGGTTGAATCTGTGATCGCCGCAAAGCCAGGGGTAGGGGAGGCTGTTATGCTGGCTCTGTGCAGCAGCCTGTTCTCAGAAAGAATAGTATTAGAGGTAGCATCTAATAATGCGCCTGCTTTAAAGCTGTACGAAAAGCTGGGATTTATCAGGGTTTCTGAGCTTTCCCGCTGGTATGATGTGCTGACAAGAAAAAATACTTGACAAGCCCATAAATTTGGTGTATGATATGGCAGGTGTAAAGGTAAACTGATTGACAGGAGGTGCATCTATGGACGCAGTTGAGATGCTGCTGCTGTTTGATTACTACGGCGATATGCTCACAGAGCGCCAAAAGATGTGCTTAGACCTTCGGTATAATCAAGACCTTTCTCTGGCGGAGATAGCTGAGGAATTGGGTGTCAGCCGTCAGGGCGTTCACGATAATATCATCCGCGCCGAAGCCCATCTTCAGAAGATGGAGGCAAAGACAGGATGTGTTCGCCGTTATTTGCAAAGTCGCAGCGCTATGCAGGAGATCTTATCCTGCGTTGCAAAGCTGCTGGACCATACAGACCCGTTGGTGCGGGAAGCTGCCGATCAAATTGCGGCCGCGGCAAATTCCATTGAGGAGTAGAAAATGGCATTTGAAGGATTAACCGAAAAAATTTCTGCTACCTTCAAAAAGCTCAGAGGCAAAGGCCGTCTGAAGGAGTCCGACGTTAAGGAGGCTATGCGTGAGATACGTATGGCGTTGCTGGAAGCGGACGTCAGCTACAAGGTAGTTAAGGATTTTGTGAAATCTGTGTCGGAGCGCTGCGTTGGCGCAGACGTGCTTGAAGCGCTGAGTCCCGCGCAGATGATCGTAAAAATCGTCAATGAAGAGCTGACCGCCCTTATGGGTAGCGAGGCCAAGCATATTACCACCAATCCCAATGGCCCCACAGTTGTGATGCTGGTGGGTCTGCAGGGCGCAGGTAAGACCACCAACGGAAGCAAGCTTGCCGGTCTTATGAAAAAGCAGGGCAAAAACCCCTTGCTGGTGGCCTGTGATATTTACCGCCCCGCTGCCATCCAGCAGTTAAAGGTCTGCGGTGAAAAGCTGGGAATTCCTGTGTTTGAAAAGGGTCAGACAGACCCTGTGCAGATTGCCAAAGACGCAGTTCTCTACGCGCGTCAGCACGGTCACGATATGGTATTTCTTGACACCGCCGGACGTCTTCACGTTGATGAAACGTTGATGGAAGAACTGAAGAATATCAAGTCTGCCGTAAAGCCCGATGAAATTATGCTGGTTGTGGACGCTATGACCGGCCAGGATGCGGTAAATGCCGCCCAGAGCTTTAATGAGTGGCTGGACATTGATTCTGTAATGCTTTCCAAGCTGGACGGTGATGCCAGAGGCGGCGCAGCATTGTCTGTCCGCGCTACCACCGGTAAGCCTATCAAATTCGCAGGTATGGGCGAAAAGCTGGAGGATATTGAAACCTTCCACCCGGACCGTATGGCTTCCCGTATTCTGGGTATGGGCGATGTGCTTTCCCTGATCGAAAAGGCCGAGCAGGCATTTGATGCCAAGAAGGCTGCTGAGATGGAGGAAAGGCTGAAATCCAACAAGTTTACGCTCCAGGACTTCTACGACCAGATGGTGCAGTTAAAGTCTATGGGTTCTATGCAGGATATTCTTGCGCAGCTTCCCGGTGGCGCAGGTCTTAAAAACGTCCAAATGGACGAGAAGGCTATGGGCCGCACAGAGGCGATCATCCTCTCTATGACTCCCAAGGAACGGGAAAACCCCAACATCATCGCCGCAAGCCGCAAAAAGCGTATTGCAAACGGCGCAGGCGTGAAGGTAGAGGATGTAAACAGACTGCTGAAATCCTTCGATCAGATGAAAGCGATGATGAAGCAGCTGTCCGGCCCGGGAATGGGCAAAAAGATGAAGCATATGGGTAAATTCGGCGGTTTCGGCGGATTCCCCGGCTTCTGATAAATTGTTCGCTCTAAGCAAATAGCTTTGCGATATAGATTATTCAGAAAAAATTTGGAGGTGAAATCCCATGGTTAAAATCAGACTGAGAAGAATGGGCGCAAAGAAGGCTCCTTTCTACCGTATCGTTGTTGCTGATGCTCGCTCTCCCCGTGACGGTCGTTGCATCGAGGAAATCGGTACCTACAATCCTCTGACTAACCCTGCTACTATCAACGTAGACGCAGAGAAGGTTCAGGCTTGGATTAAGAACGGCGCTCAGCCCACCGACACTGTACGTGGCCTGTTGAAGAACGCCGGCGTGCTGTAATTACCCGTAAGGAGTTGTTCCAATGAAAGAGCTTTTGCTGTATATGGCAAAGAATCTGGTGGATGAACCTGAGGCAGTTACAGTGACCGAAGTTTCTGACGAAGAAGGTAAGGTGCTGGAGCTCCGTGTTGCCCCCGGCGACATGGGTAAGGTCATTGGCCGCCAGGGACGGATTGCTAAAGAGATCCGAACCATTGTGAAAACCGTTGCCCAGCGCACCGGCGAAAAAGTCACGGTGGAAATCGTGGATTAACGGCTTATGCGTGACGCTTGGCGCCACGCATATTTCGTTATTTGGAGGATGCTATGAGAAAAAACTTTATAGACGCAGGGGAAATCGTCACCACCCACGGTGTGCGTGGCGAGGTGAAGGTTTTGACCTGGCTGGATTCCCCTGAAATGCTATGTGAATTTGAACGTTGCTGCATTGATGCAGTGGAATATAAAGTTGAGTCCTGCCGTGTGCAAAAAACCTGCAATTTGCTGAAATTGCAGGGTGTGGATTCTATGGAGTCTGCGCAGGCTATGCGCGGGAAAATTGTTCGTTTGTACCGCGAAGACATCAGCAATGATGTGATTTTCGGCGATGAACTGATTGGCGTAGAGGTTTTCAGTGAGGGTAAAAAGATTGGTGTCATTACCGAGGTGCTGGATTACCCCGGCAATTCTGTTTACGTGATCGACAAGGGCGCATATATGATTCCTGCGGTGAAGGAGTTTATTCTGTCCACGGATATTGACAAAAATGAGATGGTTGTGAAGCTCATTGAGGGGATGGCAAGCAATGAGAATTGATATTCTGACTCTGTTCCCCGAAACTGTGGGAGATGTGTTGTCCGAAAGTATTTTGGGGCGGGCGCAGGAGCGTGGCTTCATTGCCATTGAAACCCACCAAATTCGGGATTACACCAGCAATAAGCAAATGCAGGTGGATGATTACCCCTACGGCGGCGGCCGTGGCGCGGTGATGCAGGCAGACCCCCTGTACCGCTGCTGGGAGGCAGTCTGCGATAAGGCTGGCGGTCCTGTGCATACCATCTATCTGTCGCCTTGTGGAAAGACCTTCAAGCAGGCAGACGCTATTCGCTTGAGCAAGCTGGAGAACATCGTATTTGTCTGCGGCCATTACGAGGGGATCGACCAGCGGTTCATTGATGAGTGTGTGGACGAGGAACTTTCATTAGGTGACTTCGTGCTCACCGGCGGAGAAATTGCCGCAATGGCAATGACAGACGCTATCTGCCGTATGGTACCCGGCGTGCTGGCAGATCCTGAATGCTTTGAGGACGAAAGCCACTTTAACGGTATGCTGGAATATCCCCAGTACAGCCGCCCCGCGGTGTGGCACGGCAGGGAAGTGCCGGAAATTCTTTTATCCGGCAATCACGAAAAGGTCGCCCAGTGGCGGAGAAAACAGTCCATTCGCCGTACCCGCGAACGCAGACCCGATATGTATGAAAAGCTGGATCTGTCCGGCAAACAGGATAAAAAACTACTTGCTGAAATTGAACAGGAAGATTCCGAATAATAAAGCGGGATGACCAATGGTCATCCCGCTTTGGCTTATTTAGTTGGGTCGTAATTTACCACAATGCTTTGGGAAGTAAGGTCACTGACCTGACGAACGCCTGTGCCGTAGACATTTACTTGAATCAGAACAGGGCAGCTTGCCAGCGCCTTTACAGAGGTGATACCCTTGTTATAATCCATAAAGACATTGTTCAGCTTCTTTAGTCCCTGCAGAGGTACCAGCGTATCCAGTTGATTATAGGAGCCGTCGATGTTCACGAGCGCGCAATCGGTGCTCCATTGGGGCAGCTTTGTAACCTTGTTGTTGGAGAAGTTGAAGTTTTCGAGCTTTGTAAGCTTGGATAGAGAGGTAATGTCTTTTATGGTATTGCCGGATAGATTTAACTCTCGCAATGCAACACAGGCGGACAGAGGCGCAACATCGGTTACGGTGTTGTTAGAAAGATCCAGTTCCTCTAAGACAGTGTAATTTTGGAAGGAACTCACATCTTTGAGAGCGTTATTTCCGGCAATCAGCTTTTTGAGGCCGGATAGTGTGGTGACAGGGGAGAGCGTTTCAAGGTTGTTGTAGGATACATCCAAGGATGTGATCGCGCTCAAAGCGGAAAGGGCAGACAAATCGTTCACAGCGTTGTGTGACAGATTCACTTCCTGCAGCTTTTGAAGACTGCTCAAGGGTGCAATGTCACGCACTGCATTGTTGCTCAAATCCAGGTGCGTGAGGCTCTTTGCCTGCTCAAGACCTGCAGTGGTGGAAAGGCCGCATCCCCGAATGGACAATTTGGTAAGGCTGGGCAACGCACCGATAACGGATAACTCCTGCGCGCTGATAGCGGTATCTGTAATGCTCAATTCTTTCAGGTTAGAAAGCTTGGAAAGATTGGTAAGCTGGTCGGCAGCACCACTGTGAATATCCAGCTTTTCCAAAAATGCCAGGTGCTGCAGATCCGCAAGGGATGTGACGTTTTCAGGAACAGAGAACTCCTTGATCGTCCACAGATCATTGGTATAAATGGGCGTTTCTGCATCTAATTCCAGCAATTTACGGAAAGCAGATTCCATAGTAGTGTCTGCAAACTGTACCTGTTCAACAACGCCGCCTACGGTAAAGCCAAAAACTGCGGCAGGACTGACAAGTCCGTTATCAAGCACTGCAACAGCGTAAATTATATTTTTGCCATCCTTTAATGTAATGCCTTCAGAGTAGGCATCTTCTTTCACAGAGGGGAATTCACCATCCTGGCTGACGTAAAGCTTGCCGCTATCAGCCGAGATCGTTACGGTAATATATTGGGTGTAGTAGGCACCGGTGCTCAGAGGGTCGGGCGTGCTGGTTGGTACGGCAGGGCGCATCATATCCAGCTGCATTTTAACGTCTTTATTTGTAACGTTATCAAGCATATTTACAGCGTCCAGCAGCTTGTCCTGCTCCACGTAGGTTTTGGAAAGCGCAACATATACATCAACTCCGCCGCCGTCGGAAATGGCGTGGGAGAGGGTGTACTCTGCTTTTGTGTAGTTGCCGCTTTCTTTGTACTGCTCAGCCAGTTCGATTGCGACCGCATCGCTGTCACCGGCCTGCATATAGGCATGGTTATAAAACCAGGCAGATACAGTATGATTTCCACTGCTTTCAAAATACCGGGCAGTGTGCAGCAGAACGTCACGGGTGAAAGCGCGGTCATATATAAACAGATACCAGCCAGTGCAAATGATAATTGCAAGCGCCAGCACAATCGGTAATATAATTCGAATTGATTTTTTCATGGTTCGCTCCATTTCGATAAAATATCACATTAATTATACTCACAAAGGACTATTGTGTCAAGGAAAACTGGGATACCCCAACAGAATCCGTCATGTTTTTATTTGTATGAAATGTAAAATATTATGTGGTGATGCAAATGAAAGGAAAATCTTGGCCGATGGCGTTTGTGTTGGGTCTGGCTCTTCCGGGGCTTATTTTTTCTGTTGCGGAAAAGTGGTATTTGCATAAAGACAAAAGGCCGCCAATACAGACTTCTCCCACAGAGTCAAGCAATATGCAAACACTCCCACAGTACTCCGTGGAACACAAAATCAATGTGCAAAATGACGCGTCAGAAATAGAAGCTATGGATCTGAATACATATGTAGTGGGTGTCCTGCTGGGGGAGTTGCCGGCAGACTTTGATGAAGAAACAATGAAAGCGCAGGCTGTGGTCGCCCGCACTTATGCATTGAAGCGGCAATCAACCGCGCAAAAGCATAGTGGAGCTGTCTGTATGGACTCTGTTTGCTGTCAAGCCTATTGCGGAATTGATGATTACCTGGCAAAGGGTGGCAGGCAGGAAACAGTGGATAAAGTTACATCAGCAGTAAACGAAACTGCATATCAAATACTGACGTACCATAATCAGTTGATTGAAGCAACATATTTTTCCTGCTCGGGAGGCAGAACAGAGGATGCAGTTGCGGTTTGGGGCGCAGAGATTCCTTATTTACAGGCAGTGGACAGCCCGGGAGAGGAACAAGCTGCCCATTATACCGATTCGGTGCGATTTACAAAACAGGAGTTTGCTAAACTGCTGGGCATTGACCCGAAAGGACAGCTTGCAACGTGGTTTGGAAGCGTTACCTACACAAATGGCGGTGGTGTGGACACGATCGTGATAGCAGGTAAAACCTTTCCCGGCACGGATTTGCGCAAGGTGCTGGGTCTGCGTTCCACAGCGTTTACCATTACGCCAATTGGCGACAGCGTGCATATTGTGACGAAGGGATTCGGACACCGTGTGGGTATGAGCCAGTACGGGGCAGAGGCAATGGCGGTCAGAGGAGCAAACTATGCGCAGATCCTATCTCACTATTACCCCGAAACAGTGCTGAAAGACTACGGACAGAATTGACAAACCCGCAATAATTTTGTAGAATAGTGAAAACTGTCGAAAGGGGGAAACGCTATGCCTATCCAAATCCCCAACAACCTGCCTGCTACCAGCATTCTGCAGCAGGAAAATATCTTTGTAATGTCGGAAAACAGAGCAATCACGCAGGACATTCGGCCTTTGGAGATCGTGGTTTTGAATCTGATGCCCACAAAGATCGTTACGGAAACCCAATTAAGCCGCTTGCTGGGCAATACCCCCTTGCAGGTGCGGTTGGAATTGATGCACACAAGGACCCACATTGCAAAAAATACCGCCCAGGAGCATCTGCTGACCTTCTATAAAACCTTTGATGAGCTGAAGGACAGAAAGTTTGACGGCATGGTGATCACCGGCGCTCCGGTGGAGAATCTTCCCTTTGAAGAGGTGGATTATTGGCAGGAGCTGTGCGAAATTATGGAGTGGAGCAAGACCCACGTCCATAGCACCTTCCATATTTGCTGGGGTGCGCAGGCAGGCCTTTATTACCATTACGGGATCGACAAACACCCCTTGGACGAAAAGCTGTTTGGCGTGTTTGAGCACACACGGGATTATCCCCGTTCCATACTTCTGCGTGGCTTTGACGATCACTTCTGGGCGCCCCATTCCCGCCATACAACTGTGTTGCGGGAAGAAATTGAGGCAGTTCCCGAACTGAAGATTTTGGCATCCTCCGAGGAGGCAGGCGTCTATGCGGTGATGAGCAAGCGGGGACGGCACATTTTTATCACAGGACATTCTGAGTACGACCCCGACACTCTGGAAAAGGAATACCTGCGGGACAAAAATGCAGGTTTACCTATAGCAGTTCCTAAGAATTACTATCCCAATGACGATGATACCCAGGCGCCCATTGTTCGCTGGAGGGGACACGCAAACCTGTTGTTCTCAAACTGGCTCAACTACTTCGTCTATCAGACGACACCCTACGATATTACCAGTATCGGTAATGAATGATTTCCCGTACGCACCTGAAAAATCTTTCAGGTGCGTATTTTTATTGACAAATAATTACAATGGGGGTAGTATAAATATGCTAATGTTAGTGTGTGCTAACTCAAGGAGGAAAATATGACAATTAATGATCTGCAAATAGGGCAACAAGGCATCATTTCCACAGTAGGTGGAGAGGGTGCGTTGCGCTTACGCTTTTTAGATATGGGGCTGATCCCAGGGACAAGTGTGCTTTTGCAAAAGGTTGCCCCTATGGGAGATCCCATCCAAATCCAGGTCCGGGGATATGAACTGACGATCCGCAGGGAGGATGCCAAAATGATTGGCTTGCAGGAGGTAGTGAAATGATTTTTGCATTGGCAGGAAATCAAAACTCCGGCAAGACTACGCTTTTCAACGCCCTTACAGGCGCCAATCAGCACGTGGGAAATTTCCCCGGTGTAACTGTGGATCAAAAAGTCGGTTACATCCGCAACACCGAACACCAGGTGGTGGATCTGCCTGGAATCTACTCTATCCGTCCCTATTCTCAGGAGGAAATCGTCACCCGGGATTTTATTCTGAAGGAAAAGCCCGATGGCATTATTAACATTGTAGATGCCACAAATATTGAGAGAAATCTCTATCTGACATTGCAGCTGCTGACACTTCGTGTTCCTACGGTAATTGCACTGAATATGATGGACGAGCTCCACGGAAACGGCGGCAGTGTAAATGTTGCGAAGATGGTAAAAGCCCTTGGCGTACCGGTTGTGCCCATCAGCGCTGCAAAAAAGCAGGGCATTTCCGAGCTGATGGAAACGGCAATCGCAACTGCGCAGAACAAGACTCTGCCAAAAGTGCAGGATTTCTGCCCCGATGGACCTGTTCACCGGTGTATTCACGCGGTAAGTCATATTATTGAGGACCACGCAACAATGGTTGATATCTCCCGCCGATTCTGCGCGATGAAGCTGATTGAGGGAGAGCGGGACTTTGGTGACTTGCTGCAGCTGAGCCAGAACGAAATTGAACTGATCGAGCATTCCGTGATCGAAATGGAATCTGAGCGGGGGCTGGATCGAAATGCCGCATTGGCGGATATGCGATATAACTTTATCGAGTCTGTTTGTAAAGACTGCGTAGTGAAGGCTAAGGAGAGCAAGGAACACCGCAGAAGTATGCAGATCGACAGGATCCTGACCCACCGCTATTTTGCAATTCCGTTGTTCGTTGCAATTATGGGTTTGGTATTTTTCCTGACGTTTAATGTGTTTGGCGCATTCCTGTCAGATGTGCTTGCCTATGCCATTGATGGACTGACGCTGCTGGCAGATGACCTGCTGACACGCTATGGGCTCAACCCCATCGTACATAGCCTGATCATTGACGGTATATTCTCCGGTGTGGGCAGCGTGCTGAGCTTCCTGCCGCTGATCGTTGTGCTATTCTTCTTCTTATCCTTGCTGGAAGACTCCGGTTATATGGCACGTGTGGCCTTCGTAATGGATAAGCTGTTAAGAAAGATCGGCTTGTCCGGCAGAAGCTTTGTGCCTATGCTGGTTGGCTTTGGCTGCAGCGTTCCGGGCATTATGGCCACAAGAACATTATCCTCCAACCGGGATAGAAAAATGACCATCTTGTTGACGCCTTATATGAGCTGTTCAGCAAAGATCCCGATCTATTCGGTATTTGCAGCAGCCTTTTTTCCCGGCAGAGAGCTGCTGGTGATGCTGGCGCTGTACTTTGGCGGTATGGCAGTTGGCGTTCTGGTTGCGCTGCTTATGAAAAATACCGCCTTCAAGGGCAATCCTGTGCCCTTTGTAATGGAACTGCCGAACTACCGGCTTCCTGCGCCAAGAAGCGTTATCCTATTGATGTGGGAAAAGGCAAAGGATTTCCTACAGCGGGCATTTTCTGTCATTTTTGTGGCTACGGTACTGATTTGGTTTTTGCAGACCTTTGATATACGGCTGAATGTAGTTACAGACAGCGCGCAGAGCATACTGGCAACCTTGGGCCGTGTGGTGTCACCGATTTTTGCGCCCCTTGGCTTTGGTGATTGGCGGATGGTAACTGCGCTGGTATCCGGCTTTACTGCGAAGGAAGCTGTCGTCAGTACCTTTGGCGTCATATTGGGCGTGGGTACAGAGCAGTTAACAACGGCGCTGCACAGTATCTTTACAACAGAGTCTGCTTGTAGCTTCTTGACCTTCTGCCTGCTGTATACGCCTTGTGTTGCGGCTGTTGCAACCATTCGCAGAGAACTCAACTCCGGCTGGAAAGCCTTAGGCGCAGTGGTGATGCAATGCGTGGTTGCCTGGCTGGTAGCGCTGATCGTTTATCAGATTGGGGTGCTGCTATGAAATGGTACGATTTGCTGATACTTGCATTGGTTGCCGGCTACTGCCTATATGTTCTGCTGCGAAAGAACAAACCCGGCTGCGGTGGCAACTGTGAACATTGTAATGGCTGCGCCGGAAAGAAAAACAAAAAGGCATAATGAAAAGGACGTGTTTTGCGACACGTCCTTTTTATATTAAATTTGTTCGATAACTTGATATGCGGAGCCCTCTTGAGGATCTGCCTGTTTATATTTGTTGGGACTGGGGAAATTAAGAAGCAGAGAAAACAGCAGACATATTGCAATCGCGCCTGCGCCGGCAGTGATCCACAGACTGCGCTGCCGAAGCAGCTCCCTGGTTACATATAAAAACCAAAGCAGCGCGCCGGAAAGGGCAAGGCACAGCAGAGTCAGAATAACTTTAAGCCAGATAATACCATTCCCGGCAACGATCATATAAAGAATAAACAAAATCGCGTCCAGACATAAAGCAAAGGTCATATAGCGTTCCATAATTTTGTAGCGGTTGGGTTTTTGTGCCATTTTTATCCCTCCAGCGTTTTTCTATATTTTAGCATAACCTGTCGAAAATTGCAATATGTGTGAAAATTTTTACAAATACTTGCAGGATACAGGTTTATTTGGTATAATAAGTCAATATTATGTGAAAGTATGGGCAAGGAGCGACTATGGCAGAACCAAAATATCGCTTGGAAGGTATCGTCCACACCAAAAGCGAGCTGATGGAGGACTTTGAAGGTCCGCTGGACGTAATCTTTCTGTTGCTGAGTAAAAACAAAATAGAGATTCAGGATGTTTCCATTACGGCGATTTTGGAGCAGTATTTGGCATACCTGGAGGAGATGAAGCGGCTGGATATCGAGCTTGCCAGTGAGTTTATCACCATGGCATCTCACCTGATGCTGATCAAGACCAAAATGCTGCTTTCCACCGCTGAGGCGATCGAGGCTGAAACAGAGCTGGATCTGCTTCGCCAGTCGCTGATCGAGCGCCAGCGTCACGAGGCGATGGATCAAATTCGTATGGCGGTTACAGTTTTGGAGCCGATGAATGATATTGGCCGCTGCCTGTTTACCAAGGCGCCGGAGCCATTGCGCCGGGATGAGACCTATCGCTATAAGCACGATGTTATGGATATGCTTTGGGCGTTGGATGAGATCACCCAGCGGAATCAGCGCCGTCTGCCGCCCCCAACAGTGAACTTTAAGGGAATCGTTGGCAAAGAGCCATACCCTGTGACCAAAAAGGCAAAGGAACTGATCCATAACCTGATCCTGCGGGGTGTCCAAAAGCTAAAGAGCTTATTTAAAGGAAGTCGCACCCGTTCTGAAATTGTTGCCACATTTTTGGCAATACTGGAATTGTGCAAAACCAATTCCGTTACATTAGAGGATGACGTTTCCGGCGAAAATCCCAATGTAAGATTGATAGATGAAACAGCACTCACAAAACAAGGAGATGACGAAAATGGAACAAATTGAATTACAGAGGGCCATTGAAGCCATCTTATTTGCTGCAGGTGAGCGCGTGGAGATCGCGCAGCTGGCCAATGTGCTGCAATCAGACGCAAAGGACATTATTGAAGCTACCGATGCCCTTGCCAATGACCTGGCCTATAACCGCCGGGGCATTCGTATTTTGCGGCTGGAGAATGGCTACCAAATGGTGTCCTCCGGCGAGATGGCTGAGTATATTACACAGGCGCTGGAGACCCGCAAGCCGCCCAAGCTTTCTGCATCCCAGCTGGAGGCACTGACCATTATTGCCTACTATCAGCCTGCTACCAAGGCTATGGTGGAACAGCTTCGCGGTGTGGACAGCAGCTATTCTATCGGCGCCCTTCTCAATAAAAAGCTTATCGAGGATGCGGGCAGACTGAATGTACCCGGTCGCCCTATTTTGTATAAAACAACACCCAATTTCCTGCGTACCTTCGGCCTGTCCTCTTTGGAGGAGCTTCCGGCTATTGAAAAGGTGAACCTGGGTGAGCCGGAAGTGATAGAAGAGCCGGTTGACCCCAACCAAATGACAATGGAGGAAGTCTGATATGGGCTGGCTGATTGCATTGCTAGCCCTTCTGGCGTTGCTTTTCCTTCCTTTGGGATTTTGCGCGATCTACAGGCGATCCAATGCCGGTGTTTGGCTTTTGATCGGACCATTTAAGCTTCGGGTTTTCCCGGGAAATAAGAAAGAGAAAAGCGCAAAACAGGAAAAGACAAGCGCGACAGACAGTAGCCGGTCTAAGGGCGGAAGCTTCCGAGATTTCCAGCCTGTTGCGCAGACGATCCTGCAATTTCTCGAGGAGTTCCGAAAGAAAATCCGCGTAAAGAATTTGGAACTTCGACTTGTGTTGGCAGGTAGTGACCCCAGTGACCTGGCAGTGAACTACGGCAGAACCTGGGCTGCTGTCGGTAGCTTGATTCCGCAGCTGGAGCGTTTTCTTGTAATCAAGAAACGAAACATTCAGGTGGAATGCGACTTCCTGGCAGAAGAAACGCTGATTTATGCCCGATTGGATGCAACCATTACGATCATACGTGCCCTGCAGTTGTTGTCAGTGCACGGTTTAAAAATCATAAAACAACTGATGAATTTGAAAAAATTACGAAAAGGCGGTGCCGAATTATGAATTTGAATCTTTCCAATATGCTTTCCAGCACCATTGATGAGATCAAAAAAATGGTGGATGCAAACACAGTGGTAGGTGAAGCGATAAAAACTGATGATGGCGTTACCATTCTTCCTATTTCTAAAATCAGCATTGGTTTTGGCGGTGGCGGTTCTGATTTTGTGTCCAAACACCCCAATACGAAGGAAAATCCCTTTGGTGGCGGCGCAGGCGCCGGCGTGAAGGTTACCCCTGTTGCTTTTTTGGTAATTAAGGACGGCAGTGTGCGGATGCTGCCCGTAGCAGCGCCGGCTAACACCACAGCAGACCGCCTTGTGGAAATGATTCCCGATACACTGGATAAGATTACCGGCTTTATTGATTCCCGTATGGAGAAAAAAGCAGAATAAAGCAACCTGCCCGGGGGAAACTACCTGAGGGTGATGGATATGAAACGTTTTTTTGCCGGGGTGGCAGCTGCATTTCTGGCTGCCAGCCTGGTTTTTCCCTGTAGGGCAATTTCTGCCGGCAGTGCTGTCTTACTGGACGGACAGACAGGAAGACTTCTTTATAGCAAACAGCCGGATAAACAGAGCTTGATCGCAAGCACAACCAAAATTATGACGGCGCTCATTGTCTGCGAACAGGTGAATGTATTGGACAGAGTGCGGATCCCAAAGGAAGCCGTGGGGATCGAAGGCTCTTCTATGTATCTGAAAGAGGGCGAAGTCCTGACAGTTCAGGAGCTTCTGTACGGGCTGATGTTGCACAGCGGCAACGATGCTGCCGTTGCGCTGGCGATCTACTGTGGCGGTACAGTTGAGGGCTTTGCCGAATTGATGAATGACAAGGCCCACAGACTGGGCCTGCACGATACCCATTTTGTAAATCCCAATGGGTTGGATAGCCCGGGCCACTATTCCACCGCAAGAGATATGGCGACTCTATCTGCATATGCTATGGAGAATCCTATTTTTTATAAAACCGTTTCAACTAAGTCTGTAATGGCCGGCGGTCGCAGCCTGCGAAATCACAACAAACTGCTGTGGTTGCTGGAGGGGGCTGACGGTGTTAAAACCGGATTTACCAAAAAGGCAGGGCGTATTTTGGTTTCAAGTTGTACCCGCGATGGACGCAGACTGATTTGTGTCACAATGAATGACGGCAATGATTGGCAGGACCATATAAGCCTTATGGAAACAGGATTTACAGGCTATTCAGTCCGTCAAATTGTAAAAAAAGGGGATTGCATAGGTCGAATTCCGATAGTTTCCGGTGAGGATACCTGCGTAACCCTGATTGCATCCGAGGATTTTTCTTATTCATTGGCGCCGGGGGAAGAGCCTGAAATCGTTCTTTCCAAGCCTGGATTTGTATATGCGCCTGTGGCGCAGGCACAGCAGGCAGGCAATGCCTATGTCTGCTTAAACGGAAAGCCTGTGGGGGAGATTCCGCTGGTATACGGGCAGACCGTAGAAGTAGAGGAAATAAAGAAACCATCTATTTGGGAAAAGCTTTTGAAAGGAGGAAGATCATGACCGAACGCATACAGAAAATTATAGCGTCACGGGGAATCACGTCCAGGCGAAAAGCAGAAGAACTGATTTTGGCCGGACGGGTTACCTGTAACGGTCGTGTTTGCCTTCTGGGAGAGCGAGCAGACCCTGAGATCGATCATATTCTGCTGGACGGGAAACCGCTCCCGTCCGGCACGGAATACACGTACATTATGCTCAATAAGCCACGAGGCTACGTGACAACACTCTCCGATGAAAAGGGAAGAAAGGATATTACGCTTTTAGTGGCGGACTGTCCTACCCGTGTGTATCCTGTAGGCAGATTGGATATGGATTCAGAGGGACTTTTGATTCTGACTAACGATGGCGACCTTGCCAACAGCCTTATGCATCCCAGGCACGAGGTAAACAAAACCTACCGCGTTTATGTGACGGGATATTCTGTTGAGGCGCTGGAGCAGCTTGGCAAGCCTGTTGAGCTTGATGGGTATATCATTAAAAAGCCGCAGGTGCGGTGCATAACTGCTGACACACGGGGCAATGCTCAGTTGGAAGTGGTGATTCACGAGGGCAGAAACCGACAGGTCCGCAGAATGTGCGATATGGCTGGTATGAAGGTCAAGCGTCTGATGCGGATCGCAGAGGGTGATCTTATGTTAGGGAAACTCCCCTTGGGCGAATGGCGCCAGCTGACAACTGATGAAGTGGAACAACTGAAAAGGTAGATAGTATGGACATGGATGTGATCGTAATTGGTGGCGGGCCTGCAGGAATGTTTGCTGCAATTACAGCAGCAGAGCAGGGAAGTAGGGTACTTCTGCTGGAGGCAAACGAACGGCTGGGCAAAAAACTGCTCATCACCGGAAAAGGCCGCTGTAATGTAACCAATAATTGCACACCCCATGAGGTGTTGCAAAACATTCCCCGTAACGGCAGATTCTTATATAGCGCAATGGAGAAATGCCCGCCGTCACAGGTAATGGACTTCTTTGAAACCCGTGGCTGCCAACTGAAAACAGAACGTGGCAACCGGGTGTTTCCCGTTAGCGATAAATCCCAATCCGTTTTGGATTGCCTGAAAGATGAGATGCGCAGGCATAGAATAGCCGTTGAAAAGGCAAGGGTACTTGAGATCCTCACAACCGATGGCTGTGTGACTGGTGTCAAAACAAAGACAGAAACTTACTCAGCTCGCAGGGTGATTTTAGCCACCGGTGGCGTGTCCTATCCCAGCACAGGCTCAACAGGGGATGGCTACCGTATGGCAGAGCGCTTAGGTCATACAGTCATTGCACTTGAGGGAAGCCTTGTCCCGCTGGAAATCGATGGAGATGTCTGCCAACAAATGCAGGGGTTAAGCCTTCGTAATGTTGGCGTGAAACTGGTAAACGCAAAGGGAAAACTGCTTTATAAGGACTTTGGCGAGCTCCTCTTTACCCATTTTGGTGTTTCCGGGCCAACTGTTCTCAGTGCCAGCGCACACCTGAATGGAGATGGCTGTAAGCTTCTGCTGGATCTGAAGCCGGCCTTGGATGAGAATAAGCTCAATGACAGAATCCTGCGGGATTTGGAAACCTACAAAAATCGCAGTATGGAAAATGCTTTGACTGACCTGCTGCCTCACTCAATGATACCTGTGGTGCTGAAACTGCTGGGAATACCTGCAGATTTGCAGGCCAATTCTCTTACCAGGCAGGACCGCAGAGGGCTTGTGGAGCTGCTGAAAGCATTTCCCTTGACGGTTTTAAGAAAACGGCCTGTGGAAGAGGCAATCATTACCTCGGGCGGCATTAAAGTGTCCGAAATCGATCCGAAAACGATGGAATCTAAACTGGTTCAAGGCTTGTATTTTGCAGGCGAAATCATAGATTGCGATGCCTATACAGGTGGCTTTAATCTACAAATTGCGTGGGCAACAGCCTATTGCGCCGGTATGGCAGTGAAAAACTTTGATTGACAAACATACCTGCTTGTAATAAAATACACTAAGATAAAGTAAAACCTATTGGAGGGAAAGAAATATGTACGAAAAACTCGTATCCTATGCAGCAAAGCAGTTGGACCTGAATCCTGATGACATTACTCCCAGCAGCACCTTCGAGAGTCTGGGCATTGACTCTTTGGACATTGTTGAGATGATTATGGACCTGGAGTCTGAACTGGGCGTAGAGCTGGAAATGGAAGATCAGAAGATCACTACCTTCCAGGAGCTGGCAGATTTCGTAGAGTCCAAGGTAAACTAAAAATCGAGATACCCTTGTTATGGCAGCCGGCTTATAACAAGGTCGCACTAGTCGGGGAGATAGCGGTGCCCTGTACCTGCAATCCGCTATAGCAGGGATGAATTCCTACACCCGGGCTTGTATCAGTGCCGTCCGGACCTTGTAAGCGGTGTTGAAGGAACGGTCCTGCGCAACAGAATCCCGTGAACCATGTCAGGTGGGGAACCAAGCAGCATTAAGCGGACTTTTCTGTGTGCCGCAGGGTTGCCGTTTCTGAGCTGGCTGCAGGGATACCGGGCATTGTGCAGGTTCAAATGTGGGTGTGCGATCTTGTTATGAGCCGGCTTTTTACGTAGAGAGGATTTGTTTATGTATCAGGCGCTGTATCGAAAATATAGACCACAGACCTTTGACGATGTGGTTGGCCAAATGGCGGTGACGCAAACTCTGAAAACCCAGATACAGAGTGGACGTCTGAGCCACGCATACCTGTTTACCGGCTCTCGGGGAACAGGTAAAACCAGTAGCGCCAAGATTTTGGCAAAGGCGGTTAACTGCGAGAATCCGCAGGATGGAAATCCCTGTAACCGTTGCAAATCCTGCTTGGCGATCGACTCCGGTTCCTGTATGGATGTATTGGAGATCGACGCCGCATCCAACAACGGTGTGGATAACGTGCGTGATTTGCGGGATGATGCGATTTATTCACCCTCGCAGGTGAAAATGCGCGTTTATATCATCGACGAAGTGCATATGCTGTCCATTTCCGCATTTAATGCGCTTCTGAAAATTATTGAAGAGCCACCCGAGCATTTGCTCTTTATCTTGGCTACCACGGAACTGCATAAGGTTCCTGCAACGATTCTGTCACGCTGCCAGCGATTCTCTTTCCGGCGAATCAGCCAGGAGGATATTGCTGCACGGCTGCAGTACGTTGCCTATGAGGAAAAAATTGAATTGGACGATACCGCTGCCCGTGTGCTGGCCCGTCTGGCTGACGGCGGTATGCGTGACGGCTTGAGCTTGCTGGATCAATGTGCATCTGCTACCACCGGCGAATTGACCGCGGACAAGGTCTATTCCTGCCTGGGTATTGCGGGAATACAGGAATGTGGCAAGCTGATGGCACATATTGCGGATCATAACACAGGGGAGGCTCTGTCTTTACTAAACCGCTTTTATGCCGAAGGTAAGGATATGGGAGCTCTGTTGGATGAGCTTGCCTGCCTGACCCGTGACTTTATGGTGATGCAATCTGCGCCAAAAGAGGCGATCGGAATGCTTTCCGGCGTTGCTACCGATGAGGAAGTAAAAAAACTTTCCACAAGGTTTACATCTGCGGAGCTGGTGCGGATGCTGGACTTGATCCAAAAAACAACCGCAGGCTTTATAAGAAGCGCAAGCCGTCGAATGGATGCTGAGCTGTGCATTGTGAATCTCTGCCAGCCCGAACTGCAACTTGACGCGGAAAGTCTGAACACCCGCCTGACCCGTCTGGAAGATAGGGTCAACAGCGGCGATATCGCAATTGCACCCGTGTCCGTCTCTCAAACGGTGGTTGAGGAGCAGCCCGCGCCTGTTGTGGAGGAGATCCCCGCAGGAATACCCGCTTATGAGGCAGTAGACGAGGCCCCAGCCGGTTTTTGGACGGATGTGTGTATGCAGGTCAGAAAGGAACTAAAGCCTCCTGTGTCTGGCTTCTTTGCGCCTAATGGTCCTGTGCAGGGTGTATTGCAGGGGAATACCATGGTGCTTTCCTGCGCAAATAAATTTGCAAAAGAGGTTGTGGATAAGCCTGAGGTGCTGGAACTGGTAACCAGAAAGGTATCCGCAAAATTAGGACACCCCGTAAGAGTTTTGGTGTCCGATAAGTCCGATGCTACCAATAAACAGATGGAACAGCTTCTGCAATTTGGCAGAGACCATTCCAATGTGATCAATATTAAAGATTAAGGAGTAAGAAAATGGCAAAAGGTGGATTTCGTGGTATGCCCGGTGGAATGAATCAGGCAGCTATGATCAAGCAGGCGCAGAAGATGCAGCAGGAGATGCTCCGTATGCAGGAAGAAATGGAAACAAAGACCTTTTCTGCAACAGCCGGCGGCGGTATGGTAAAGGCCGAGGTGAATGGCAAGCACGAGCTGATGAATTTGGAAATCAATCCCGAGGCCGTTGACCCCGACGATGTGGAAATGCTGCAGGATATGGTGATTGCTGCGGTGAATGAGGCGATTCGCGCGGCTGATGTGGATTCTGCAAACAATATGTCCAAGCTTACCGGCGGTCTGAATCTGGGCGGCCTGTTCTAAGGAGGCATTATGCAGTATTTTCCCGCAGCGCTGCAAGATTTAGCTGACCAGTTTGCGCGCCTTCCCGGTGTGGGAGGAAAAACGGCTCAGCGGCTTGCGTTTCACGTGCTGAGTTTACCGCTTCAGGATGCACAGGCCTTTGCAGATGCGATTATAGAGGCAAAAAATACCGTCCATACCTGCCCGGTTTGTCAGAATCTGACGGACAGGGAGATTTGCCCTATTTGCGATGATGCTTCCCGTAATCACAGTGTCATCTGTGTTGTTGCCGAGCCCCGGGATGTGATTGCAATGGAGCGCAGCCGTGAGTTTAATGGCGTTTATCACGTGCTTCACGGTGTGATTTCTCCCCTAAACCACATTACTCAGGATGATATCCGCATCAAGGAACTGTTAATGCGGGTGTCCAAAGGTGATGTTAAAGAAGTAATTATGGCGACCAATCCGGACACAGAAGGGGAGGCCACCGCGATGTATATTTCCCGCCTACTGCGTCCTATGGAGGTTAAGGTTACCCGGCTTGCCTACGGTGTGCCCGTGGGAAGCCAGCTGGAATATGCGGATGAGGTAACGCTTTCCCGTGCTCTGGAGGGCAGACAAGAGATATAAGATTATGAAAAATATCCCACCCCAAAAGGGTGGGATATTTTATGGAGCTGTGACCTGACACGTTTGCATTTTTCACGATGTGAAAAATAAATGTTCGGCTCGGTCAAGCCCTCGCCGGCGACGCTCGTTCGCGTCGCATTTAGTTGTTCGAGTCAGGACACAGTACAAACCACCCAACCCCGAATGGGGCTGGGTGGTCTGTGGAGCTAGTGACCTGACTCGAACAGGCGACCTTCTCATTACGAGTGAGATGCACTACCGACTGTGCTACACTAGCATTTATTTAGCTTTAACATTATATCCGTAAATATAGGTAATGTCAACTGATATTTCAGACTTTTCTGTAAAATGGGGGTTGACAAATCGGGACAAATGGAGTATTATACACAGGCTGACTGCAATCGCGGTCGCTATGGAGAAGTCGCGTAGCTGGCCGAGCGCGCACGATTGGAAATCGTGTATACCCCAAAAGGGTATCGAGGGTTCAAATCCCTCCTTCTCCGCCAAAAGGGTTGCATAAAATAGATGCACCCACAGAAAACCCCGATTTTATCGGGGTTTTCGCCGTTTTTACGGTCAAAAAACACAAAGGTAGAATGACAGATGAAAACCGCCTATTTTGCCTAAACCGAGAGATTTGAACTCTCGCAAAACCGAATACAAGCCACCGAGCGCATGGATAAGAACAAATCCATGTGCTTTTTTTGTACCCATTTTTATGAAAATCAGGAGGTAACCAAATGACCATATACCAAGAAGAAATGCAGCGCAAGGCGCAGCACTACGGATGCATCACAAGTTATGACGAAGCAGACCAGCTCCTGCTAATCTCGCACAAAGGAGTCCATCTGACCGCAATCAACCCCGAAGGATTTATGTTCTACAACAGCAAGGATCTCACTGATCCCGAATCCCGTGAGGTATTCTCCCACCTTACGGACGATGCTGAAACCGTCCGAGAGTATGTCGGCCTCTACCAGTCAGCCCCACAGATGAAACCGAAGGACGTGCAGAACTACCGTAAGTTATCTGAGTACGGCGACGTGGTGTTCGCCGGAATGTACAGTCAAAAGCACGGCTTCATGTTCTGTAGCTGGCGGCAGTCAGACGGCGGCAGATATCTTGCACACGGCGACTACTCACCCGACTACCTCTCATCCAAGGAGAACTTCGCCGTCCGTGCCGGACTCGTCGATGACAATAAGCTGTTCACCAAAGAAGAAGCCGAGGAACTGTTCAAGTGTGCAGCCTTCGCAAGAGATAACTGCGAGTCGCTGACTTACGAACAGGATCGAGGTCTCATGGAGCTGATGGAGAAGCTCCAAACGGCGTATCCGCACCTAAAGGATAATCCGCCCACCTTCGATGACGGCGAAAACCCAATATTAAATATGTAAGAAAATATATAGCCCACGGTTTTGAACCCCAAACAAAACCGTGGGCTTTTTCTGTTTACAGAGAAAGGAGTCCCACACGGATGTATTTCAGCGACAACCACTCCGACCGATATTACGAGCGAATGATGGTCGGCATTCCTAACTTCAAACCAAGAGGCCACGGTGTCGTCATCGTCGGCAGCCGTCCTACAGAACCGCTTGTCATTCTGCGAATACAGGACGGAACGGCAACCCACCGAGAGATCTTGACCGAAACCACCAAGGCAATCTATCACAGACGATTCCGACACCGTCTCAACAAATATCTGAAAGAAAGCGAGATGAACCCTATGCGATACAAGAACGAAAAGCACCAAAGCGAATTCGAGGAAGCCATCAGAAAAAGGATAAGAAGGACTATGCAATGATGGCAGCTCTGTACCTTCTGACCGCAGACCTTCGTCTGTGGAACCTGTCCAAACGCCACGTGGGAAAGATCAGCATCAATTTTGCGGATATCCGGCTCAAGAATATCCACGAAAACGGATACGCCCTTTTCTGCTGTGCCAAAGACCTCTGCATCGGAACAAAGCATCTAACCGTGGCAGACCTCGCCGATACCGACCTCATCCCCCCGAAGCTGTTCGAGCTGATATG